>CAZMHE010000049.1:0-15922 GCA_964566015.1 uncultured Sangeribacter sp. | reverse complement strand
GGGCGAGTCATTGATGGTGAAGGTCATCGACATGGTCGGTTCGTCGATGGCGATGCGGGGAAGGGCTTCCGGATTCTCGGGCACCGATACGGTGTCGCCGATTTCGAAGTCTTCGAGGCCGACGATGGCGCAGATGTCGCCCGAGCTCACTTCGGAGACTTTCTTGCGACCCATACCCTCGAAAGTATGCAGTTCCTTGATGCGCTGGCGTGATACGGATCCATCTTTCTTGCAGAGCGCGATCTCCATACCCTCGCGGAGTGTGCCGCGATGCACGCGTCCCACGGCGATTCGACCCACATAGCTGCTGAAGTCGAGACTGGTGATGAGCATCTGGGGGTCGCCTTCGAGCTGTGTGGGGGCAGGGATGTATTCGATGATTGCATCGAGCACGGCGGTGATGTCATCCTTAGGCTCGCGCCAGTCGGTCGACATCCAGCCGTTCTTGGCCGAACCGTAGATGGTCGGGAAGTCGAGCTGGTCTTCAGTAGCGTTGAGGTTAAACATAAGGTCGAACACCATCTCGTTGACCTCATCGGGGCGGCAGTTGGGCTTGTCGACCTTATTTATGACCACTACGGGCTTGAGACCCATCTGAATTGCTTTCTGGAGCACGAAACGGGTCTGGGGCATCGGCCCCTCGAAGGCGTCGACGAGGAGGAGGCAGCCGTCGGCCATGTTGAGCACACGCTCCACCTCGCCGCCGAAGTCGGCGTGTCCCGGGGTGTCGATAATATTTATCTTGGTGCCCTTATAATTGATTGATACGTTTTTAGAAAGGATTGTGATTCCGCGTTCGCGTTCGAGATCGTTATTGTCGAGGATAAGTTCCCCGGTCGACTGGTTTTCGCGGAAGAGGTGTCCGGCAAGGAGCATCTTGTCCACGAGGGTTGTTTTACCGTGATCGACATGGGCGATGATTGCGATATTGCGTATGTCCTGCATAAGTTTAGGGATATTTTGACTGCAAAATTATAAAAATTTTCGCGAGTCAGCAAATAATGTTGTTAGAGTAGAACCTTAAGTGGTGTAGCGGTGTTATAAAGTCAAAGAAAGTTACTTAGAGCTTCCGAGAGGGAGGCTGATGCAATAATTGAATTGTCTGACGAGTGCGGAGAAGGTCGGCGACACCTCGAAAGAGTGCTGACGCGCGATGAATCCGGGAGCAAGATACCCATTGAGGTCTCCTTCGGCACGAAGCCGTCTGCGGATATCGGTGAGAGTAAGCTCCGGCGGGACACGTAACCATAGATTCCTCCTTGCCGCTATTATCAAGAACAACGGGCGACCTCGGGTAGGTCGCCTCAATTTTTATCAGGAACCGGGTCAGTATATCTGTCGCGGTTCCATGGGAGACCTGAGGCAACTCTGCTCTTTCTCTCTCCAAAGAAACACCCGGGCTATCCGTAATGGAAAGTCCGGGTGTCGTTTTTCTGTGCTTCCGAGCTTCGTCGGAGGGATCGGATCACTTGCGGATGCCGAGTTCCTTCTTGGCGATGATTGCGCGGTAGCGGTTGATGTCTTTGCGGATCAGATAGTCGAGAAGTGAACGACGCTGACCAACGAGCATCTTGAGGGCGCGTGCCGTAGCATAGTCCTTGTGGTTGTTCTTAAGGTGCTCGGTGAGGTGCTTGATACGAACGCTGAAAAGAGCGATCTGGCTTTCGGGGCTACCGGTGTCGTTCTTGCCCTGGCCATATTTCTCGAAGATGGCCTGCTTCTCTTCTGTTGAAAGATGCATGATTGTGAGTGTTTAGAGGTTGATTTAAATGAAATTGTTTTTACTTTTATCTGAAAAGCTTACCGGCACGGGGCTCACTCCCCTGCCTACTTTTCGCAAAAAAGCGATGCAAAGTTAATAAAAAAATCCGACACAACCTCAACTTCCCTCATAAAATGATGAAAAATGAGATTGTGTCGGATATTGATTATGTTGACATGGCCTCTGCCATGTCAACATAGGTTTACTTGCGGATGATGACGCGAGAAGTGCGGCGGCTGCCGTCGCTCAGGGTCTCCACCTTCACGTTGAAGCCGTCGAATAGCTCTGCGGAGCTTACGCCGGCTGCGTTGATGTAGAGGGTCTCCACAACATCAGCTGCCTCAACGCCGTCAATGCCGGTCACGACAGGCATGTCGAATGTGAGACGGAGCACGGACGAGGTGGCCGATACGAGCGGGTTGCCGGCGGCGGGACGGAGCTGCCAGCTTCCGAAGATGAGTGTGCGTGCGTCGGGAACGTCGGTGGTCTTCACGTCGGCACCTTCGGCTGTCGATACCATATAATCCTTGCCGTCGAGGGTGCAGGCGGTGGCAGTGGCGTCGATGCCCCACATTCCGTTCTCCTTGCTGAGGACAGTCTTGGCGCAACCGGCCCAGCCGTAGATTGCAACGGTCTCCTCGTTGATCTCACCATAAACCTTGTGGGTCAAGGTGGAGCCGGATTCGAGGGTGGTCTCGAGTGTGCCGTTGGAGCGTACGAATGTCGAGGTCAGGTTCTCGGGATATACCGTGCCGAGGTTCTCCATGAAGGTATAGGGCACGATGATGAGGTTCCAGGGCTCGAGAGTGAGCGTTGTGCCGTCGAAGTGACCGGCCACGGATGTGTTGTAGATGGCCAGCGGGTTGCCGTCGGTCGATTCAGCGTTGACGATCATATAGAAGTTGCCGTTGATGTCGCCGCCGCATACCTGGGGAGCGATCTTGACATTGCCCTCTGAATCGACATTGGCCACTACGTTGGAGCCGGAGCCCATGAAGCTCATGAGGCGGATCATGGTCTGCTCCTCGTTGCCATACTCGATGGTGGCGGGATAGGTCTCCACGAAATTGTCGCCGGCAAAGTTGAGCTGGAGGTCGAGGCTTGCAAGCGTTACAGGCTCCTCGCTCTCATACTCGGCTGTGACGATCCATCCCTTGGCCTCAGCCGGAGCCATGTCAGCCTCGGCAGTGCCTGGCATGAAGCTTACGTTGAGCTGACGGAGGAATGATTCGGTCTCGGGAGTGATGTTGACCTTGTTCACGTCAGGGAGCTGGGCGATGAAGGCATCGAGAGATGCTGCATCAAACTTGTTGCTCTGGAGGTAGATGCTCTGAAGACCGGTGTTAGCGGCGATGTCGAGCGAAGTCAGGGCGTTGCCCTGTGCCTCGAGACGCTGCAGATAGGTGTTCTTGGAGAGGTCGAGGGTGGTGAGTGCGTTGTTGCCGCAGAAGAGACCGTAGAGATAGGGGCTCTTCGTTACGTCGAGAGCAGTGAGGGAATTGTTCTCAAGGTGACACTGGCTGAGGTAACCGCAGTGAGTGAGGTCGATTTCGGAGATGGCGTTGCCGGAGAGATCGAGACTTGAGAGCGATGTGGCGCTCGTGAGGTCGATCGCTCTGAGTGCATTGTTGTTGGCAATGAGGATGGCGAGATAACGCTGAGCTTTCACGTCGAGCTCGGAAACCTTATTGTTGCCGATATTCAGCCAACGCACATTGGGGTTTGAGGTGACGTCGAGCGAGGTGAGGAGGTTGTCCTGAAGATATACGCCCGAGAGGGAGGCGTTCTTGGAAAGGTCGATGCTCTCGATCTTATTCTCGGCCGCCATGATCTTGGTGAGTGAAGAGCAGGGGGAGATGTCGATGGTAGAAAGCTGGTTGCCGTCAACATAAATCACCTCAACAGAGTCGAGACCGGTCAGGTCGAGAGATGTGAGGGCGTTCTCCGAGCAGCTGAGTTCGGAGAGGCCGGAGAGGCCGGTCACGTCAAGCTCGGTGAGGGCGTTGCGTGAGCAGTCGATCTCATAGACAACCGAGTGTTTCGGGAGAATGAGCGAAGAGACTTTATTGTCGGCGATGTCAACCTTCGAGAGGGATGTCATGGCTGAACAGTCGATCACACCCTCGATGGCATTCTCATGCACGTCGAGCACACGGAGTGCGGGACAGCCGGCAACGTTGAGAGATGTGAGCTGTGCAGCCTCGGCATAAATGCCGGTCAAGGAAGGATGCTCGCCGAGGTTGAGGGAGACGAGGGGGTTGCTTCCGATCATGATCTGCTGCAGGGCGGCGGCACGGCTCATGTCGGCTGTGACGATACCCTGAGAGGAGCCGCGGAAGAGGATGATGTCATCACCGTAGATCTTCACTGTGGATCCGAGGATGTCGTGTGTATAATAAGCCTGGGCATCGTAGGTCACCTCGTTGCCGTCACCCCAGTCGACGCTGAACTCATAGCCGCTGGCGCCACCGAGTGCGAGTCGTGCGGAGGTGACGGAGGGATCGAATGTGATTGTGATGACGGGGAGCTTGGCGTCGCCTTGCGACTCATAGGCGCCGCAGTCGATGGAGTTGCCCGACACGCGTGGATTTCCGGCGAGGTCGAGACCGGATGTATAGCCCTCTACGGGTTCACCGGCGTCGATAAATGAGCTGCCGGGAGCGAGGCTCCAGTCACCGGCAACGAGAGCTGCCTTCTGTGCATCGGTCTGCGGGAAACCGGCGAAGGAGGTCGGGGATACGAAATTTGAGAGGGGTGTGGCAGGGTCGGAGATAGTGTTGACTGCCTCAGCACCTGCCGCAGCATAGAGGTTGGCTGATCCGTCGAGAGAACGGATGGTATTGTTGACAACTGTCGAGTTGATCAGGCGGCCGCCGTTGAGGTAGACACCGCCGCCGAGCCATGAGGAGCAGTTGGTGACAGCCACGTCGGAGACATCGCCCGAGATGTTGAGGATGCCACCACCCTTGCCGCCGTTGTCGCTATACTCCGTAGCGTCGGCATAGCAACCGCTGATGAGGGCGTGAGAGAGTTTTCCTGCATTGTAGACAGCGCCACCCTGAAGAGCGCGGCAGTCGTTGACGGTGATACGGTCGACTGTGCCGCCGTTGTTGAGGAGGGCGCCGCCGGCTGATGAGTAGCAGCGGTTGAAGGTGCAGTCGGAGAGGGAGCCCCCTTTAAGATATACGGCACCACCCTGGTCGAGACCTACGCAGTCTTCGAAGACGCAGTTGGAGATAGTGGCATTGTTGGCATAGACGCCACCGCCGACACCGTTGCCATATGAGGAATGGCTGTAGGCGCGTGCCACGAGACAGTCGGTCATAGAACCGCCGTCAAGATATACGGCACCGCCATAGGTGTTGCAGTCGTTGGCCTCGGCTGAGAAATAAGCGGAGTTCTCGAGGATGCGGCAGCGGGACAAGGCCACGTTGCCGAGGGCATATACGGCCCCTCCGGCAGATTTTGCCTGATAGACATTGGCGTTCGCGCCGGTGAGCGTGAGGCCGTCGATAACCGTAGGCTGGGAGAAAGTCGACGCGCAGTAGAGCACGTGTGAGGAGTTGTTCTTTGTTCCCGGCACGACATTGCTTTCCGTCTCCCAGGTCCAGCGGTAGGTGGTGTAGGGGTCGATGATGCGGTTCCATACGTCCGGTTCATCGTCATCGGCAGAGAGGATGGTCTCGTTGGTCATCTCGTAGGGGAGTGATCCGGCGGCACGCTCATCGAGCGAGGATTCCGTGCCGGCAAAGCCTCCGTAGAGGGAGACGCCATCCTTGAGGATGAAAGCTTTTGAAGTCTTTTTGGTAGACTTGATGAGGGTTGTGGGTTGATAGGTGCCTGCGGCAATCCAGATCTGGTCGCCGGGGTTGGCCGCGTCGATAGCAGTCTGGAGGTCGCCTGTGGCGTCGCTCCATGATGCACCCGAACCTGTGGCACCCTGCACCACGTGACAGACAGCCGCTCCGGCTGTCAGCGGACCGGCCAGCAACATGCCGGTAATCGCTAATGTAGTCAGGTTTTTCTGCATAAAGCTTTATGGTTAGGTTAAAGAAAAAAGAATAATCAAATGGGGATATGAGGCTCTTGTCAAAGGTCGAGAGCTACATTAAGCAGAATCGACGATGCCGCCTTGTGAGGCATCGCGAATGACGCGCCGACATTGAATGAGCGGGCGCGGATACCTACGCCTACGGAGAAGCCGGAGAAAAAGTTGCGCTGGTAGGCGCTCATGTCAGTGCGGGTCTTGTAGTTGTATGCGAAATCGAGGAAAAAGCTATCGGTGGGGGAGTATTCCGCCGCAAAGATCAGATGACGGAAAAGATTGCGGGCGAAATTTGATTTCATCTCACTCTCTTCCTGAGAGTCACTCCCGGCTGACGTGGGGTGGGTATAGTATGGGAGGTTCCACTTGGTGAGGTTCCAGGCGGTGACGCTTAAAGAGAAAGTCTCGCCGAGACCCTTTGTCATGCCGAGCTGCACATCGAAGGGAAGATGATCGTAGGTTTCGTCAAACCGTTTCAGCTGACCACCCATATTCTTAAGCACGGCCGACACCGACAGGTCATGGTCTGCGTCATACCAGTTGATGCCGAGGTCAGCGGCAAGGGCTACAGCCGAGTATTGCTCGTAGGTGCTGTAGGCGAGTTTGACGTTGATGCCGCCGCGCAGACCGTCGGTGAAGTCATGAGAGTATGTGCCTTCGGCCAGGATGTCGGAGGGAGTGAAAGAACCGGTGAGAGCGCCGGACTGGTCATAGCCGGTGATCTCGCCATAGTTGAGATAGCGCATGGAGATGGCCCAGGCACCCCTTTCACCGGAGGAATGTCCGTAGTGGGCACCGGCGAAATTTGCCGAGCCCATATAATGCATATATCCGGCGGCGAACTGGCTGCCGATTTCCGGTCCGATGAGAGCCGGGTTCTGGCCTGCAAGGGTGACGTCGGTTGAGATAAGGGATATGTTGCATCCTCCCAGACCGTAGGCCCGGGAAGAGGATGTGATGTTCAGGAAATCGTAGGCAGAACGGAGCGACTGCGCCCTGACTCCTGCAGGAAGGAGAGAGATGAGCAGTGCAATTACTGCTTTAGACATTTTCATAACCAATAAACGAAATGTCAGTCGGTTCTATTGTGAAAGCATCATTCATCAACCTTCATGCATTCTCCCAATCAGAATTGACACCGGCTTCCCCCGGGCATGGGAACCATAAAGAATAGTACAAGGTTAAGGAAAATGTTTTACTTTTGAGTGTGCAAAAGAATATTATTTTGAATTGTTCAATTCTGATTCCAATTTCAGAACGGATTCTATTTCTTTTTCACTAAATTTGCATTGTGTAAAAATACGCACTCCACTGCGTAAAATGTAATTGTATGTGTGAGCGTCGCGAACTTTGTCGCAATCTCTAATTGAAAATATTTTGGAGAATAAATTTATTTATATAATTTTGCACTGATACTTGCCAGAAGCCCAAGAGTGGGTGGGGTGGGTAGAAATTTTTTTACAGCGTTTATCTGCGCTTGATTCTTGATGTATAGAAACTTCGCAACTTTCTTATGTAAAGTCAAGGATAAGGCAACGGTAGATGCCCGTGGATATGTATCATCTCACCGATAATGTTGTCCGGGAAGGATAACAGGTGTGTGTTGCATATACAAGCGTGGGCTTCTGCGTTGCTCGTTCCTCTTTACAGGGCAATGCGAAGGCCTCTATACAGGGAACGGGCGATGATACAGTTTCCTACGCTTTTTTTATGCCTAACATTTTAACCGCCAAGTGATTCCGGGGAAACTACAGCTTTTGCGACTTGTTTTGCACAATGCGTTTTACAAAATTTTTCACATTGCTTGCCCTGTTGCTTATGCCATTGACCGGGGCAGCACAGATCTCCCTTGTGAAAGTCAAGGTGACGACCAACCCGGGAGCCCAGATCGGTATAGACGATGAGATGTCGGATACCAACACATTCTCAAAGGAACTCGTTTCTGGCGAACATGAAGTCACCATCCGCTATAATGGTGATGTGGTGAAGAGAGAGAGTATCGACGTGCCCGTCGGTGAGTTTTATAACGAGGATTTCGATATATCAGGAAAACTCAATGTAAATTCCACACCTGAAGCCATAGTTATTCTCGATGGAGAGGAGATCGGAAACACGCCGCAGAGTGTCGGACTCCTCGGTCCTCATTCCTTGAAGGTGAAATACAAGAACAAGGCATATTCGGCGACGAAGCCGGAGACGTTTAATGTTTCTCCATTTGATAATATCGAACGCAACTATACTCTCAAAAGAAATAAGCATGCCCATGAATGGAGATGGCATATACTTGTGGAGGGTGTCTTACCGACAACTGATTTCGGGGATGTACAACCGGGATTCATGGTTGCGTTTGCCAAAGTTATCGGTTTCTATGTCAAGGGAACCTGTGGATTATATTGGAAGAATATCGGGGATTCGGACCGGGTGATATGGAGTGAATCCAAGGAGCATAAGTCTAACTATTTTCATGGCATTGGTGGATTAATGTATAATATCATCAGACCGCTATATATCTATGCCGGTGCCGGCTATGGTGAGTTTCATGTATGGCGTAAAAGTGTCTTTGGCGATTTTGTGAAAACTGAATATACTAAAGGTCCGGTAATAGATTTAGGTTTGATGTATACTTATAAACACCTGTCATTGACGGCAGGAGCAAGCTATATGGTTTGTGAGGATATGGGGAATACCGATAAGATTATCTCGGCAAATATTGGAATCGGAGTGTCCTTCTAAAAAAATATCGAGACAGAATTGAGACAGTCTCCCAAGATGAGACAAAACATGAAATAATAATCGAATAAAGACATCATAATGAAAAAAATAGAAATAATAATCTCCGTATTGCTGGCTCTTGTCATGACGGGGTGTTATGATCCTTCTGATTCAGTGGCCCTCAAAGATGCCCCTGAAGTTATCACCGAAGAACCTGTAAATATCACTACAAATTCCGTGACATTCGATACCCGCTATCAGTACAATGAGGAGGGTAGGGAATATACTTCTAACGCACATGTAAGAATCTCCACTTCTCCTGATTTCAGTGCGTCAACTGAAAGGTGTGATTCAGACAGATATCATAAACATCATAATGATAAACTGACTTTTTCAGGCTTGAAGCCGGGTACACGCTATTTCTATCAATACATCCTTTCAGAGAGGGATATGTATTCACAAGGGGGCTACCATTCAGATGCAGACGAAGCTGACTTCAACAAGATTATTACGGGAGAGGTTAAGTCTTTCGTGACGCTTCCTGAATTTTCATGCGAATGGGTCGATAACTCCTGTATCTTCGCAACAAAAGATGAGCAGACCGGTAAACCTGTATTCACCTTGACACTCTCACCTGCGGAATTTCAGGTCGAGGAAGTGGGGATATGCTTCGATACTGACAGTGAAAACCTCACCCCTGAACTCTGCATGACTAAGCAATCCACTTCTGAATTCAAGAATAATACTGTCAATTTCGGTACCTTCTACTCTGATAGATATACCGTTGGGGAAAGAATCTTCTTAAAGCCCTACTTCAAGTCGAAAGGTAAAACATATTATGGAAGTATGGCTCAACTTTACATTGCTTCAGGTTTCCGTTCAAGAGAACCGTTTGTTGACCTCGCCCTTCCCGGTGGGAAAAAATGGCTCATGAAGGATTACGGATCAGATGATCCGTGGTTATATGGAAAGGGTGAAACCTGGAATGGTGCCAATTATTATTCAGGGAAAGACTTTAAGCTACCTTCAAGAGGAGATTATCAGGAATTGGCAAATTGTCAGATTGAAACTTTAAAAGAAGGAGATGAAACGCACTATAAAGTAGTATCACCCTATAATGGAGCGGTAATATATATGGATAACAAATACAGATGGACAAGTGACGCTGTATATCAGTCGGGATCTTACTATTATTACGTCGCGATACGAGGTGACAATACGATATTTACTAACTATGCTCAATTTAATAATATCTATTATACATACAGGGCAAGGTATATCCTATCGGACTGAGAGAAGAGAAAAAGTAAACTGACTAAACATGAAGCGAATTATTATCGTATCTATTGCCATGATCATGTCCTTAATAGTTGGGACAGGGATGGCTGAGGCGCAAAACCCCGGAGTTCTGAACCGCCTGAAATCAAGATATTCCCTTACACGCTATCAGCCGGAATGTGGAGGATGGTATCTGCTCGGTTATTCAGACCGAGGAGTCAACTATTATGGATTTGCCGACAAAGAGGGGAATGTGATCGCAACTAACGCCGTGAAATATAAGATCCATAAAGGTTTCATAGAACTCCAGATTTTCGATGAACTGAAGAAGGATGAGCACGACATTTGGCTTCAGGATAAGAAACAATACGACCGTGATATGGTTGCTTACGAAAGGGAGGAGAAACGCTATGAGAGTGAACTCTCCGCGTGGAATCAACGTGTGGCGGAGGCTAAGCGCGAGGCGGAAGCCCAGTGGAAAGCCGCACGTCAGTCGGCATATGAACAGGCGGTAAGGGATTACAGGATAAGAAATCCAAAGAAAGAGAGCAGTTCTGTTGTCGGATCGATTCTTTCCGGAATCGGGCAGGGCATGGTAGAGAGCAGTGTCGGACAAGCAGCTGCGGCAAAGATTGCTTATAAACCGTTCGAGGATCAGATTCTTGGCATGAGAGGTCTGACCGTAAAACCATATAAGGCACATAATCCCAAGCCTGATTGCCCTGCGGAACCATCAAACGGATATGAGTGGAAAATATACCCGTTGCTTCAGCCGTGTCCCTATACGGAGATCAACTATAGCGCCATAGAGGATGATAACGGAGTAGCAGTTGCAAAAAGTAAAGAGGGGTATGGTCTTGTAAACGCGAGTCTCAAGCCCGTGTCCTCATTCAAATACTCCTCAATTGTTCCGGCCGGTAAGAATTTTATCGTACACGAAAATGAACTGGTAGGGTTGATAAACCGGAATGGCAAGACTATCGTTCCCTCCATTTATAACAGGATAGACTCCCGAGACGGCTGTCTTTTCTGCAAGAAAGATAAGGTCTGGGGCGTTTATACCGAAGATTTCGAAGAACTTTATCCCTGTCAATACAATGACCTTAAGGTGAATCGGGTAGAGGGACGTCAGGTTCTCTATGCCCAATACAAGGGATTATGGGGTGCTTATGACTTCGGATCAGGAGAGCAGCTGTTACCTTTCAGTTATGGAAAGATCGAGACATCCTCACTTGGTAAAGAAACATGTTTCAAGGTCTCACGAGACAAGAAGATAGGACTCTACACGACTAAAGGTCTCCTTATTCTCCCTTGTGAGTATTCTGACATCACGATGAAGCGAGTGGGGGATGAGAATTATATTGAGGTTAAGAAGGATGGCCACGTCGGATTATATAATCGGGAGACATTCCCTGTTTTTATGCCGGATAAGTATGATTCTTATGAATTCGTTCCGGGAGCTGGATTCATGGTAAAGGCAATGTCCCGGAAAGGATTCCTAGATTTGTGCGGGAATGAGCTAATCCCGGCGATATATACGGAATTGGAATTGAATCCGGCCATGGAAAATACTTTTAAATGTAAGAAAGATGGAAAATGCAGCCTCCTCGACAAGGGGGGTAATGAACTCTTCCCGGCCATGGCAGGCGACGTTATGTATCCGGTAGACGTAGACTACAAGGGCACCCGGTTGCATTATGTGGTGTTGAGGACACCAGACGGTAAATATTCAGCTCTTGATTTTGATGGGCAGATAATTGCATCCGGCGCGAATGAGGCCAATAAATTGCAGGGTAAGGTTGCATCATATATCAAGAAGAATCCCGGCGAGACCGCCTACAAGAGGGTTCAGGAGAGGGTGAACCGGGAGGCTGCCGACGCTGAGATGAAAATGGCGATGGGTCTGGCCAAAAGAAATACCTTCAGTTTCTTCGCCCAGAATTATGTGGAGAAGTCGATTAATGACTGGCAGAAGAAGGGGGAGTATGAGAAAATGGAGGATTGGAAGAAACGTGTCAACGATGAGACACGCCAGCAGAGGGTGTTTGCATTGACAAAGGAGGCACAGGAGCAGTTTGTCCTGACGCGATCAAAGACTTTGCCGGAAGATAAACTGATTATCTCAGGGCCGTATGACCCGGATAATGAGACCTTCACCCTCCGATCTCTGTATTCGCCTAAGAAATTGCTGACCGTCAATATTTCGGCATGTGATGCCGAGGAATTCAAGACCGGATTTGACAAAGTGAGGAGAGAGCCTAAATTTGCTATTCAGAATGATTTTCTTGGGTTGTCGGAGTATCATTTCACCATGCCTAACGGGAATGTTTACCACTACCGTCATGATGAAGCGTTGAATTATGCGGTGGCAGACGTGCAGTATAATTTCGATAAGATTGACATTGAATCGACCGGAAAGCAGGGATTCTCGACATCATCACTGAAAATCGGAACATCGGACGTGGATGTGAAGATACCTGTGACGGACATCAGGCAAGAGAAGACATTCGCCATCATTATCGCTAACGAGAAATATGAGAATGAGAAGAATGTGGATTTTGCATACAATGATGGAGTGATATTCAAAGAATACTGCATAAAGACACTCGGGCTTCCCGAAGTAAATGTCCACTTTGTTCCCAATGCCACCTTAAATCAGATGCGTCAGCAATTCAACTGGATTCAGAAGACTGCCTCCGATTTCAAGGGTGAGGCTAAGTTTATTGTCTATTACGCCGGGCACGGGATGCCTGACGACGCTACCAGGGAGGCGTATCTTCTTCCTTCGGATGCCGATGGGACTGATCCCGAAAGTGCCTTCAAACTTTCCAAGGTCTACGAGACTCTGGGAGATATTCCTTCCGAGAATGTGCTGATGCTGATGGATGCCTGTTTCAGCGGTAGCCAGCGTAACGGCGAGACTCTCGCGAGCGCACGAAGCGTGGCTTTGCAACCTAAGATCAATCAGCCCCGGGGTGCGATGACTGTGTTCAGTGCAGTCACCGATAAGGAGACAGCCTATGCCTATCATGATAAGCAGCATGGCTTGTTCACGTATTTCCTTCTCAAAAAGCTTCAGCAACATGATGGTCCGCTGAATCTTGGGGAACTTGCCGAGTATGTCTCAAATGAAGTGGCGCAACATTCAATCGTTGTGAACAGGAAGTCTCAGCATCCGACAGTTTCGGCCTCCAATAATATAGGGTTAGGTTGGCGAAATATAAAATTGAAATAAGGGTTAACCGACGGAACGTGATTCCGTCAACATTCTAACGTAACAGAGGGTATGCAGCGACAAAGATTTTGCATGCCCTCTGTTAAGTATAACATCCCTTAGGTCATGGGAACCATAAAGTTAAGCCATTGCCAGAAGATTGGCAAAGAGCTGTCTCTGGAGTTTCGAACAATTAGAAAATGTGAACGGTTAACCATTGTGATAATTGGAGGCTGGAATACGTAGAGGAGCTTTTATAACTTCCAGGACATCATTAGGTGGTAACACAATATTATTAAGAGGAGAACCAAGAGTCTTGGCAAATACAATTCCTCGCATGGTTCCGTAGGTAAGCGATGCGAATTGTGCCTGTAATTCCGACGGAATAACCAATGCATCGCCATCCAAAAGGGAGATGGCGGAGTCTGGATTAAGGACAAAATAAGCATCAAGATCGGCCTTGACAAGGATGTCACCACCTTTGACAATGCTTATTGAGTTGGTGCAACATACAATATTCTCCGAGAAATTGTATGCAAAAGTGAATTTGCAAGAAATTCCAATCTCACGACCATCCTCAGTGTATCCGTCCTCAAAAGTGGCGAACTGCTTGAGATCAAGACGGGCGAAACGGTAATATATTCCTTTGTCCATCAACCTATGAGTTTGAAGTTAGTAAATAATGATTCCGATCCTAAATGTGTATAGCTCAGAATCGGTGTGCCCTTAACATACTGAGTAATCACAACAACCTGCGTCTTAATAATTTGTTCAGGAAACCTGAGGTTTCTCCATATCTTTAAGGGAGACTTCAATTATGGGTTTGCCGATAGCATGCTGAATGCTGACGAGTGTTTTAAGCTCGAAGTTTATTTTGCCGGAAAGCAACTTGCTTACCTGTGAGGGTGTAACTCCGAGACGAGTGGCAAGTTCTGCTTGTGTCATTCTTTGTTGACGAAGGAGTTTGCGAATCTTCAATGCGATGGTTGCCGAGAGTTGAAGCCAATCAGCGTTCTCGGTGCGGTAGTCCATCGTTGTCCTTTCCTCCTGAGTCATCGGACGGGATATTGCTTTGAGTTTCTCTACATTGAATTTCATAATTTAGTCTTTTAAGACTTCCGTATCTATAATGCCATTGGCCTTAAAGAACCGGAGCACGTTATCAATTTTAGAAAACAACTCTTTTCTGAGTTGAGGTGTGTCTTGTATCTTCTTGGTCAGTTTAATGCCGCCGTGAACTACAACATATCAATTTGTGCTGACGCGAATGGCATAGAGCCTGAGCATGGTCGGAGATGCGGTTCCATAAGATTTATAAGGTACATGTTCTCTCAGAAATTTATACTGTCCTCCCAACTCATGGAAAAACTCATCGAAATCAGGAGTGGAGTCATTTGCGGTGTTCATCGCTACTTCTTTGATGAACCTTTCAAAATCAAAAGACTCATCAACTACGGACTGTGCCAAATCTTCTGAATCAGTTGAAGAAACAGCATTGTGCCAAAACTCTGTTTCAAGAAGATACTTGTTTGTATCGAAGAAATCAACAAGATAATCCAAGTCGCGCCACAACGAAAAAGCTGCTTCATATTCGTTAAGGTCTTTATCGTCGAACTTGACGGCGAAAAGATAATCATTGTAGATGTTGACT
Source organism: uncultured Sangeribacter sp. (assembly GCA_964566015.1). Lineage (GTDB taxonomy): Bacteria > Bacteroidota > Bacteroidia > Bacteroidales > Muribaculaceae > Lepagella. The sequence continues at coordinate 1,260 of CAZMHE010000049.1, read as the reverse complement.
ATATCCAAAATATTATCCTTTGAGTTAATCTGTCACAAATATAGTATCTTTATAGGATATAAAGAAGAAGTTTTTTGAAAAAGTTGCACTATAAGTTAATTAACTTTTTGCCAAGTGTTTAATTTATTTCAGGAGTGTGTCTTCATTCTGAATTGAGTAGGACTAATCCCCGTCATGCGTTTGAACATTCTTGAAAAATGTTGAGGATGTTGAAAGCCTAATTGATATGCTATTACGCTTATATCATCGTTAGTCATGGACAGACTATGTTTGGCATAATCTATTATTTTCCGTGAAATAATCTCCTGTGCAGTCCTGCCCGTCTCTTTTTTTACCATATCACCGAAATAGCCCGGAGTAAGATTAACGAGATCGGCGAAATAATTCACAGATGGGATGCCTTGTTTGGATTGTCCTGAATCATAATACTCTTTCAAGGCAGATTCAAATTTGCAAAGTATGTCTGAATTGACCTTGCTGCGCGTGATAAACTGGCGTTCATAAAAGCGGGAGATATTGTCAAGCATAACCAGAATGTGACCTGAAATAATACTTGCCGTATGCTTGTCTTCAGGGTATTCTATCTCAGTCTGAATACGTTCGAGACATTCGATTAAAATCTTGCGCTCTTCGACAGATAGATGGAGAGCTTCCCTCTGGGAATAATCAAAAAAACTATAATCCTTAATTTTATAAGAAAGAGGAGTTCTATATATCAAATCCGGATGAAACATCAGTCCAATAACGTCTGGTGCAAATTCGTCAGTTTCCGAGTCTACGCCTATCAATTGTCCCGGAGAAAAACTAACGACAGTACCCTCCTGATAATCGATAGCCTCCCTTCCGTATTTCAGTGTGCAGTTGGCTCCATTTTTAAGGTAAATTGCATAGACACCATAGTCCATCTCCACATGATTTACGACTTTGGTTGCCTTTGAAAGGTTTATCACGGTTACCAGAGGATGCAGTGTCTCAAGCCCATACAGTTTATTGTATGAGCCTATGGAGTCAAGTCGGAATATTGCTGAAGAATTCTGTTTCATCTTACAAAGATAATGGTTTTTATGTTAATTTTTCACCAATCAGTAATTGGGGTCTGCATTGCCATAATTGGGGTCTGTATTTGACCATAATACTAACTAACTTTGTAGTGGAATATTAGTTTTAATAATAGAAAACAACAGATATGAAAAATATGAAAAAAATACTATTCGGAAAAACAAGTGGCCGATTGGGTCAAATCCATTAAATAAAAGAAAC
>CAZMHE010000048.1:0-15951 GCA_964566015.1 uncultured Sangeribacter sp. | reverse complement strand
TCATCTGTCCTTTCTCATACTTGTTAATTGCCTGTCGGCTGATAGGTGCAGCAAGTGATTGGGCAAGTTTTTCCAGCGAAAAACCTCTCATCAGTCTGGCTTGTTTCAGTCGGCGGGGGAATATGTCGGTTGCCTGAGCATTCATATTTGTTCTATTTGGTTGACAAAGTTAATAAAAATATCCTATATGTCAACCAAAATCAGCAGAAAAAAATGATGCGATTTCCGAGGACTTAGTCTTTATCTTGTCGGAAATCGCCATTTACGGTCAATTGAGATACCCTTCGGGGGAGGGATCGGTTACAATTACGGTCTTACCGGTCAGCCCCCCGAGGAGCGAAGTGAGGTTGGCCACCGCTTCCTTGCGTGCGCGTCTTACATAACCTTTCTTGTAGATGTCCTTGCGATAGTTGTCGCAGACCTTTCTCTTGATGGAGTTCTCTTCGGCAGTGGTGAAATTAGACGATCCGAAGAAACTGTCGTTCCAGACATCAATCACCTCATATGAATCTTTGTCGGCCGATTCATAGATCTCCACAATCTCACGCGGGAGAGTGATCGAAAGAGTGTCTCCGGTCTCCTTGATCTCCACGTTATCGAGATCGAATGAAATGGAACCGTTCAGGGCCACGCGTCCAAAGAGATGACGGCTCCCTATGTTTCCCCTGATAGGGACATCGTCATGGATTTCCACCGTGCATAGACGCAGCATCGGGGCGACATCGGTGATCTTGGCCTCCTTCATGGTGACATGGGAAGCCTCGGGAGCGGTATACCACTTGTATACCACGAAACCGGCCACAGCGAGGATTACGAGTACAATGAGTGTTCGGATAGCTTTCATGTCATTTGAAATTTACGATTACAGTATATCCGTCGCTTCCGAGGAGCGACTTGAAATAGGCGCTGGCCTTGGTCCGGGCCTCGGCCGCGAGTCGGGAGCGAAACTCTGATTTCTCCTCCACCTCATGCTTGAGGGCAGTGTTCATCTGCTCCTTGATACCGGCGCGCTCCTTGGGGTCGATTTCCGAGCGCAGGCCGGTGACACGATAGTGGTCTTCGCGGATCTCCATGTCGCGTCCTGCGAACTCGGTCTGCACGGCGGGGAGGGTCAGGGTGATGGTCTTGGAAGCCTCGTCCACCTTCAGATCGTCGGCAGTGAGATCACTCAGATCCACAAAAGCACGGAGATATGTGTCGTAGGAATAAGCGGCCTTCCGGTTGCCGATCTTGATAGCGTCAAGTACTCCGGCGGCAATCTGCCTCATCCCCTCGGCCTTGGCGAGGTCGATGTCATCTATGGTAGCCATCTTCGAGATGGTCATCTGGGCGAGCACGAGCTTATTGACCGATTTCACCTCAGAAAGATAATTTCTTTCCTGTTTCTCTTCCACCCCATGCTGGCAGCTGCTTGTCATTAGGCCGGCTGCCAGACTAAAGGATAGCACAAGATACGTTAGTCTACTCTTTTTCATTCTATGTAATTACACTAATTCATTATTCAGATTCATTATTCCTGCTGACAATCGCCCGGATTGCCACAAAGTTAGTGAATCTTCAGAAATTAGTGTTCGTCCATACCTGAAAAATCATTGTAAATAGTCGTCGTAGCCGATTGATTTCGTTTTGAGGATAGCCGGGGGATCAAGCTCCTTCCCTTCGATGACCCTCTTGATCGACTTTGCGAGATTACGCGCCAGAACAATCCGGCGGGGATCCCAGAGTGTTTTGTCCCACTCGATACGCAATATCACATGATTCGCGTCCGGCGCATCTATATTACGGAAAATCATCCGTTTGTTCGAGGTGTCGTAGCGACGCTGATGATTCGTCTCCAGATCCATCTCCTCCTTCACTACCCGTGATATGTCGGCGTAAAGTTCCTTGTAGGTCTCCATATCGTTGACAAGAAGATCCTCCCCCTCGAAACTTTCATCACCCTTCTTGCCCCCGATGCCGAAATGAAGAGCCTCCGGATACTCCGGTTCGAGCGCACCACTCGACACCAACAGGGTGAATGACCATGCCCCCGGCCTTGAGGTCAGCTTCTCGACATCAGCCGCGAAGGGGACGTATTCAGACACCGGGTTCTCCGCATCAGGGATAAATACCGACGAATAGGGAGCCGACTCCCCTATCTCACGGCTTATATAATTGAACCCCCCGATAAGGGCTACATAAAATGCAAAATTCCCTATCCCGGCATCCACCATGCTCGCGGGGGATATAATCGTCACACGGGAGTCACGGTCTATGCAAAGCCCATAATCCCTGTTAATGACGAAATGTTCCACAGCCAGCTCATCCGTAACCTTCTTTTCCTTCGGGATAGTCGTAGCCGTGCTGATGAGACGGAAATTGGGTGCCTCCTTCGAATTGACCGCATCCACAATCTCATCCTGTTTCATCCCCAACCGTGCCTGGAGGAAAGTCAGTGTCTTGAACGGTGGCACGATCTGATACCCGGTCGGGCGGTCGAGCTTCCGCTGAAACGCATTATGGAGCTTTTCCGAGTTCTTCAAGATAGCGTCACGATTCGCCTCCTTCTCCAGTGCCTCAGTGAACCCGGCTCCCAAGATTCCCGCCGGCACCGCCACAATAGCTATCCCGAGTAACCCGATGATGCATGCCACGACGCGACCAATCCCGGTGATCGGCGGCGTGTCGGCAAACTGACCCGGATCACCGATATACTGGGCGAATGCCCATATTACGGAGATAAATCCGTTCTTGTATACGTCAGGTTGCGCATCATGTTCTGCAAAGAAGAGCACGAAACTAAGGATTATCGTGATGATAATCAGGAACTGCATCGACACAATCAACTCCTTCCGTTTCTGCTTGATGGCATTGCTCAACAGGGAGAATGATTTGGAATATCTTCCGATGCGCATCGTACGGATCACCCTCGCCGTCCGGAGCATCTTGAAGGCCCCTAAAGGAAGCGGGAAAATCCACTGAAGATAAAACGGGAAGGTGGAAAGCACGTCGATTGCCCCATAAAATGTGAAGCAATACTTCAGCCTACCTTTCAACCCCTTATACTTCGGATTGATATACGGAGCCACCCAGATGCGCAACGACACCTCTACAGTAAAGAAAATGAGGGTTATTATGTCAACCCACCACAAAACCCTCCTCAGCGAAGGATCGAGATCGAACGTAGAGAGAAAAATCTCGGCCGTGCTTATCAGGATCATGACCACGATCAGCCAGTCGACAATATTATGCCACTGCCGTGTGTGCAGGTTATCATCAAATACGCGCGCAAGATTCTCCCTGAATTTGGTGCTTCCCATTGCTCTCTTCCACGAAAAAGATAATCCGGGAATCTTCATTACTTACGACAAAAGATCAGTTTGAAAATTTTATATACCAGCCAGAAGGGGAAAAAGACTATGGCGAAGATGACGACCCATCCGCATCCTATGCCCCCCTTCCTACCGTCAAGGAGCCGACCTCCGCTAAGAAGGTCAGCTCCTAATAATATTCCTAAAGCCTTCCAGATACCCATATCAGTTCAATCCGTTATACCACACATTCTGTGTGCTTACGGAGACTCGGTTTATTTCGATGCACGTGTCTTATTGAGCTGCGCCTGGGCTATCTGACGCTTCAGCGACTCAATATTGCGTTTATGACTCTCCGCGCGGTCAACCTTGCTCTTGCGGTATGACGCCTTGCTTGAAGGAGAGGAGGCACTCTTGATCATTCTCGCATACGACTCATTGTCGCGCTTCATGGCCTCCTTCTCGCGAGCCACCCGGGCACGGAGATCGATGATCTGCTTCTGGTAGTATGCCTTGGTACTCATATACTACACACTCTCACTTCTTTGCAGCTGCCGCCAGCGTATCATCGTCGTTTGAGAGTTTGGTGTTGGCGGCATTTGCCACCTGCACGCCGATACCATAGGCATCAGCCACCATCTTCTCGAAGCTTCCGACCTTGCGGTTGGACCCCACAACAATTTCTCCACCTTTGGCTCCCTCCGCACGTATGGAGGCGAGTGTAGCGTCATCCTTGGCGGGAGACTTGCAGCTGAGAGTTGTATATACACGGAGTGTGAGACCGAATGTCTCCTTGAATTTATCTTTGAGGCCTTTCACTTTCATGCGGCCGTCAATCTTGAAATCTGCCATAGTAATTGTAAATAGGTTATGAGGGTTATGATCGTAAATGTGAATTACAGGATCTCAAATTCGGTGCGACGGTTCACGTCAGCCATCGGGTTTTCTACATCCTTGGGTTCGGAGCTACCTTTGCCTGAAGCCTCAAGTCGACCAGCCTCTATACCCTCCTTGTTTACAAGGAAGTCTACGGCTGCCTGTGCACGATCCTCTGAGAGTTTCTGATTCACTTCGGGTGTACCTTCGGCTGAGGTGTGGCCTTCGATGCGGAGACGAAGTTCGGGATTCTGCTTCAACACTTTTGCAAGGTCATGGAGCGCGAGCTTGGCATCATCGTTGAGATCACTCTTACCCTGTTCGAACTGAGCGGCATTGAAGTTAGCCTCGATCTCCTCAATGGCCTGAACATAGACCGTGTCGCGCACGACTACCTCCTTCTCAACCACGACTTCTTTCTCGACAACCACGGTTTCCTTTGCCGCGGGCTTGAAGATAAGCCATGCCAAAGCACCTAAGACGAGGACTGCCAAGAGAATCCAGAGCCATGTCAGGCTCTTCTTCTGCCCGGCAACCGGAGGCACATATCCGTTGAGATATTCCAGACGGTAACCACCCTTCTCGCCCCTCATGGTTTTCTCAAACTCAGCCACCTCAATGTCATAGAGTTTCCCTTGATCTACGATGCGGTCGAAAGAGGGTTTTGACCAGACCTGAGCCAGAGCAACCTGCGAACCATCCTCAAGCACAAGCACTTCATCGGGCTTGGCAAAGTAGAGGCTCATCTTTTCATTGAATTTCTCTGCTTCACTGACAGGCAGGAAATTCTCCTGTGGTCCTTTGTCAGGATTCAGGTTGTTGGGAAATGCCTTGCGTAGGTCCTCGAGTGAAGCCTGAGGATACATCACAAGATAAGCATGTACTATCCCGAGAGCCGTGCGGTTCTGTGCTCTTCCGTAAACTTTAATTTTGCTTGACATGGAGTTTTTTTATTCTTCGTCGTCAGGTTCAAATGATACTTCGAGTTCGGGCTCACTCTTCACGAGGTCGCAGAGCATGAGCACGGCTGCGTCCTGATCGATGTCGAGGGCCTGGGCCAGTGCGAGTAGATTGTGAACCTCGCCGAAAGTGAGGACATTGTCGCAAAGAGCCATCTGCATGAGGGCCTGGAATATTTCACCTGTCTCCTCAGGGTCAACCTTCTCGGCATGCTTTACTGCATATGTGGTGGCAGCCTCCGGGCTGAGGTTCTGAACCTCTACCATGGCTGCGGTCATGTATTTCTGGAAATCCTTTGCAGGGATGTCGAAAGCTTCGGCAATCTCCTCGGAGGTGACACGCTCTACTTCTGAATATTCGCCGTCGGCCCAGATGAGCGATGCGAGGATCGAGGCGATTGTATTGGGCTGGGTTTTCATCGGAAAAGACGTTTTAGACGGTTAGCGAGTGAGTTCTTGGCTTTACGGGCTTTAGCCATGCGTTCGCACACGGCTTTGCCCTCTTTGGTGCGTTTGTCAACTTTGCCGCTTTTGGTTTTCCTCAATGTTGACTGGGAAGCGGTCTTCTTAGCCCCGCTCTTGGCGGCGCGGGCCTTGGCAAGACGATCCTTAAGCACCTTATACTCCTTGGTGCGCTTGTCCATCTTACCTGAGGCTGTGGTCTTTATTGCCATATGGTTTATGAATTGGTATTTAATGATTAATCGTCGTTATCATATATTGAAAGGGAATTCCCCTTCTGGTACGTGCCGTGATGTTTGTGGGTTCCCAACGGCAAGAATAACTGCCGGTCAGATCAAAAGCCGGGTAAGAATCCAGAAGGGTCTTGCCCGTTTTCGGACCCCAGCATATGTGGCCACCCACCGAGTGAGCCATCGGCAGCGAGCCTTTGCGGTCGTGAAGCGAGAATGACTCGTAGTTCACACCGGGAGCAGGTTGGTCCCAGATATTGTTGCAGTTGGTGACAATCACTGCCAACCCGCCCGCCACATTAGGAAAGGCTTCCGTCATGGCTTCTATGCGTCTTACATCCTTTAGATAGTTATACATCACGATATCCGATGCCGCCTGATTTTTCAGTATGGCTATGCTATTGTCGTTCAAAGGCTCTCCGAAGAGATTCCATTCATAATCAATCTTCTGGGTGTGATATTTCAGTTCGATACACGCCCAATCTGAGCCTTTTCGCACAACTATATCCACCGAAATCTGATTCTCCCACGGCAATCTCCTTTCGTCGATGCCCCGGCTGCGCAGTTCTGTGAGAGGAACACGGTATTCGGTATCAACCATGTCATAGTGGTCACCCTTCTCAGCCATCAGGAAGCGTGCGAGCTTCACCTGCATATCTCGCTCGTTGGTGAAGAAATCTTGCTCGGAGAGCAACCACTCCCTCACATCATCGTGAAGTATATCTATGATATTTCGGTCCACTACTTGCTTTCGTTGATAGCGTCGACGAGCTTAGACCCGAACTGGCGGGTTGTCCAGTTTGGATCGTAAGAGAAACCGATCGCCTCGGCGATTTCGCGAAGGGCACCTTTGACGTTATCATACGTGCGGTAGGACTCGATTGTACCGCTGTCACGCTTCACGACGGTATACTCGCCGATTTCAGCCATATTCCCGTCGCCATACTCCTTGATGAGCTTGGAGCCGAACTGGCGGGTTGTCCAGCCGTTGTCATACTCGAACCCTTTTGCTTCGGCACACTCACGCAGTGACCCCTTGACATTGTCATATATCTTGCAGACACGGACAGAGCCCGAATCCTCGACGGTGATGATGTACTCACCGGAAATTGCTGATTTCTTAGCCATGATTGTAATGTTTTGATTTTGTCAGGAACAATATTGCAAAGTTAGCAAATCGCATCCCTCACACCTCCGAGGGCATATGTGCAATAATTTCACAAAAGTGTGAAGAAAAATTCCCGCCATTCCGGAATTGTAAAAAAATATAGCTACTGATTACTGATTGCTCAAGCCACTAACCGTCTGACTGACATCCTGCAGCAAGAATTGGGGGGGGTATTTTGTTGATTATCAAAACCTTCCAATTTATCAGAATATAGACGGAAGAAGTCAACGCCAAGCACACTGCTGATCTTGAACAGCAACGTGGAGTCGATACTGCTACGGTGGAAAATATCGTAGATATTGCGTCGGTCACAGTGAATTTTACGGCTAAGCCAGGTCACTGATCGTTCCTGACGACGAAGCTCCGCCTCGATGAGCGGACCGATAGAGAGCGGAGAACCTAAAGAAGCCGATACTTTCTTCTTAACCATTAGCGACAAAGTTACGGAGCAGGCACACCACTCTCAATAGGATGGGGCAACTCCGGGGTTAACGATGAACTCTGCAATCGGGATACAGAAATTATGTAATAGTTAAGATATGGACGAACAGCCGATCCATCACTTTCCTCTTCACTCTCTGACACAGGGAATAAAGCTGAATTGCCGAGGTGATGTACTCGCCCATACGGCACTCAGCCGTATTTGCATTGCAAAAATACACAAAAAAGCAATCTCCACCATAACTGAACTGTCTAATATTTTTTCACACCCTGTCGCTGTCATGCTCTATCTGCGTCGTTATTATCAGTTTTGGAGTGAAAGAAATTGAGATTTGAGGGATTTTTGTTAATTTTGCCCTATGAAAGATCTTCTGATGTTCATAAGGCGGTTCGCCCGTCCCTACCGATGGAACGTAGTGTGGAGCGTGGTCTTCAATTTCCTGACCACTTTCTTCACCCTCTTCTCCTTCGCATTCATCATGCCGATCCTGCGGATCCTCTTCCAGATCGACACCACCACATATACATTCATCCCCTGGGACAGCGGAGATTTCAAGGAGACGGTCATCAACAATTTCTATTGGTATGTGACCCGCCTCATCAGCGACTACGGAGCAGCACGCACACTCGCGCTCCTCGCCCTGATGCTCATCACCGGCACTTTCCTCAAGGTCATCACCGCCTATCTGAGCGACTACTTCATGATTCCGCTCCGCAACGGCGTCGTGCGCGACATACGCAACTCCCTCTACCGCAAGATTGTCTCCCTCCCCATAGGTTTCTACACTCACGAACGCAAGGGCGACATCATGAGCCGTCTCGGCGGCGACGTCTCCGAGATAGAAGTGTCGGTGGCCGCAAGTCTCGCGGCCCTTGTCAAGCAACCCATCATGATAATCGGTTGCCTCGGCATGATGCTCTTCGTCAGTTGGCGTCTCACGATATTCGTCTTCATCCTCCTCCCCATAGCAGGGTGGATAATGGGTGCCGTCGGAAAATCCCTCAAGGCTACCTCTCTGAAGGCTCAGGAACTTCTCGGCACAATCCTCTCCACTACGGAGGAGACCATCGGCGGTCTGCGCGTCGTAAAGGCGTTCAACGCCGAGAAACAGATGGACCGCATGTTCTCCGAAGAGACGGGCGAGTTTTATGACGTCAGCAACGCCATGCAGCGTCGCTACGCCCTCGCCCACCCGATGAGTGAATTCTTAGGTACGATCACCATCTGCATCGTGCTCTGGTTCGGAGGCACCCTCATCCTCGGGGGCGACTCCACGATCGACGCCTCGAGTTTCATCTATTATATGGTGATCTTCTACAGCATCATCAATCCGGCCAAGGAGCTCTCGAAGATAGGTTATACCATCCAGAAGGGTCTCGCCGCCCTGAAGCGTGTCGACCAGATCATGGATGCCCGCAATCCGATACAGGATCCCGCCAACCCCCGCGACCTCAAGGGTGACGGGGAACGGGGAGCCATCTCCCTGCGCGGCGTCGATTTCAGTTACGACGGCGAGAGGAAGGTGCTCGATGATATCAATCTCGAGGTGAAGCCGGGCATGACGGTCGCCCTCGTCGGCCAGTCCGGCTCCGGCAAGTCAACCCTCGTCGACCTCATACCCCGCTTCTGGGATGTCGACAAAGGTGAGGTCTCGGTCGACGGCCACAACGTGAAGGATTACCGCGTGAGCGACCTCCGCTCCATCATGGGCAACGTCAATCAGGAGGCCATCCTCTTCAACGACACTTTCTTCAACAACATAGCCTTCGGCACTCCGGGTGCCACTCAGGAGGATGTGGAGCGGGCCGCCCGTATCGCCAACGCCTACGATTTCATCATGGATACTCCCGACGGGTTTCAGACTAAGGTCGGCGACCGTGGCGCACGTCTCTCCGGCGGTCAGCGTCAGCGCGTCAGCATAGCCCGGGCAGTACTCAAGAATCCACCCGTATTGATCCTCGACGAAGCCACCTCAGCCCTCGACACCGAGAGCGAACGCCTTGTGCAGGAAGCTCTTGAACGCCTCATGAAAGGGCGCACCACCCTCGTTGTGGCTCACCGCCTCTCCACGATTGCCAACGCCGACCTCATCTGCGTCATGCAGGACGGCAAGATTGTCGAGCGTGGCACCCACGACGAGCTCATGGCTCTGTCAGGCCATTACAAACGCCTCGTGGAGATGCAGCAGGTGGGCTAACCGGAATCGTCACAATTTTAATCTTCAATAATAAACCCTGACTCAATAATAATCCACATAATGAAAAAGATAGCAGTTCTGACATCGGGTAATGGAGACGCAGCCTGGCGTCTTGCCTCATTATTCAACGAGGGCAACCGTGTCCGCGTCGAGGCCGTTGTTTTTGCCGGAGAGATCTCTGACCCGGCCGTCATCGACAGATTCCGCTCCCTCGGGCTACGCGATATTGTGCTCTCCCCGGAAGCCGATGACGCTGAAGTCGGGCTGTTGCTCGGAGACCTCGACGCCTCCGGGATAGAGATGTATGTCTTTGACTCCCTTGATCCCCGCATCGCGGAGATTGTCACGAATAAAGCACAGGGACGTACAATGCCCGTCACGACCCCGGAGGAGGCGCCCCGCGAAGTAGTGGCGGCGATCACACCGGCCCGTCCGGTGGTTCACCCCACCCCTGCCGAGCCTTCGGCCGACGAGGAATGGGCGGAAACCCTCAAAAACGACGAAGTGGCCGGGGAGACAACAAGTGTCAACCCGACCACTGCGGATGGGGAGGTGAACGCCGCCGGGCGCATAGTGCCCGACTTCGCCGCCAATCCCCTTTATGGGAAATACCAGGCGGGAAACCGTCCGGTATGCGATGAACCGATGCCCCCGACCTATCTTGTCTGGTCGGTCGTGATGGCCGTATTCTTCTTCACTATCTTCGGCATCATCGCCATATACTTCTCCTCGAAGGTAAGCTCCAAATATTATGATGGAGACCTCGAGGGAGCGAAACGCTGTTCAGTGCGCGCCGAGGCATGGATAATAGCCTCATTCTGCACAGGCGTGGTCTCGGCCACCATCTGGGCACCGATCTACGGCCTCATTTAATGGCGCATTTCGCCATTTAGTGGCAACATTCGCCGTCGGAGCCGCAGCCACCCTCGCAGCCGTCGCCACAGCCACCGCCGCAGCCACCGCAACAGCCACCCTGAGGTTTAAGCTCATCGGGTGTGGCATCCCTTACCTCCTCGATGACGCCCTCATAACGCACTGTCTTCCCTGCAAAAGGATGATTGAAGTCCATCTTGATCTTGTCGCCGACTTCCTTCACAACACCCTGGATACGGTAGCCCTCGGCTGTCATCATCGGGAGCACGGCACCGACAACGACCTCATCGGCCATCTTGCCGTCGCGCATAAAGATCTCCTTGTCAAGCACGAGTTCATATTCAGGATTTACATCGCCGAAAGCAGCCACCGGGGGGAGGGTGATCTCAAACTTGTCACCCTTGGCGAGTCCTTTGATCACTTCCACCAGTCCGGGAACAATCTCATGGCTTACGCCATAGACCATCACGTCGGGCTGTTCGGGGGAAGCCTCGAAAAGAAGCTTTCCGTCGGCATCATCATAAAGCTTATAGGAGTAGGCCACGAACTTTCCGGGCTCTACTACTTCACGTGTGTTTTCACTCATATTTTTAACGGTTAAAGGTTATGGTCTGCCTTGCGGCAAACCGGGTATATGGTTAAGGGTTAAGGTTTGCCTTGCGGCAAACCGGTTATAAGGTTAAGGGTTATAGGGTTAGGGGTTGGGGAGCAGGGTTTCTTCGCTGTCTGCCGGCTCCGCTGTCTCGGGATGCTTCAGCTCATACTGCGCCTGGGGCACCTCCACATTGAAATAGAAACCCTCGGCGGTCTTGTCGCGCAGACGCCGCTTGGTCTCCGGCTCTGGATTGACCAGCAGATAGTCGTAACCCGGATCATAGAAACGCGCGTCGACAGCCTCATAACCCAGCAACTGCACCATGTCATACTCATGCATCGGATAGATCACATACCATGCATTTTCGATATCCTCACCGGTTCCGGTGCTCTTTATGGCTCCCAAGAGATGCTCAAGGCGGTATTCCCAGATCTTGGCACTCATATCCTTGCGCTTCTCCTTGAGGACATGCACGAGGAAAGACATCTGACGCAGGTCGAAAGGATTGTCGCGCAGACTGAGTTCGGCATATTTCCTGATTGTGTCAATCTCCTCCTTGGTGTGGGTGGTCTTCATGCGGAGCTCATCAGTCACACCGGAATAGGGCGACATCCGGTAAGGGTCGTAATCCTCCTGAAACATATAACCCAGATAGAAATAGCGGTATTCCTCATTGGTCATCGTAGTGTCATTACGGTTATACTTGGCCATGAGTTTCGGAAAATAAAACCGGCTCGCCGGGTCGAGTGTCTCGCGCTTGATAAGCTCGAGATCAGGCTTCTCCACCGTGATTTTCCTCTTATTCTGGGGCGTCACATTCTGTTGGGCATTGGCACCACCCTGATTGGCGACCCTGGTCTGGGCCACGGTGTTCCATGCAGGGATAGCCATCAAAGCAGTCACCAGAAAAAGTGCTGTCCTTTTGATTCTCTTTCTTATATGGGTCATATCTTTACAAACTGGATAAAGGATTGTTATTAATAATGACAATCCGGGAAAGGATCGGTTTACTCTCCGTTCCTATACTAAACAACGTTGCCGGACACGCGTAAGTTCTCTATCACTTAGCAGCCTCCTCCTTGGCGGTGGCTGTCGTGCTCTTCATCTCCGGATATGTCACGCGGGAATGATAGATCGTGGAGAGGCGCTTCTTGAAAGTGTCTTTCACCGTCTCGACATCGCTGAACGAGATCGGGGCCTCCTTGAGCAATCCGTCGGCTATCTGTGAATCCACAATCTTGTCAACAAGCGAGTCGATAGCCTCAGGCGTGTATTCCTTCAGACTCCGCGAGGCAGCCTCGACCGCATCGGCCATCATCAGGATAGCCGTCTCCTTCGACTGAGGGTTCGGCCCCGGGTACTGGAACTTCGATTTGTCAATCACTATATCAGGATTGTCATTGCAGGCAGTGTTGTAGAAATACTTCGTTATCCCCTTCCCGTGGTGCTGGGTCATGAAATCTTTCAGCACTGAAGGGAGCTTCTCTTTCGATGCCATCGCAAGGCCGTCAGTCACGTGCGATATGATCTTGTGCGCGCTCGTCTCCGGATTAAGCCCCGCATGTGGATTGACGCCGTGCTGGTTCTCGGTGAAGAAAATCGGGCTCTTCATCTTCCCAATGTCGTGATAGAGGGCTCCGGTCCTGACGAGCGTCGTGTTGGCGCCGATGGCGCGGGCGGCCTCCGAGGCAAGGGTCGACACCTGCACGGAGTGCTGGAACGTGCCGGGAGCCTCCTCCGCGAGCCTTCGCAGAATCGGGGAGTTGATGTCGCTCAATTCCACAAGGGTGACCGTCGACGTGAACCCGAAAGCCTTCTCGATAAGGAATATCAGCACATAGGCGAAAGAGAGCAGCACGGAATTGATGGCGAAGATTCCGAGTATCCTCCATGAAATCTGGGAAAGATCGCCCGAAGAGAGCAGCGACATCGCAAGAGCCGTCACGCAATAGGCCAGGAATGAGAAGAGAGCCGTGCGCAGAAGCTGGGAACGTCGGCTGAGATGGCGTATGCTGAACGTGGCCACAAGGCCCACCGTCAGCTGGGCGAATAAGAACTGGAATGGGAAAGTGGCGACAAGCGCAGAGATAAGCACCGTGGTTATCAACGCGAATATCGCTGTGCGCGAGTCAAAGAAGACAAGTATTATCACAGGCACCGCCGCGAATGGCACGAGATAGATCCCGTTGGCGAAATACTCGAACATCAGTATGGCAAACACCACGAACAGCGTGATGAACGACATCAGGAAGGTCATCTGCCTTAGACTGGCGAAGAATGTCGCCCGGTACAGGAACATGAAGAGATAGAGCAGCGTGTAGACAATGGCGATGTATAGCCCCTGCCCTATCATGAAATAGGTGTGGCTGGAATGATCGCCCTGCGAAGACTCCAGCATATCAAGATAAGTGTTGAGTATGGTGTAGATCTGTGGAGTGACGATCTCGCCGCGGTCCACAATCCTCTGCCCCTTCTTGATGACACCCATCGCTCCCGTCACGTTGAGATATTCCTGAGAGCGGTATTTTGTGTCAGTGATACTGTCAAGCACCACATTGGGAGCCAGACAGATGTTGAGTGCCTTCGTGATACCCGGGGAAAGCTTCCCGTGCTCCATACGGAAATGATGATTGAAGACCGAATCGAGGTAGCCGAAGGCGTGAGCCGGCGAGAGCATCCGCGAGGCATCGACATTGCGCACCGACGATGTCTTGTTGTCGATATCCTCAGCAAGACGGAGCACATGACTGTTCTTCGCTTCCAGATGGTCGTAGAGGGGGGCGTCGAGCACACCGTTGTCATAGACCTCCTTGAGCAGGTTCTTGAGGAGCATCTGCTCCGTGGTGGTGGCCTGCCCCGCGATCAGTTGTGAAAACCTTTGCATATTGTTTTCGCTCACGGAGGGGACGCGCCTCACAAACGGAATGAACACCCTGTCGATACTGTCTCTCATGCGGCGTGCTGACGCTGAATCCCGCAAGATTGGGGTGTCGAAGTCTGCCGTCAGCAGAGGGTAACGCCAGGGCTGGTTCTCCTCGAAGGAGAATCCCTGGAGGTCGGCACGCGGAAGGAAGAAAAGGATCACGGCCACCGAGACTGCGGCGAGCAGTATGCGGATTATGGAAAGTCGGTTCCAGATATGTGGTTTGTCTGAAGTCATGAGAGTGTATATGTTCAGGATGTGCGTTTGGCGGTTTTAATATCTTTTATCTTGCGGAGGGCCTCGCAGATGTCTGCCACATTGGCGGCATCATCGACAAGCACGGTAATGACACAATGAAACACCTCCTTGTCGGCCGCGATATTGAGGCCCCGGAGATTTACGGCCACCTTCCGCGTCAGTGTCGTGGAGATATCCTCAAGCATACCGTCGCGGTCAATACCGTCCACCTCGATCGTGGCAAGGAATTTCCTTGCCCTGCCACCCCAGCGGGTGGCCACGAGGCGCGGCCCGTAGGTGCTCTTGAGCATCATCGCGTTGGGGCAGTTCACCTTATGGACCACTACATTCTCGTCGTCGTCCACAAAACCCAGCACATCGTCGCCGGGAATCGGCGAGCAACAGCTGTCGAGCAGATAGTTGGGCTCCTTCTCGTCGGGGCGGAGCACGTAGACGCTCTTACGGTCCACGACCGGACGCGGAGCTTCACCCTTGTTCCGTTTCGAGGAGAAAGGATTGCGTAGGATCTTGCTCATGATCCCCTTACCCTGTTTCTGTTTCTTGATCTTCGCGAACTCCTTCGGTGAAAGCGCGAGCGTGGAGTCGGCTATTCGCACGAAAAGTTCCTCGCGCGAAGGGAGGGAGTAGGCATTGATAAGACGGTCTATGAGGGAGTCGGTGAGCTCCACCTTCTCGTGTTGCAGAAATTCGGCCAGCTGCTTCCTCCCTTTCGAGGCAAGCCCCTTGCGTTCCTTTCGCAGTATGGCGCGTATTCTGGAGCGGGCGCGTGCAGTGTGGCAGGAATCAAGCCAGTCAGGTTTGGGTGTCTGGGTGGCGGAAGTGATGATCTCCACCTGGTCGCCGCTCTCCAGCCTGTGCGAGAGAGGCACGAGGCGGTGCCCTATCTTACCCGCCATGCAGTGCGTTCCGAGCTGCGTGTGTATGGCGAAAGCCAGGTCGAGCACGGTGGCACCCGAGGGCAAAGTCTTCAGGTCACCCTTCGGGGTGAATACATAGATTTCCGACGAGAAAAGGTTGAGCTTGATAGTCTCGAGGAAATCTATCGCGTTCGGCTCCGGGTTGGCGAGTATATCCTTGATGGTGTTGACCCATGTGTCGAGTTCCGTCTCCTCCGCGCTTATCCCGGTCTTGTATTTCCAGTGGGCAGCATATCCGAGTTCGGCAATCTCGTCCATCTTGCGCGAACGGATCTGCACCTCTATCCATTTACCCTCCGGCCCCATCGCAGTGAGGTGGAGGGCACGGTATCCGTTCGCTTTCGGAATCGAGGTCCAGTCGCGCAGACGGTCGGGATGCACCATATGGTCGTCGGTGAAGAAAGTATATATCTCCCAGCAGCGGAGCTTCTCGAGGGCATCGTCGTCATTCTCGAAGATCACCCTCACGGCATAGAGGTCATAAATCTCCTCAAACGGCACCTTCTTGGTTTCCATCTTGTTGAAGATGGAATAGGCACTCTTGACACGGGCCTTGATCTCATACTTGAAACCGGCGCGGTCAAGCTTCTCCCTAACCGGGCGCACGAATTCCTCCACAATCCTTTCACGCTGTTCCTGAGTCTCGGAGAGGCGTTCACGGATCCATTCGTAGGTCTGCGGATGCTCATATTTGAAGGCGAGGTCCTCGAGTTCCTGCTTTATCTTGAAGAGGCCGAGACGGTGTGCAAGGGGAGCATAGA
>CAZMHE010000047.1:10874-16636 GCA_964566015.1 uncultured Sangeribacter sp. | reverse complement strand
CTCTCACCTACACGGTCATTGACGAAGAGGCAAAGACCTGCATGACCAAAGCCGGTGGAATGTCTGAAAATAATGATGTTCTACCCGGCAATAATGTGGCAGGCGATCTTGTGATTCCTTCAGAAGCAAGCGATGGAGAATCTGTTTACACAGTCACATCAATCGGTGATTATGCATTCTACCTCTGTAACGAACTCACTTCCGTCACTATACCTGAAAGCGTGACATCAATAGGTGCGTATGCATTCATGTGTGCAAGTCTACCTAAAACGGAGTTTAGAAGTATTGAGGCTCTATGTAATATTGATTTTCATGACTATTACTCTAATCCGATGTTCACTTCACATAACTTATTTATCAATGGTGAAGAAATTACAGAACTCGTTATCCCCGAAAGTGTAAATTCAATAGGCGTATATACATTTGCAGGATGCTCTAATCTGACTTCTGTAAAAATCCCCGAAAATGTATTATCTATCTACTACGCAGCTTTTAACGGATGCACTGGTCTGACAAAAGCAGAGTTTTCAAGTATTGAGGCTCTATGTAATCTTGATTTTATCGGATCATACTCGAATCCTCTATTCTATGCACACAACCTGTATATCAACGGGAAAGAGATTGCAGACGTTATTATTCCTGAAACGGTAACCTCAATCGGGAACAATGCTTTTCAAGGTGCTTCCGGTCTGACATCAGTCACAATACCAGAAAGTGTCACTTCTATTGGTTATGACGTCTTCTCCAGTTGCACCGGCCTGACATCTATCACTATACCTGAAAGTGTAACTTCCATTGGCCCTACAGCCTTCTATAATTGCACCGGCCTGACATCTATTTCAATTCCGAACAATATCACTACTATTGAATCCGGTACTTTCTATGGATGCTCCGGTTTGACATCAATTTCAATTCCGAATAGTGTCACATCAATTGAATCGCAAGCATTTAAAGAATGTTCTAATCTGACATCAATATCAATCCCAGCGGGTGTTATTTCAATCGGACATGATGCATTTGGATATTGTTCCCTCGAAAAAGCAGAGTTCGCAAGTATTGAGGCGCTGTGTAATATCAGTTTTGCATCATCTTCTTCGAATCCAATATCCTATGCAGAAAGTCTGTATATAAATAGCGAAAAAATTACAGAACTTATCATCCCTGAAAGTATAACTTCTATCGGACAATACGCTTTCAACTTTTGCAAAGGCCTGACTTCAGTCACTCTTCCCAATAGCTTAATATCAATCGGACGTAATGCATTCAATTTTTGCCTCGATTTAAAGTCTGTTTATTATGATACATCTGATCCAATTATTGGGGATATGAGTGTCTTTGACTATGTTTATAATAAGGCTACTCTATTTGTCCCGACAGAGGCTATAAATAAATGTAAAGAGATTGAACCATGGAAATATTTCTTTAATATCGAAGCATACGATTTCAGTAATGTCGAGGATGTCATTGTAGAAATCGATGAGACCTTACCCTACGATATCTTTAACCTCAACGGCATGAAAGTATCTAATAATATCGAGGATCTCAATCCCGGTATCTACATTGTCCGTCAGGGATCGAAAATAAAGAAGATTAACATCAAGTAACCGGATTAATCCTACAAAAATGAGGCAATCTGACAAAGACAGATTGCCTCATTTTTGTAGGATTATATTGTAAAAGGCTTATCATGGATTTAGAATACATCTGTAACAGATCTTTAACCTCATAACCCTTATAACCTTATAACCTTTAAGTTGAGCTCGCGAAACTTAAAGGTTGTATTTAAAATTCGCTGGAGAAGTGGAATTTGATCTTGGGATGATCAGCACGGGCCATCTGGAGCACATAGTTTGAATCAGCGAGGAAAACATCGCGACCCTCCTTGTCGGTGGCCATGAACTGATGCTTGCGTTTCTTGAAAGCCTCGAGTGCCTCCTGATCATCGCTCTCTATCCAGCAGGCCTTGTACAAGCTGATCGGTTCCCAACGGCATTGCGCGCCATACTCGTGGAGCAAACGATACTGGATCACCTCAAACTGAAGTTGACCGACTGTGCCGATAATCTTGCGCCCGTTGAATGTATTGGTGAACATCTGGGCAACACCTTCATCCATCAGCTGACGGATACCCTTGTCAAGCTGCTTGGCCTTCATCGGGTCGGCATTCTCGATATACTTGAACATCTCCGGTGAGAAAGAGGGGAGACCTTTATAATGAAGTGTCTCGCCGGAAGTAAGGGTATCACCGATCTTGAAGTTGCCTGTATCCGGAATACCTACGATGTCACCCGGAAATGCCTCATCAACGATGTTCTTTTTCTGAGCCATGAAAGCCGTAGGGGCGGCAAACCTCATCATCTTGTCGCTACGGATATGACGGTAATTGACATTGCGTTCGAATTTGCCCGAGCAAACCTTAACGAAGGCAATACATGAGCGATGGTTGGGATCCATGTTGGCATGAATCTTGAAGACAAAACCGCTGAATCCCTCTTCTCCGGGGTTAACGATGCGCTCAAGAGCTTCGGTCGGCTTAGGTGACGGAGCAATCTTCACGAAACAGTCAAGAAGTTCCTTCACACCGAAGGTGTTGAGAGCCGAACCGAAGAAAACGGGAGCCACCTTACCCTCGAGATATTCTTTCTCGTCAAATTCAGGATATACGCCGTCAATAAGTTCAAGATCCTCACGAAGCTTATTGGCATCAGCCTCTCCGATAAGTTCATCAACGAGTGGTGAGTTAACATCATTGATCTCAACACGCTCGCTTATGGTCTGCTTGGAAGGGGTGAAGAGGTCGAGACCATGTTCGTAGATATTGTAAACACCCTTGAACTTGGCACCGATGTTTATCGGCCAGGAAAGTGGACGCACACCGATGTGAAGTTCCTGTTCGAGTTCGTCGAGGATATCAAAAGGATCGCGACCCTCGCGGTCAAGTTTATTGACAAAGATGATGACAGGGGTGTTGCGCATACGACACACCTCCATCAGGCGTCTCGTCTGAGTCTCCACACCTTTGGCTACATCGACCACGATGATAACCGAGTCAACGGCAGTGAGGGTGCGGAAAGTATCCTCGGCAAAGTCCTGGTGACCGGGAGTGTCGAGGATATTGATCTTATAGTCTCCGTAGTTGAATCCCATCACGGAAGTGGCCACGGAGATACCTCTTTGTTTCTCGATCTCCATCCAGTCGGAAGTGGCGGTCTTTTTAATCTTGTTGCTCTTCACAGCACCGGCCACATGGATGGCACCGCCGAAAAGAAGTAATTTCTCCGTGAGGGTTGTCTTTCCGGCGTCGGGGTGAGAGATAATCGCGAAAGTGCGCCTGCGTTCAATCTCTTTGTTAAGTTCTTCGCTCATGAATAGGTATTGGTATTAGAGTCCGTCTCATAATATTTGAAAGTCCCTGGGGGCGCTGGGTTGGAGGGATTTTCGGCTTTTGGTGAGGGAGCATAGCGGGGCTATGTGACTGAGCCAAAAGGCGAAAAGCACCCAAGACAGCGAGACTGAGGGTAATTTACCACAGAGAACTCTCAGGTGGATATGAGTGAAGACTTTTTGTCATAAATTAATAAATAAAGTTTATTCTCTCGTGAATATGCTAATTTCGTTTAATAAAAGTTACCTTTGCCCGGATCTGGACGGTGCTTTTCTCCAAGTCTCGTCAGTCATGATGCACGCGCATCATTCCATCCTCAACTTGAGAAAATCACTCGCCCATATCCGTCCCAGGGGCTTTCAAATATTATGAGACGGACTCTTAGTCTTTGAAAAGTCGGTCGTTGAAATCCTCCTTATAATAATGTGAGAGGAGAGCCAGGAATTTTGAAATCTGAGCCGTGGCCTGAAGAGTTTCTTCAGAAATCTCCTTACCCTGGAGACGCAGCATAAGTATGCCGTAGAGGGCATTGAAACATGTCTCGATCTCGTCGGCCTTGTTGTCGCCGGCTTTAGCCCTCAGTTCCACGATAATGGGAAGGGTGTGATAGAACTGAGCGGAATATGAAGCAAACTTGGGGTCTGCGAGAAGGCGGCGGTGAAGGTCATCAAGAGCAATGATGACATTCTTGTTGATCTGCAGATGTCCCGATTTCGTCACATCCTCGCGGCGCATCATGTCGATGAGAGACTCATACCATTCGCGCATATCCTTTCTCTGCGCGTCGGTCAGATCCTTGTATTTGTCTATTATATTTGTCTGAATCTTGTCGATGTCGAGATCATTGGCACGGATAAGATCTTCGATCTGCCACATATAGAGGAGGTATTCGGCAATGTTCTCTTTCTTTTTCTGAGATGCAGTAATCATAATCGTCTTGTTTGGAATGCAAAATTAGTCAATATTTGGGAGAGGCACAAATCAGGTGTGACTTATACTCTTATTACTCCCAGAAATAAAACTCTTTATCGCTAAAGATTGTTTATATTTTCAAAGGATGGCTAAAAAAATATAAATATGAAAAAACCGGTATTCCACCATTCCAACACACTTTACACACTCTCCTGGATACTGACCGTGCCCATTCTCCTTGACATAAGCACGGCATGCACATTGCTGTCGTTCTGGCTCGTCGGATTGCTCTATTTCATTGTCCTTGCCATAAGCCTTGTCCGCATCGGTCACGGCATAGCACAGAAATGCTGGAAGTTCTGTCTGTCCTTAGGCGCCCAACTTCTCGCCGGAGCATTGATCCTTGCCTTCTTCCAGCTCTCATTCAAAGGAATCATCAACACTCCGTTCTCACATTCCAAAGCTCCTGACATTGTCGAGATTGCCAACCCTGCCACTGACACGTTAAAGGGTGAAATACCTGAGATTAAAGTGAATCCTATTCCCGTTGATTCGGTAACTCCGTATCATTCAAGAATCATTGATCCGGAGCTCGAAAGAGCTCACCGATAAATCACGAATGGTAACGGAACGGACACGAACTATAACGAGCAGATCAAAAACGTTAACGGGATTTGCGGAACAATCTGGCGAAGAACAGGTTCTCACCTCCATCTTCCTTTAAAAGAAAGGAAGTTCTACCCACACCGCCATCCGTGTCATCATAGCGTAGGAGTTGTGTCTCCATACCGTAGCGGGCTTCGTGCATAAACGACAGCTCCAGACGCGAAACGAACGTCTCATCAAGCTCCTCAAGAGTGAACCTGTTGAGGAGGAGATCGACATAGCGAACTGTATTCACATGGCGGTAGCCGTCAAGATCGCAATATTTGAACCGATAATTGTAAACAGGACAATTGGCGACGAGTGCTCCTTTCGGTTGCTCACCATCAAAATCGGGTGGAAGAATCTGAAGGTGTCTTGCCTGACTCGCTATCGGGGTCGCTGATCCATTGATCATTTCGTCAGGGAGATGAATATGGGAGAGACCAACATTTGTATGATCGCGTGTACTCATAACCATCCATATCGACCTTCCATATCCGTAGATCTTACCATCCGGCGATTTAATGCTGAACTCCCTCTCTGAAAAATGGCGGTTAAAGCCAACAACCCATGTTTCCATGATGTAGCTTTCATTGACCTTAGGATATTCAGTCATCTCAACCGTGAGGCGAGAAAGCACCCATCCGGCACTCAGATCCACCATAGCCGGATTTCCGATGCCGAGGGAATTGGCATGGGCTGTGGCTACGTCGATAAATTTGGCTACAAGCAGCGGGAGAGCCAACTCCTGTTCGGGATTAGCCTCACCTGCCGAAACAAAACATTCTTCGCGATATATCTTTTCCACTTTCTATCAATT
>CAZMHE010000047.1:0-10774 GCA_964566015.1 uncultured Sangeribacter sp. | reverse complement strand
CACCTGCCGAAACAAAACATTCTTCGCGATATATCTTTTCCACTTTCTATCAATTTTATGAGTCAACTTTCGCTTGCGAAACATCGAAACTCGGATTACAAAATTAGCAAAAAATTATTAACTTTGCATTTCCATCAGATGATTTTAAACCCACTCCCTTCCGCAAACACTTGAAACGGTCACTGCGACATATCCTTGCTTCAGCGATTCTTCTCCTCCCGCTCATTCTTGCGGGATGCAGGAGTAGCCGACATGTCCCTCAGGGTAAGTATCTTCTCGACGAGGTCCACATCAACATAAACGAAGAAGACAACACCTTCGACGAGCAGGAAATGATGACGTATCTGCGTCAGTTGCCAAACCACAAGATGCTATGGAGCATGAAGTTCCGTCTCGGCATTTACAACATGAGCGGAAACGACAGCACCAAATGGTGGAACCGTTGGGTAAAGAAGCTCGGGGAAGCCCCCGTAATACTCGACTCATCGCTGACTGCCACCGGAAAGGAGCAGCTTCTCAAGACAATGGTAAACCGCGGTTACCTCGATGCCTCGGTCACTACCGAAACCGTGCTTGATGAAAAGAAGAGGAAGGCAAAGGTGACTTATCAACTTGATCCCGGCAAACCACATGTCATCTCTTCGATCGATTATGTCTTTCCTGACACAATCTACGAAAAGATAGTGATGCGCGATTCTATGCGCTTCCCCGTGCGTCCGGGAGAAAAACTTGACAGGACACTCCTTGAGCAACAGCGCGAGATCATCACCCGCCGACTGCGCAACAACGGTTATTATGGATTTGCCAAGGAATACATCACCTTCAATGCAGACACGACAGCCGGAAGCAGTGATGTGGAACTGACAATGACAATCAACCGTCCGGTCGGATCACCGGCGGCTCCGGCTAATTCCAACAGACAAGGGAAATATGTAATAGGCAATATCTATTTCGTCACTGACTATAACGCTTCAGTCGACGAATCCCTGCGCAATCTCCATTCCACTGACACGGTATCGTATCGTGACATAAAGATTTTATATGGAGACAAACGGTATCTTCGTCCTAATGCACTTTATGAGAGCTGCTTCATGAGGGTGGGATCGGTATTCAGACAGAATGATGTTGATCGTACATATCAGGCTCTGTCACGTTTCAATATCCTGAAGTTCATCAATATCCGTTTCCTTGAAGCCGGACGCCTCGACGATCTTTCCATGTTGGATGCCTATATCCTCCTGACACCGGGTAAAAGTCAGGGGATTTCACTTGAACTGGAAGGCACAAATTCCGAAGGTGACCTCGGGGTGGCGGCCGGAGTGACATACACACACCGTAACATCGGAAGAGGTTCCGAGACATTGACAGCAAAAATCAGGGGGGCCTACGAGTCACTTAGCGGCAACCTTGACGGGCTCCTGCACGACAGGTATATGGAATATTCAGCCGACATCGGTCTGAATTTCCCGATGTTCAAGGCGCCTTTCCTTACAGAAAGATTCAAGCGCAGGGTCAATGCCACAACAGAGCTGAACGTGGCCATGACCTATCAGGAGAGACCGGAGTATACAAGAATTATCTCAAACGCCGGATGGTCATATAAATGGACCCACAGCCACAACAACAACCGTTTTATCTTCACTCCGTTAGACATCAACTACGTCTATCTCCCCGAGAGCACTTACAACTTTATTGACGAGATTGCACCTGACAATCCGCTGCTCCGATACAGCTACGAGGATCACTTCATCATGAGGATGGGATTCTCTTTCTATCATTCAAACAAGAAAGAGGCATCTTCCACAGGAATCACACCCTATCAGAGAAACATCTACACAGTCAGGGCAAACGCCGAGATTGCGGGAAATATCCTCTATGCCTTGAGTAATATCATCGATCATCATGCGAAGGGGTCGGATGTGCCGTATAAAATCTTTGGTATTCACTATTCACAATATTTCAAGATCAACGGAGACTTTTCATTTCTCCATAGCCTTGACATGCGCAATTCACTGGCATTTCATGCCGGGGTAGGAGTCGGTTACCCGTATGGCAATTCTACAATCCTCCCGTTCGAGAAACGTTTCTACGGTGGCGGTGCCAACGGAGTCAGGGGTTGGGATGTGCGCACACTCGGTCCGGGACGTTACCCGGGCACAAATTCAGTGTCAGACTTCATCAATCAGTGCGGCGATATCCGCCTCGACCTTAGCGCGGAATACCGTGCGAAGTTGTTCTGGGTTCTTGAACTCGGCGCATTCATCGACGCCGGAAATATATGGACAATCAAGAATTATCCCAACCAGCCCGGAGGAATGTTCCATTTTAATTCGTTTTATAAGGAGATAGCCGCTGCTTATGGTCTCGGATTGCGAATGGACTTCAACTACTTCCTGATCCGTTTTGACCTCGGCATGAAAGCCCACAACCCTGCAATGGGCGAGGAGCCATGGCCCCTCATTCACCCACGCTGGAGCCGCGACCGAAGCTTTCATTTCTCAATCGGCTATCCTTTCTGACACCCTCAAAACACAGACTCCGATATGAAAAAACTTGTGATATTTGATCTTGACGGCACTCTACTGAATTCGATTTTCGATCTCGGAGAAGCGTGCAATCATGCCCTGATAAAGATGGGGTATACACCGCATCCGATTCCTGCCTACAACCTGATGGTGGGCAACGGTGTCCGTAAACTCATGGAAAGGGCGCAACCTGACGCCGATCCCGAAACAATCGACCGTCTGCTCGTCTATTTCAAGGAATATTACGGCGAGCACTGCACCGTGCATACCAAACCGTATGACGGTATTCCCGAACTTCTCGCCGAACTCACTGCGAGAGACGTTGCCGTGGCCGTAGCGACCAATAAATATCAGGAAGCAGCAACAAAGATTATAAAGCATTATTTCCCGGATGTCCCGTTTGTAAGTATCGAAGGGCAGATGCCCGAGCGACCCACAAAACCGGATCCCTCCATCATCTTCTCTATTTTGTCTGCTCACCCGACACGTAAGTCGGAAGTGCTTTATGTCGGGGATTCCGGTGTTGATATGGAGACAGCCCGAAGGGCGTGTGTAGAATCAGTAGGTGTGACATGGGGATTCCGCCCGGCTTCTGAACTGCGTCAGCATTACGCCGACAACATCATATCCCGCCCCGACGAGATTCTCAATCTCCTTTCGGAACCTTTCTGAAATCACATATGGTCGCTCACAAGTAAGGACCTCTTGACCGAATCAAGATTCCTGTTTCTTGCCGAAGGAAGCCGGTATCCTGACAAGGGCGCAGGCAATGAAAGTGGCAACACATGTAGCCATCACCATCCAGAAGAAATTGATGTAGCCCTGCGGACCGTCAGATCCGAATAGATTATACTCCATGAAATATTCATGGAGCCAACCGGCAAACATACCCGGCACCATCATGCCCAAAGCCATGAAAGCCGTACAGAAAGCATAATGCGAGGTCTGGCTCTCTCCCTGACTGAAAAAGATTAGGTAGAGCATATATGCCGTGAATCCAAAACCGTAACCGAATTGCTCAATGAAGACAGCCGCCGAGATTAACTCGATACTTGCCGGTTGCCACATCGCAAGGAAGCAATAGAAAAGACAGGGGAGCGTGAGGCTGCAAGCCATGGGAAGCAACCATTTTTTCAGTCCTCCTCTCGAGATAGCGATACCTCCGAAGATACCTCCAAGAAGGAGTGCAATAACCCCTACGGTGCCATTGATAAAACCTACTTCCGTTGTAGAGAGTCCGAGGCCACCCTCAGCTGACGGAGCTTTCAGGAAAGGAGCCACAATCTTGATGCAGAGAGCTTCCGGAAGTCTGTAGAGAAGCATGAAAAGCAGAGCTGTCACTATTCCGGACTTACGGAAAAATGTGACAAATGTACGCACAAAATCCCTTCCGAGACTCTTGGCACTCACACCCGGCACAGGATGATCATCAGGGGGTGATGGCAACATCGCGGAGTGATAAAGACTTACGACAAGAAAAAATAGTGAGAGGATTCCGAAGACGATAGCCCATGCCAGCGGAATGTTCCCCAGTCTCTCCTCAAGATAGCCTGCGAGCATGACGAGTCCACCCTGACCGATCACGCTTGCAATCCTGTAGAAAGTGGATCGGACACCAACAAATGCCGCCTGTTGGTGTGATGAAAGTTCAAGCATATAATAGCCGTCGGCCGCAATATCATGCGTCGCTGAAAAGAAAGCCATCAGCCAGAAGACTGCGAGCGTAGCCGACAGAAACCATGCCCCCGGTAGAAAGAAGGCTATCGCAGCCATGCAGACTCCGATCAGCAGCTGCATGACAATAGTCCATCGTCTCTTTGTAGAAAACAGATCTATGAAAGGACTCCAGAAAGGCTTTATAACCCACGGAAGGTAGAGCCAACCGGTATAGAAAGCCATCTCCTTAAGGCCGATACCCATGTTTACATACATCAGAACGGTGAGAGTATTCACGGCGAAATAGGGAAGACCCTCACATACATAGACTGTAGGTATCCACATCCAGGGAGATTTCCTCACTACTTTTTCAGCAGATTGCGACATCGTTATAAATTTTTACCAGGTCACTTCCCTGAATCTTGTTAAAATCCCCCTCCCTCGGTGTTATGATCAGTCCGGCCATGTCAATACACCCCGGACTCACGAGCAGTCTGTCATCACCTTCCGCTTTGTAACAAGCCGGACGGTGTGCTTTCCTCGGTATGGAAATAAACCTCATTTCTCCACCTTCGCCAAGCCAGAAGAAAGAATTGACGAGCATCTGGTTCCGGAAATTTCCTTCAGCGTCAGGTCCCCCCAAGATAAGACCGGCCTGTAGTGCAGCCATTGAAGCCGGTGATGCCGGATCAATCACACCGGAGAAAAAAAGATAGGGACATTCCGGAGCAAAATCGGAATTCATTTTTACTCCCGTCTCCGACTTAGGATGACACTTCTCCGCGAGACGGACCAGTGGAAGTTCATCTTTAAGTACACTCTGGAGGTGCATATGATCAGGGGCAGACGCACCGGCACGAGCACCATTGAAAAAGACAGCCATCCCGGGTAGTTTCTCTGCTATGGCTACTATATCGTCGGGGAGCCTGTCCTGATCACGGTGGGTGACCGATACTATGGTAAAGTGCATCGGGAGTATGGGATATGGATTAAGGAGAAGTTCCCAACACGGGTGTATGGGTATCGACAACTGTTCCTGCGGCCGGTTGGAGGCACATAAGAAACATGGGCGCTTCCCGATAGCTTCCTTATCGACAGAGGCTCCGGTAGAAACAATCCGGGCCGGGTTGAACTGTATGCCGACCTTAAAGCCGTTCAGGTCAATCTCCCGCCGTTTCACTTCGCGGAGTGCGTCGAAATTCTTCTTGGCAAGTGGCCACGTCACAAGCTGAGTCTCCACGAAAGTGGCGAGATCCTCATGACTTAGAATGTTCATCCCTCTCCATATTTGCCCTGACTCTGGCTATCAGTTCCACAGATCTCAGGAAATCCTTATATTCATTGTTGGCGTTTACCTTCTCGATAGAAAGATCTGCATCGCTGTTGCCCTTCCATCTCCTGCAACAGTAGATAGGGTCGTAGATTCTTCCCACGGCATATTCCCTGCTAATACGCAACGCTACGGCATAGTCTTCACCGTAGCTTACGTTGGGAAAAAGGATAGTGCGCAGAAGAGGAGTGAAGAATGCACGCGGAGCACCGAATCCATTTATACGGAGGGCATTGTTGGCACCGTTCAGTTCAGTCCATTCACGATGATCGATGATGCCGGGTGGTATCGGGTTAAGGTCGAAGTCGGTCATCAGGTAGCTGCCGATGACCATGGCACACCTCTCATCGCGGAATTTGGCGACAATCCTTTCGAGCACATCGGTCGTGGCATACATGTCGTCGGAATCGAGCTGCACGGCGAAGCGTCCGCAATATTCGGAAAGGATAGCCTTGTTCCAGCATCCACCAATGCCAAGATACTCATCTTCCTCAGCCTTTATCAGGACAAGACGTGGATCGCCGATACCTTCAAGCAACTCCCTTGTGCCATCCTTGCTTGCATTGTCAACGACAATGACATTGAAAGGGAATGAGGCTTCCTGACGCAAAGCCGAGCCGACGGCATCAGCGATGGTCCCGACCCGATCACGGACTGGAATAATCACCGAAGCTTCAACCGGGAAACTACCCTCGGCAATATTTACACGTTGTGGCACGAGGGAGATCATACCGTCAATGTCGAGGAGAAAATCGGTAAATACCCTCTCCATATGAGCCTGATAGAAGACATTGCGCGGATTGACATAATCATGCTGTTTCTCGCCACTCTTCCTGAAATCCTGTTTCTCAACGGTATAGAGATACTCGGGGAGGGAAGCTATGGTCTTTCCGATTGACATACGGAGACGAAGCGCATACCATCCACCGTCAGGTCCCTGTGATTCCTCCACAGGGAAACTCTCTGACGCAGCCAGAACATCGGCCGCGTTGAGGAGAACGACACTTCCGAAATCAAAATCATCGCGGACTGAACCGAACTGATAATCGTTGACGGGATGAAGGGTGATCTTATCGCCATCCTTTTCACGGAAATGGCTGTAAGTGATCGAGGCGTCAGAGTCAGAAGCCACTTCTTCCATGCGTGATTGGAAATTCGGATCGAAAGTAACCTTGCGGTCATCGAGGTGGACGAGTATGAACTGCTCGAGACTGTTCCGGAATATCTCGTCGCGGAGGTCATCGACAGTGGTGAATCTGATTAGTTTCATGTGGAATCATTTTTCGATATAGTCGAGAATACCTTTCATGAGGATATTCCGGTCATCAGCGGTGCCGATAGTCTCAAAAGGCACAGAGAGGACAGCGACACGGCTTTTCCCGTTGCGTGTCAGGAGACCGGCGGGAAGACCCGATTCGCCAAAGGTCATGAAAGTATCGGAAGAGTGATCGCTGAATGGCAGCAGACCTTCCGGATTCTGCACTATATACATCTTTTCATTTAACGTGTTGCAAAAATCGGTTGTCATGGCAGGTATACCCTCATGGTGGCCGACGGCAAGATTCGAAGAATAGGTGGCCCCCTTCCTGATACCGCTTCTTTCCGGGATTATACCCAAGACCTTCTCGGCGAAAGCAGCACTCCCTTCCGATGCCCTGCTGTCAGCAAGTTCTGAGGATATATATGCTCCGCTCACGAGGAGATCGCCACCGTTATGTGTGAAATGGCGGAGCTCTTCCTGTAGTTTTGTCGGGAAGGGGGAGAATCTTATTCCGGAGTTTCCATTTCCGGTCACAGTTGATTTCTGCTTCCCGAGAATGAGGTCGATCGTCTTATAATCATGAAGTGACACATGACCGGATGTGACCGCTCCGACAGAAGCCGATACAAAGCCGCGACCGGAAGCTGCGATTGCAAGGCCGTGTAGATAAGGATAATCGAAAGTATTTCCTGCTATGACACGGGCTGCCATATTGCCTGCCGAACGTCCGAACGATTCTCCGGCACTTCTGCGGAACTCCGTCTGCTCGCCGATATAGATAATATCCTTTATGTAAGGCACTCCGAAATCAATATCACTACGGAAACCGGCTTCGCCACCAGAGTTAATCTCAGCAGGTCCGCTGACACGGGTGAAACCATTGATGATAAGCACCGGCTTGGAGTCATTGGTGCCTTCACGGAGAGCGAGAGTCTCCGAGGGGAACGACCTGCCACCGTCGTTGACAGCCTCAATCCTGAAAGAATGGATATCATGATCCTCTACAATCACCTCGAAATGAGTGGAGGTCGTCTCGCCGAGAAGGTGGAAACCGAGTTCATCGGCAGTGCGTTCGAATATGAGATAGCGGGAGGGAACGGCTGTGGGTTCAAGGCGATCGGGGGTAGGAGACCATGATAGTCTGTAATGACCGGCTTTCTCTTTGCGAATGTAGAAATCCTTGACCGGAAGTGGTTGCACAATAAACTTCCTGTCTTTTCTTTCCGAGACAAACCTTCCGATAGCCTTATAGATTGCGCGGCTAACAGTAAAGCGGAAATCAGGATCAAGAGCATAACGCATATCGGCAAAGTTCTGATGGCTCAGAAGCTCGATGAGCGAGGTCGGAACTTCGGGAACCCTTGCCTCGACATAAGATTTATCCCACATGGAGCGGCGTGTCCACTCCGGCTCCCAGGTCTGACGGATGTCGCCTGTAATCTGGCGCATGAGCATGTCGGTGAGTGTGCGGGAGTTGCTTCTCGGGGTGCCGTCGGTATAAGTTTCGCCACCGTTGGTATAATATATGCCGAGTGTGCCGACAAAGGTGTCATTGTCGCGCTTTCCTGCGTCGGAATGGAGGGCGAAAGCAACGTCCACCGGTATACCGAGGCCATCCGAAGAGGGGAGTACCCTTGAACCGCCTGCGAGATAATTCACCCATAGTCCGCGTGAAGTGTAGTCATCCTTATAGTCGTCAGAACCATGATAAGGGGAATAGACATCTTCCGGCATACCGGCCCACTGCAGCCAGTAGCGGGCTCCCTCAAGATAACGGGGGAGACCGGAGGTGCTGAAAAGTGATGACTTGCCGGTAGGTTGTGTCTCCTGCGGTGTTTCCGTGACGGCTGATTCAGAATCGGGGGTTGAATCATCGGAAGACGAATCATCTGCTAAAGTTTCCTCATCTGAATCATCACTCTCATCATCAGCGGAGTCTTCGGGAGTGGAGGGATCGGAATAAATGTCGGAGCGGCGGGGTGAACGTGCGATATTACCCATTCCTCCTCCGATTTTGACGGCATCGGCAGTTACAAGTTTGCCGGCTGTTGTGGAGAGGTTGGAAAGTGTGACTACCGGTTCCGTGTCGCTATAACCTGCTTCGAACGGGAAAGTGCCGAGGTAGATCCACGTGCCTCCACCCATTGTCTGGTTAACCTTGAACTCACGCGTACCGCCGGAGTAATTCACAGTATAGCGTGCATCATCCGTAGAGTTGGGGAGTGTCTTGTAGCTAACATAGACGGCATATTCTCCATCCTCCGGAATATCGGCATACCACGCAGCCACCGAGGGGGAACCACCTGCAACTGTCGTCGTCTGACGGTAGGTGCCGTTCTCAAAAGGATTCTCAGTGTCGCGGAAATCGGGCAGGTCGTAGATGAAACCCTCCTCTTCGCCGGTCTCCCACTTTGTCTGGCCGGTCATTTCCTTATAATAAGGTTGGGAATATATCTGCCCCGATTCATTGACATCATTGTCGACAATCACCTCATTGCTGTTGATGTCGCGTTCACGCGGGAGCATGACGTATGCTCCGGCATTCTCGAGCATGGGAGTGACGTAAGGAAGAATATAACTCATTGTGTGGGTGTCTTCAGTACACTCGAAAAGTTGCGGCCGTTGCCAAAGCCACGCGTTTGTGGCCGGCTTATAATAACGGCCGTGGCTGGGCCAGAGGGCGATTATGTCGCCGTTCATCCCCTTCTTTGCAGTAGCGAAGGGGTGAATGTCTGTCACAAAGGGGGTATTGCGGCGATATTGCTCGGGCAATTTATCAATGGTCGTGATATAGTATGAATAAGCGCGGGTGCCGACATTGAGCATGACACGGAAATCCGAGATGGAGTCCGGGAGCACGCTCTCGATGCGCCTGCGCATACGGTTAATAAGGTCTGACGTCACCGGAAGATAGGTGAAGTTCTCGTTGAGTCCGACCTTTGCAACCTTTGTCTTGAGATCAGGGATGACACTGTTGACCCTCAGTCCACCCGGATTGAGTTCGGCAGGGATCCAGGATATGACACTGTCATTTACCATCAGGGTTAGGGAGTCATTGAGCTGAGGTTCCACCGGAGGGGTATACGGCTTGAATGATGCCGAAGGTCTTTTCTTTCCTGTGGTTCTCTTCCTTGTGGTCTTCTTCTTGGTGGAGCGTTTCTTCGTAGAGGTCGATTTCTTTGCAGTCGACTTCTTTGCAGTTGATGTCTTGCGTGAAGTTGACTTCTTCTTGACAGAAGTGGTGGTACTCTTGGAACGTTTCTTGGCAGCATCAGCGTCAGACGTTCCGAAAGCGACAATAGAGGAGATGAGTATACAGAGAATATAGATGAATTTTCTTTTCATGTGTGTAGAATGTGAGTTGAGGAGAATCAAGAACTACAAAATTAGCCAAAAAGCGAAACAAGGAAAAATAAAAAAATGTTAAAGAGAGTTCTGTCAATTATTATTTGTCGGTAAAGAAAGTTTTTATTACTTTTGTCACTCTCATCCCCGCCTGAGACAAAACTCGGCGGTCGATGAAGGGAACTTACAGATTATAAAACCCAATATCAATAGAAATGCCCACAAAACCTTTTCATTATCAGGAGATGTTTCCGCTCGGCCCTGATACGACGGAATATGAACTTATCACAAAAGATTATGTGAAGACTGAAAACTGGAATGGCCATGAGATGCTCGTGGTTGATCCGGAAGCCCTCACCGTCATCGCCAATGTAGCAAGCCACAACTGCTCTTTCATGCTCCGTCGCGAGCACAATGAGATGGTTGCCAAGATCCTTCAGGATCCCGAGGCATCTGAAAATGACAAATACGTCGCCCTCACCATGCTCCGCAATGCCGACGTGGCATCGAAGGGTGTGCTTCCATTCTGTCAGGATACCGGCACATCGATCTGCGCGGCCTATAAAGGTCAGCAGGTATGGACAGGATGCAACGATGAGGAGAAAATCTCCGAAGGTGTCTACAAGACCTACACCGAGAACAATCTCCGTTATTCCC
>CAZMHE010000046.1:9108-16750 GCA_964566015.1 uncultured Sangeribacter sp. | reverse complement strand
CGCTTCTCTCTGTGTCGAGACGAAGCTGCTCGAACTGGCTTGCTGCACGGTCGAAGATCAGGCTCTCAACTGCGCCATCCTCAACTTCTGGATTGCAACGGCACTTGCAGGAGCATCCATCTTTCTCGATCTTGTCGAGAGCTTTCTCGTTGAAATTGGGATACTGGTTCGTGCCGAGAAGAATCTCCTTGCGACGTGCAACGTCAGTGTGGCGCTTAACACCGCTCTCGTTGACTGCTTTCTGCACCTCACCTTTCTTGAGAAGTGCGAGGAATCCACCTTCGTCTTCTACTTTATTGAAGAGCTCCCAAGCGACTTTTGCGATGCTTGCCGTGAGGTTCTCGATATAATAGGATCCGCCTGCGGGGTCAACCACTTTGTTGAGGTGACTCTCCTCGCGGAGCAGGAGCTGCTGGTTGCGGGCGATGCGCTCGCTGAACTCATCCGGTTTCTTATACTGGAGATCGAAAGGAAGGGTCTCGATTGAGTCAACACCGGCAAGAGCCGCGCTCATTGTCTCCGTCATTGAGCGGAGAAGATTGACGTGAGCATCGTAGATGGTCTGGTTGAACTGACTTGTCACTGCATGTACAGTCATCTTGCAGCAGGCATCTTCAGCTCCGTATGCTTTCACGATCTCCGCCCAGAGCATTCTTGCAGCGCGGAATTTCGCGAGCTCCATGAAATAGTTGGAGGAGATTCCCATGTTGAACTTGATGCGGTCGGCAGCTTCGCAGGGGGTAAGGCCACCCTCGGTGAGGATAGTCATCCATTCCGCACCCCAAGCGAGGGCATAGCCAAGTTCCTGAGTGATATAGGCACCGGCATTGTTGAGCATACAGGAATCGACTGCGAAACACTTGAATCCGGGAACATCCTTGACTGTCTCATACATGGCGAGAGCCTCAGCCTTGAGATCTTTCGGGAAATCGAGGCCATGACGGAGAAGTCTCTTGAACGGATTGAAATCGATTGAACCGCGGAAATCTTTCTCAAGACCTTTTTCCTTGAGGTAAGCCACG
This sequence comes from uncultured Sangeribacter sp., assembly GCA_964566015.1. Taxonomy (GTDB): domain Bacteria; phylum Bacteroidota; class Bacteroidia; order Bacteroidales; family Muribaculaceae; genus Lepagella. Next base: position 15,728 of record CAZMHE010000046.1, on the reverse strand, counting down.
ACGAGAGCGGCAATCTCAACAGCTTTGCCCATGCAGCAGCTGATGTTGAGTTCCACTTTCTTGAGGTCGATGTCCTTGAGGATAGCCTCGAGGTCGGCGGCTGTGGTTTCTCTTTTCAGAGAAATGCCGATTGAGTCGACACCACGGTCGATGGCGTGGCGTGCCTCATCGTTGATTTCTGTCGGGTTTTCTCCGAGAATCTGCTGACGGATCAGCCAGTCATTGGAGTCTTTTGTGCCTCTTACATAGGGGAACTGACCGGGGAGGGTGCCCATATGGGCGAGATCCTTCAGATCGCTCCTTCTGTAGAATGGCATTACATTGAAGCCCTCGTTTGTGCGCCATACAAGTTTCTTGTTGAAATCGGCACCTTTGAGGTCGACATTGATTTTCTCTACCCAGTCTTCAGTTGAGACAGGGGGGAACATGTCGAACAGTTTTTCTTGGTTATTTGCCATGAATGCTTTAAGCTAATTATGAAAATATTATATCTTTTGTCTTTTTGGTATATACATGGACTGAACCCCTTTCATGCGGTCAGCCTGAATAAAAAATGTAATGGCTACTCTTGCCTCTACAGATGCAAATTTAGCCATTACATTTCAATTAAAGAAATTTTTACCTCGAAAATCGACACAAATTGATTTGTCTCCGCAACGAAGCACATTGCCGGGGAAATCATCGACAAGCTGAAGATTGTGTGTAGCCATCACGACACAATGCCCTTCATCTGCAAGGTGATGAAGCAAAGCCACTATCTGTACCCCTGTCTGAGGGTCGAGATTACCAGTCGGCTCATCCGCGATGATGAGTTTCGGTCTGTTGAGCAGGGCACGGGCAATGACGATGCGCTGCTGTTCACCTCCACTCAGTTCGTGAGGCATCTTGTAGCTTTTGTTGGCCATCCCCACGGCCTGGAGCGATTCCTCAATCCTCTCATCGATTTCTGAGCGGTCTTTCCATCCTGTAGCCTCGAGCACAAACCGGAGATTTCCCTTCACGGAACGGTCTTGCAACAACTGGAAATCCTGAAAAACGATTCCTATCTTGCGGCGTAAGTAAGGAATATCCTTCTTCCGGATGGTAAGGAGATCATGTCCGAGAACCATGGCTGTCTTTCCCGAAGCAACCGGCACGTCGGCATACATTGTCTTCATCAGGCTGCTCTTGCCGCTTCCGGAACGTCCCACCAGATAATGGAACTCTCCTTCCGAGAGAGAAAACGAGACATCGTTGAGCACAACCTTGGCGGCGCGCTCAATTCCTACACCTTTGTATTCTACCAGTATTCCCATCTTATGGAGATCATCTCTTTGTGAGGCAAAGATAATTCATTTTATTAAAATTTCCGAGAATTATTTGTTAAAAACTCAACATCATCATTGCCGTGACGCGGTTGGCGTTGCCATGTGTGCGGTCAAAGTTCATCCTTTTACCGGCAAGGTACTCGATGCCAACTTCAAATCTCGGTGTGACATCCCAGTAAAGGTTGGCTGCCCCATAGAGACCATATTTATATTGGTTGTCATGAGGGTTTTCCTTCGGGAAGTATCTTTGCTCAGAGAGGCACATGTTTGCGAACAGTGTCGGTGTGAAAAAGTATTTCGCTCCGAAGACAAACCCTGCTCCTGTCGGTGCATAAAGTTCTCCCTGCTTGCGGGGAAAAGGCAAAAGATCAAACCTGTCGCATGCAAGGTCGGTGGTATATGAAGCATGTCCCTGTCCTACGGATGCAATCCCGTATAGATTCATCTGAGGCAAGACCTTGACCACTGCTGATGTCTGCACTGCCCATCCGGTCAGGTTCCTGTTTCTCTCCTTTATAAGGTCGCGGTATGTCAGGGTCCGGAGAAGGCCCGCAATTCTCACATGGCTTAATCCCCCTCCCCATTGATATTGGGCAAAGGCCGCTAAATCGGGCAGCCAATCGCTGCATGCCCTTGTGTAGACGCCATCTGCGGCTGTGACAGATTCAGGAAATTCGACTCCGGCTCCGATTACCCACTTCTTCTTGAACGTGTGCATATATCTCACGAGCATCGTGGTGTGTGAATTTTTGCCGTTGGCTCCTGAACCGTCGATAGTCTGAGGCTCGGCTGCTGAATCCTCAAAAGTGGAATGTGTGTATCCGGCAGTCCAGTCACCGGCCGTCAGATAAGCCTGCTTGATTTTGAATTCTTTGTTCTGATAACCGGAGAAGTCTGCCATGAAGAAAGCCATGTAGCTTCCTATACCCTTTGACGACCCGAAAACAGTGAAGAAGAGTCCTGTTCCGGCAGGAGTGGCGGCAAGTCGCCTGTCTGAGGTCGGATTCTTGGGAATCGGAATCATGTATGGGGCGAATCCGTTGACAGGAATCGATCCGTTCCAGTCGAAGTATCCCCTGAGACGCACCATTCCACCAATACCCATCGCGAGTTTCCCGTCTCGGCTTAGAAACATGAAATATGGTGCTCGGGGATCCTCATAGTGGCGAAATTGAGTGTAATAGAAGGTGTTGAGGAGGCGGGTAAGAGAATCCTTGGCTCCTTCTGTCATCTTCCCCTCGGAAAGTATATGTGTGGAACTTTTGAAGGTTTCCACCCGTTTCGCTTCCATGGAATTGTCAGATACAGAATCGGGAGTAATTATATTTTGTGAAAAAGACACCGTGGTTGCAAGAAGAGCCGAAATGGTCAGAACTCCCCTTAAACGGTTATTAAGGTGTGGTTTAAGACTTTCTATGAATAGAAGAAATGGAGAATTCATCACAATGAATATAGTTTTATAGTTGGAATTAAGTATTTAAAGGTTACTGAAATATGTGCCGGAGCATCTCCTCTATCTTCCCGACCTCGATAATCCTGATTGTGAATTTGTCTTTTATCCCTTTCAGGTTGCCTTTGGGAATGACGACTGTTTCGAAGCCAAGTTTCTCGGCCTCAGCCACGCGTTGCTCAATGCGGGTCACGGTCCTTATCTCACCTGAAAGACCCACTTCCCCGATTAAAGCTGTCTTTCTCGATACTGATACGTCGAAATTAGAAGACATGATAGCTGCGACCACCGCAAGGTCAATCGCCGGATCAGCCACTTTCAACCCTCCTGCCATGTTTAGGAAGACGTCTTTCTGACCAAGCTTGAATTTTGCTCTCTTCTCGAGAACAGCAAGCAACATGTTGAGACGCCTCTGGTCAAAACCGGTGACGGACCGTTGCGGTGTGCCGTATGCGGCACTTGATACGAGTGCCTGCACCTCAACCATGAATGGTCTCACTCCTTCGATTGTCACACCGATCGTGATACCGCTCATCTCCTCCTCCCTGTTTTCTGAAAGGAGCATCTCAGAAGGATTCTTGACCTCGCGCAGACCCTTCTGCACCATCTCGTAGATGCCGATCTCCGAGGTGGAACCGAATCGGTTCTTGACCGACCGGAGTATACGGTAAAGGTATTGGCGGTCTCCCTCGAACTGGAGTACGGTGTCAACGATGTGTTCGAGTACTTTCGGCCCGGCGATGGCTCCATCCTTATTAATATGTCCTACAAGAATCACGGGCACTCCACTCTCCTTCGCATATCGGAGAAGAGCTGCCGCACATTCCCTCACCTGACTGATGCTTCCCGCTGCCGATTCCACCTGATCGGATGCAATTGTCTGGATTGAATCGACTATCAGCAGCTGAGGCTCCACGTTCTCAATCTGGGTGAAGATATTGTCGAGTTTTGTCTCACATAGGATAAACGTATTGTCCGAGACCTTGCCGAGTCGGTCAGCCCTCATCTTTAGCTGAGACGCACTCTCCTCTCCCGACACATAAAGAATCTTCTTATTCCTTATTGATAGAATATTCTGAAGAAGGAGGGTTGACTTCCCGATTCCCGGTTCCCCTCCGATAAGAGTCAGGCTCCCCGCCACGAGTCCTCCGCCGAGCACGCGGTTGAGCTCCTCGGAGGGCATGTGGATGCGGGGCTCGTCGAGGGGCTTGATGTCAGCGAGCTTGACGGGGCTTTGAGCAGTGGAGCGAGCTTTCCGGGTATTCCCCTTAGAGCTTGCCGCAACCTTCTCCTCGACAAAAGTGTTCCATTCTCCGCATGAGGGGCACTTACCAAGCCATTTGGGAGATTCGTAACCGCAGGATTGACAAAAATATACTGTTTTGGTCTTGACCATGAATTTTTACGATTTTTTTCGAAATTCAGCGAGCGTGATTGCCGTGGCAACCGCCACATTTAGCGATTCCGGATGAGATGAGGGATTGGTAGGCGGTATCAGTAGAGGGTTTGTGACCAGTGCTCGAATTTCATCTGAAATGCCGTTGCCCTCATTGCCCATTACAATAGCCCCCTTTGACTGAAGCTGGCTCTGGAAAATATCCTTTCCATCAAGCTGAAGTCCGTAGACATTACTTTCGTGGTTTGAAAGAAGTAGCCCGGGAAGGTCGGTATAAACTACCTGTACCCTTTTCAGCGAACCCATTGTAGCCTGTATGGTTTTCGGATTGAAGAGATCGACGGTATCCTTTGAGCAATAGATTGTCTTGATGCCAAACCAGTCGGCTGTGCGTATTATCGTGCCGAGATTCCCCGGATCCTGAATGCCGTCGAGAAGAAGATTAAGAACCGAAGGATCATATGCCGGAGCCTCCCCGTCATCATAAGGCATATGGAACACGGCAATCACCTCAGAGGGGGTGGAAAGTGAGGAAATCTTTCTCATTGTTTCCGGGGAGCATGTCATGATCTTTTCCGGGGCGACTCCTTCCGGTGATGGATGTGTGGAAAGCCAGCCATGAGTCGCTACCAGACAGTCGAGACGGAACGCGCCCAGCGTATCAGAGACACATTTCTCCCCTTCAGCCACGAACAGGGAATGTCTGCGCCTCATTTTGCGTGAGCCAAGCGAAGCGATTATAGATGCCTTTGTTTTGGAAAGCTCCATTGAAAAATATTTGATACTTCCGGTTAAAGGAAAAAAAGTTGTTTTGACAACTGCCAAATCGAGTCAGAAGTTGTTTAACAAAGGTAGTGGATATTTTTGAGAAAAAGAAAAAAATATCTATTTTTGTAGTCATCTATCTTATAAATAGACTCTCCCCTCCCTCTCTCGTGATCATTGCTTTATAAATTAAATTGCGTAAGATGAAATATATAGGTGCTCATGTCAGCTCTACGGGAGGCGTATCTAACACCCCTCTCCGGGCCCACGAAATAGGAGCGAAAGCGTTTGCCCTTTTTACCGGAAGCAGCAACCGTTGGGTGTCAAAATCCATTTCTGCGGCAGAAGTTGCCAAATTTAAGGCAAACTGTGCTGAATACGGGTATACACCTGAGGTGATACTCCCACACGATAATTTCCTTATTAATCTGGGAAGCCCCGATCCTGAAAAACTTGCCCAGTCGCGCAAGTCTTTTCTCGACGAGATCCGGAGATGCGAACAGCTTGGTCTGACGATGCTGAATTTTCATCCCGGGAGTCATCTCAAGCTTATTCCCGAAGAAGAGTGTCTTGACCGCATAGCGGAAAGCATCAACATAGCCTTGGCTGAGTCCGAGGGGGTGACGGCAGTTCTTGAGAATGTGGCGGGACAGGGAAGCAATCTCGGACACTCATTCGAGCAGTTGGCGAGAATAATCGATCATGTTGATGACAAGAGTCGGATCGGTGTCTGCATCGATACCTGCCATGCCTATTCTGCGGGTTTCGATCTTGCCACTCCCGAGGGGTATGAAGAGACATGGAGAAGATTCGACGAGATAATCGGATTCGACCGTCTCCGGGGAATGCACCTGAATGATGACAAGCGTGAGCTTGGTTCACGCATTGACCGCCATGAAAAAATCGGTGAGGGAACTTTGGGGCGTGAATTCTTCACACGTCTTGTCAACGATCCTCGCTTTGACGATATCCCTCTGATTCTTGAGACTCCGGATGAATCAATCTGGGCAGAGGAGATTGCCTGGCTATATAGTCGTATATCAAAATAATAACCATAAAAACTAATACACTGATGAAAATCAAACCGGACCTAAGTTTCTGGAAACTCTGGAATTTGAGTTTCGGATTCTTCGGAGTGCAGATTGCCTATGCTCTCCAGAGTGCCAACGTGTCGAGAATCTTCACGACCATTGGTGCTGACCCTCATGATTTAAGTTATTTCTGGCTCCTCCCCCCTCTTATGGGCCTGTTGGTTCAGCCTATCGTGGGAATGATGAGTGACCGTACATGGAATCGTTTCGGACGTCGTCTCCCTTACCTTATTCTCGGTGCCACCATCGCTGTTGTCGTGATGTGTCTTCTCCCGAATGCCGGAAGTTTCCACTTCACAGTAGCGAGTGCCATCTTGTTCGGTCTGATTGCACTCATGCTTCTTGACACATCAATCAACATGGCCATGCAGCCCTTCAAGATGCTTGTGGGCGATATGGTCAACGAAAAACAAAAAGGTTTGGCCTACTCTATTCAGAGCTTCCTGTGTAATGCAGGTTCAGTGGTAGGCTTCGTATTCCCCTTCGTGCTCGCATGGGTTGGCATTAAGGCAACCGCGCCCGACGGCGTCGTGCCCGATTCCGTAATCTGGTCCTTCTACCTCGGCGCTGCCATCCTGCTGCTGTGCGTCATCTACTCACTCGTAAAGATT
>CAZMHE010000046.1:0-9098 GCA_964566015.1 uncultured Sangeribacter sp. | reverse complement strand
CCTTTGCAACGCAGGCTCGATTGTGGGCTTTGTATTCCCGATCTGTCTCGGGTTGATTGGCCTGAAGAATACTGCTCCCACAGGAGAGGTGCCGCAGACAGTCATTTGGTCTTTCTATCTTGGAGCGGCCATTCTTATGATCTGTGTAATCTACTCCCTTATCAAGATTAAGGAATGGCCTCCACAGGTTTATAACGAATACAATGGAGGCAATCAGCAACCAAAGACAAAGTCTCCGGGCCTCGTGAAGTTGCTTAAGGATGCGCCAACAACATTCTGGACAGTAGGTATTGTGCAGTTCTTCTGCTGGTTCGCCTTCCTTTTCATGTGGACCTATACCACAAATACAGTAGCATACAATGCTTTTGACACCCCATCGACCGAAAGTGTCGTCGGTGTTCGTGACGGAAGCAAGGTTTACGACGCAAAGAATATCCTTGTTGACGATAATGTGCTTATTGTCAGCCACGGTCAGGCACTGGCTGCCGGAGTGGAAGTCGACGGGAAGTTCTATCCGGCCTCGACGGTTGTAGTAAATGGTAAGGACACTGTCGTTTCAGGTCATTATCCTGTCTATAATGAGTCAGGTGAAGCAAAGGTGAAATACGGAGAGATGATTGCCGGAGTGAACTCTCTGAAGATCGATGGTGCCGAGATTACCGATTGCAAGGATGTCAAGGTAGTGGATTATCTTGCCCGTCTTAACGGCGCAGTCACATTGACGGAAGCCGGTATCGTTGCCACTAATGCTGACGGCTCTCTCTCCGTTGAGGATGCCACAAGCTATCAGATTGCGAATGCCGGAAGTCTTGCCTATGAGACAAAGACAGTGCTCAATTCAGCAACGAAACAATATAATGATGCCGGCAACTGGGTTGGTCTGCTCTATGCTGTTCAGGCATTGGGATCAGTGGTATGGGCAGTTCTCCTTCCGAAGTTCCGCAACAGGAAATTCTCTTACTTCCTGAGTCTCGTACTTGCCGGTATCGGATTTATCCTTATGTCGTTCTTCACCAACCAGTATCTTCTCTTCATAGCCTTCATCCTCATTGGGTGCGGATGGGCTGCCATGCTCGCATGGCCGTTTACTATCCTCACGAACTCCCTTAAGGGTGGAAATATCGGCACTTATCTCGGACTTTTCAACTGCACGATCTGTATTCCGCAGATTGTCGCCGCTCTTGCAGGTGGCTGGATTCTCTCACTCTTGAGTACTCCCGGCTCGCTTGCCCCGGAATGGGACATGATGTTTGTCGCCGGAGTGATGATCATAATAGGCGGCTTCTGTGTCGCTTTCATCAAGGAGGGTAAGGAACTTCCCGCTCCTCAGGAGACACCCGAGGAGAGTGAGATTCTCTGATACCATCCCGGATCTGAGAGAAAATATCGAAACAATAGATTAGTGGATTCCGTTATAAAGATATGGAAATTAGAAGACAGATTCTGACAAGATATATCACTCCCCTTCGTGAGGGAGGCTCGCTTCCGGGTTTGGCGGAAGCGGACGACGGTTTCCGCTATGTCGTGAAAATGAAAGGTGCAGGTCATGGATCCAAGGCACTGATAGCGGAATTAATCGGAGGGCTCGTTGCACGGGCCCTCCGGTTTAAAGTGCCGGAGCTTGTTCTACTTGACCTCGGTCCTGAATTCGGCATAACCGAACCTGACGAGGAGGTTCAGGAACTTCTCCGTAAGTCGGAGGGAATTAATCTCGGTCTTCACTTCCTTTCGAAGGCTGCCACGTTTGATCCGGAGGTTAATGAGATTGATCCGTTGACTGCATCGAAAATAGTCTGGATGGATGCGTTCCTCACCAATGTTGACCGCACCCGGCTCAATCCTAATATGATGATATGGAATAATGAAGTCTGGCTCATCGATCATGGAGCAACATTATATTTTCATCATTCATGGAAGGATGTCAATGAAGCCGCCGCTGACCCATTCCCATACATAAAGACCCATGTCCTCCTTCCCTATGCAAGCCGTCTTGAGGAGGCTGACAGGCTGATGCGCCAGGCCATCACTCCCCGTACTTTGTCAAAGATTGTGGATATGATACCGGAGGAATGGCTTGAGGAGGAGGGTAGTGAGATTTCTCCTGCTGAGCGGAGGGAGACCTACCGTAAGTTTCTTTGTCAACGGCTTGCAGATACCACCCCTTTCCTTACTCAGGCAATTAAAGAACATAACGCACTTTCTACGTCATGGAAACAAAAGCGCCATTGATTTATGAATATTCTTTGCTCCGCTATGTTCCGGATATAGAGCGGGGCGAGCATATCAATATCGGTCTGATGATGATGTGTAAGAGAATGCGGTGGATAAAGGTCGCCACTTACCTTGACCGTAGGCGGATAACTGCATTTGATCCGAACTGTGATTTTTCACGGCTCTCCCGCCAGTTAGAGGTGTTTGAGAATTGTAAGGCTCCTTCTGAAGATCTCCCTGTTGAGGAGCGTTACCGCTGGATGGCAGCAGTCAAGAGTGCCATAATCCAGACGTCACCATCGCATCCGGGCATCATCCTCCCCCCCACCGATGATTCCGATAATCCCCGCAATACTCTCGATGCCCTCTTCCACCGTCTCTTCACCCGCCTTGTCAAATAACCCCCCTTTTTCGGTGGAGGTGTACGTTCGGATACTTTCACAATATCTCGAACTCTATATATGCAGTATCTTCCCTGTTGATACGGCTGATAAAGAACGGTTTTATGATGCGGTATCGGCCTTTCTCAAATTTCTCACTGTAAGGCCTGGTATCATTAATATTCTGATTCTCGGAGAAGGGTGAATAGGTATACCCCACTAATGAAAAGATTTTATTACAACCCTCTTCTTCATATTTCTTGTTATATGGCATTGGCTCCCATTCTTCACCATGCCTCTTCTCCAATATATAAACTTCTCCGAACGTAACTCTTTCAGGCGTGTTATTCCGAATGTTCAATACTAATGAATCGACAGGAGAATCTGAATAAAAAGAGTTCATGACCGTCATATTAATGTCCGGGAAAGTTGAATAGCTTCGTTGCAAGGCAACCTCAATAATTGGGGATAGCTCTTCGAGACTTACTTCCCAATGAATGGAGTCATGACTATTTACAACAATTGTCTTAGAAACCATTCCCACCATAGAAATCGTGACCGTATCGCCTTGTTCTACTGAGATTGAAAAGACACCCTCCCTATCAGTTAAAGCAGTCTTACCCGAGCGCAAATCCGTTATAAATGCCTGCCAAAGAGGACTGCCATCTTCGGCATTGAATACCTTTCCGGTAATATCTATTTTATTACAACTGCTGAAAGCTACGATGATCAGCATCGGAATCATTAACCAGAATTCCTTGTTTAGATTCATCTTCTACGAGTTATTCGGTAGCTGGATAATGTGTTTACATGCTATAACTTATTAAATTATTTTTCCATACTCGAATATGCTATCGCTGGCTAAATCTATCTCATCATTCCAATATACACATGTACGCGATGAGTCAAGTTGAACTTGTTTAAACAACCCGTGTTCAGATTGTAACGGTTGGAATGAAGGAAGGGTCTCAATATCATCTTTTACGTCATAAATCACCTTTTTTCCATCATCAAATTCTACTTCTAATTTAAAATTATCCAGTGCCGAGAGTTTTTTAATACGTGGTATCATAATGGAGGAAGTTTAGTTATTACTTGTTTATCCCACATCTCTTGTAACTCATCTTTATGAGATTTTGGCCATTCAACCACTAACTGTTGAGCAATTTTAGGTAAATCGCCCTCAAACATTTCAAATGTTCGAATATTGAACAAGCCGATATATTCATTGTATATCGCATGAATATGAGAGGGTTCGTGTTCTTTAGGTTTAAAGAACATCTTTATGATTATCCCATAAAATCTTACAATTTCAGGCATATTCCCTATTATTATATAATTTCCAATTAAGCTAATAAGGAGATTTTCGTTTCTTCCTGCAAAAATATTAATTTTAATTATATAAAGCAATTAAAAACGAACAATTTTCTATATAAAAATTTCATTTTCTTATGGGCTAATCGGCTGGGCAGCTTCTGCTTCCAACAAGACAGTATTCCCTTCAAAGAGTACCAAGTTTCTTTATAGGTTTGTTTTTATGTTGATCTTAAAGTTGCTTGATTTATTATACTTCGGTTTGGTTGAAGTCGCCATTCTCGGGGAAATAGGAGTTGGCGAGGGTATTGATTTTTCTCTTGTCGGGGTGAAGATGTCCGTCGCTGTCTTTACGAACGTATTCGCGGATTGCGAAGAAATCAGGATTGCGCGATGCCTGGAAGTCCGCTGAGGATTCAGTTGCATCTCCCTCCGCATATGCACCATCCTCTATGGCTTCTTCCGAGAAAGCAATGTCCGTGAGGGAATCCTTCCCGTTAACGGCCACAACGTCAAGGGTGGCAGGATTGATACGTAATTTAGGGTCTGAATCAAAATATTCAGGACTGTTTGTATAAAGAGTCACAGCATGCACGATGGCATTGATAAAATCTTCTTTCGTCATTGTTTTCAATAATTTGTTTCCCTTATAACAAGTTATTACCCGCGGAAGTTCCCGGACTGTGTATCATTTGCGTTTGATAAACGCGATGTCTCCACATTAATTCCAAAAAAATATCCAATCAGTGTAGGTTTAGGAAAAAAAGAATTATATTTGCAAGGTTTTCCAATAGGAACTAAATTATATTTAACCAAACAGCATATCTTGGTCATGAAACTTAAAACCTTAGCTTTCGCATTGTCGCTTGGATGCGCCTCTCTTGCATTTGCATCACCTGCGCTTCCTCAGGGTGATACACCCCTGTCAGAGATAACCCAGTTGCCCGGTTATTCAGGTATCATACACTCATGGGGATTTATCGGTGACTCACTGACAAGCGGCGAGCATGAGAGTCGCAACGAGCAGGGTCAGCCCGGTTATCATGACTATTATCCATATTCATGGGGTCAGCGAATGTGTCAGGCAACAGGAGCTAAGGGTGATAACTATTCGCAGGGTGGCGAGACTGCTCATGGTTGGATAGAGCATTTCTGGGATACGGACAACAATATGAACAATCATATCGATGCCAAGGCTGATCCCAAGCAGGCCTATATCATAGCGCTTGGTGTGAATGATAAGAATATGGGTGTACCTGTCGGCAATCCGGAAACAGACATCAATCTCAACGATTATACTAAAAATGCAAATACATTCGCGGGTAATTACGGTGGCATCATCCAGAGGGTGAAATCATTGCAACCGGATGCAAAGATATTCGTTGTCACAATGCCGCGCGACGGCAATGACTGGGGGGAGTTCCCTTCCGTGATAAGGAAAATGAGTGATCTCTTCTCCAATGTCTATGTGATAGATCTGGAGAAGTATGCTCCCGATTATTCACCGGGTTCCGAGATACGTGAAAATTTCTACATGGGGGGACATCTCACAGCCGCAGGTTATCAATACACGGCCTGGATGATGATGAACTATATCGACTGGATCATCCGACACAACAACGACGATTTCCGTCAGGTCGGATTCATCGGCACCGGTTTCAAATACTGATTTATTCGGAGATCATTCTGCGGGCACCTACGTAGCGGGCGGAATAATAACCGTCGTTGGTGTCTATGCGGATACCCTGCGATGTGCTTGCATGAATGAATCGGAATGTACCTTTGCTGTTGTCGGCTGAAACCACGATACCCACATGACCGATCCCACCCTTGCGGTTGCGACCCTTGAAGAAGACGAGGTCGCCGGGACGAAGGTCACCTTTTTCAACGGCTTCCCCGTCGTAATATTGAGCACTCGAGGATGAGCTCAAATTGTAACCGAACTGACGGTAGACATAACTCGAGAAACCGGAGCAGTCGAATGATGATGGTCCCTTGGAACCTGAGCGGTATCTCTTTCCTATGTGAGAGCGAGCCTCTTTCAGGAGATCCTCCACCATCATTTCGGATTCGGCTGAAAGTTTCTTACCTGCCATATTCTCCATTTCCCTGCGGTCTACATCCTTGCGGATGAAGTCTTCTATGACACTGCGGTCAATCCTTGAACGCATATTTGCGAGTTGCTCCTGATGTGCTTTCCGGTGAGCATTCTGCATACCGTTCTTTTGTGCGAGAACAGGAACAGAGGTGACGGTGAGGAGAATTATTGGGAGAATATGAGTAAATTTCATGTAGAGTTCGGTTAGTTTGGGCGCCTTCGGAAGACAAGGCTAATTGCAGGATCCGGAAAGATCCCTTTCTATGTCAGCAAAGTTAATCAAAAAATCTGAACAGACCAATTTTATCAAATCCGTAACCACCATTTAAATCAATATTTTAAATATATTTAGCAAATGGCACACGTGGATTGAATGTGTGCAAAAATATTTTTTTGTCCGTAGCAAGAGTCAAAAAATCACTTTCAAGCGTTATTATTATAGATTGAGTTTGAAAATAAAGACGGTATGTAGGGACATCGCGTGCGATGTCTGAAAAACCTACTGTTCACTCTGTCTGCGGACATGGCACGCCATGTCCCTACATAATAACCCAATAACCTAATAATAACCCCATAACCTAATACATATCTGAATGAAAAAATTGCTGACTTTCAGTCTTGTATCGGCAGTTGCTTTTTCTGTGGCTGCTAAAGATCGTGTCACCCACAATCCGGACGCTACAAATACCGAATCTATCCTGCATGTCTGGAGTTGGAATTTCCCGACTATCGGAGAGAATATGAAGAAAATTGCCGATGCCGGCTTCACAATGATTCAGACATCGCCCGTGCAACAATGCTTCCAGCCCGAAGGAAGCGGCAAGAAGCTCTTCGATGAGAAGGAGGGAAACTGGTATTATTATTATCAGCCTACCGACTGGAAGATCGGAAACTATATCCTCGGTTCGCGCGAGCAGATGAAACAGATGATGGACTCTGCGGCCAAGTATAATATTAAGGTCATTGTCGATGTGCTCCCCAATCACACAGCGTTCGATGTGGATGCTGTGTCGGAAGATTTTGTCAAGGCTGTCGGTGGTCGGGATAAACTCTATCATTCACAGGGACTCACTCCTGTGAAAGACTACAATGACCGCTATCAGTGCACATTGTGGGCATCCGGTGCTTTGCCCGATGTCAATACGGAGAACCCTGATTTCCAGAAATACTATATGCAGTTTGTCAACGAACTCCTTTCGCTCGGCGTGAAGGGATTCAGATATGACACGGCGAAACATATAGGCGTACACTCGGATCCTGTCGACTCCGCCAAGGGTGTCAAGGAAAATGATTTCTGGGATGTCGCCACAGGTCGTAAGTCAGTAAAGGGTGTGAAGCTGGCTGTCCCCTACGATTCATTGTTCGTTTATGGAGAGGTGCTTCAGGACAGGAATGTCCCTGAGGCAGAATATGCAGAATATTTCGGCCAGACAGCATCCGGTTATGGCCATGTGCTCCGCGAAGCCCTCGATAAAGGTTCGGCCAAGGGGCTTGATCTTATCAATTGGCACCATACTTCCGCTCCCGAATATCTGACGACCTGGGTCGAAAGTCATGACACCTATGCAAATGCCCATGAATCGGCACACCTCACCGACGACCAGATCCGCACCGGTTGGGTGTTCCTGACCGCCCGCCAGAATGGTGTGCCCCTCTTCTTCAGCCGTCCCGCCGGCTCCACAAGGGAGGCTTACTGGGGCGATAACGTTCTCGGCGCACGCGGTAATGACGAATTTTTCCATCCGGAAGTTGTCGCAGTCAATAAATTCCGCACAGCCATGAACGGACAGAAGGAGGATGTAAGGATCTCCGATAACGGTGAAGTGCTCCTCGTGAACCGAGGCAAAAAGGGAGCCGCCCTTGTCAACCTGTCGAAAGTTGCCAATTCTGTCAATCTCCCCACAGGCCTTCCCGACGGCACATACCGCGACGTGGTATACGGAAAGGAATTTAAGGTGAAGAAAGGTATGCTCCAGGGAATTGTGGCTCCCAACCGTTCCTATATCATTCAGAAATGAAGATTATAGGGCGTGTCTAAAAATACTTAAAAGAGAAACATTTCATCCCGGTGAAGTGTTTTCCTTCTGAATATTGGCAAGAGGGAATCCATTGGAAATCCGTTTTTGGCACACCTTTTGCATGATGCATAAGTAGAAAATAAATCTTAAAAACTTTATAAAAATACCTTGATATGAAAATCAGACCGTTGGCAGACAGGGTTCTTATCGAGCCTACAGCCGCAGAAGAAGTCACAATGAGTGGCATCATCATTCCTGATTCAGCTAAAGAAAAACCCCTTAAGGGAAAAGTGATCGCCATTGGAAATGGCACAAAGGATGAGCCCATGGTGCTCAAAGAGGGAGACACCGTGCTCTACGGAAAATATTCCGGTTCGGAAATAGAGTTCGAGGGCGTCAAATACCTCATGATGCGTCAGAGCGACGTTCTCGCTGTAGTTGAACAGTAATCAAGGGAGGGTTTGGTCTTCCAACCCCCTGTCGGAATGATTAATCTTCATTATCAAAAAAAGAAAATTTAGAAATGGCTAAAGAAATAAAGTTCAATATTAAAGCTCGTGAAGAGCTTAAGAACGGTGTAGATGCTCTTGCAGACGCCGTGAAAGTAACTCTTGGCCCCAAAGGGCGCAATGTGATCATCGAAAGAAAATTCGGTGCTCCCCACATCACGAAAGACGGTGTGACCGTAGCTCGTGAGATCGAACTTGAGGATCCGTTCCAGAACATGGGTGCTCAGCTCGTTAAGGAGGTAGCCTCCAAGACCGGTGACCAGGCCGGTGACGGAACAACCACTGCAACCGTTCTTGCCCAGGCAATCGTAAATGTCGGCCTCAAGAATGTGGCTGCCGGTGCTAATCCCATGGATCTTAAGCGTGGTATCGACAAGGCTGTAAGCACTGTCGTTGAGGGCATTAAGGCACAGAGCCAGGAAGTAGGCGACGATATCAATAAAATCAAGAATATTGCCCGCGTTTCTGCAAACAACGACGAGGAGATCGGTAGTCTCATCGCTGAGGCAATGCAGAAAGTTAAGAAAGAGGGTGTCATCACAGTCGAGGAGGCTAAAGGCACCGAGAC
>CAZMHE010000045.1:0-16818 GCA_964566015.1 uncultured Sangeribacter sp. | reverse complement strand
CCTCATGACGTTAGAGAGAGCAAAGTTAGTAATTGTTTTGCTTATTTGCAAGAGATGTCACCTAAAGTTGGGAGCACTGCAAACACACAATCAGGCGTTTTCAGAGATCCACAACCGTGATTCCCGCTCCACCGAAGCGGACATCCTCATCGGCAAAACTCCTCACAGCCGGATTAGCCTTGAGTTGCTGACGGATCAAGGTCTTAAGGATTCCATGTCCAGTGCCATGAAGGATACGCAATCTCCCTGCATTGAACTGGATTGCATCATCAAGGAAATATGTGACTGCCTGAAGGGCTTCATCGGCCCTCATACCCCGCACGTCTATCTCGTTCTTGAATTTCAGTTGACGCTCCCTGCTCTCGTCGCTTGTCGAAGCTGAAACTGTCATTACGGTTGATGTGGCCGTTTCCTTTGGTTTCTGGGCTGATTGCAATTTATCCAGCTCCACAAAGGTTCGGAGTGCACCAAACGCAACCTCCCCCTTTTTACCGGAGATACTCAGAATCTTCCCCACGATTCCCCCTCCGCTCATCTTGACATAGTCGCCGACACTCAATACAGACTTCTTAGCCTCTAACGAGACCTTCTTCTCCTTACGCGCGGCCTCATTCTTGCGGCTCTTATGCCGCAATGGCTTAAGCACCTCGGGAAGCTTCTCATCATCCTCCTTCTCCTCCTCGGCGAGACTTCTCTTATATTCCTCAAGTTCTCGACGCACCTTAAGCGTACGTTCCCTCTCGGCTTCCGCCTTACGGATCTCATGGACAGTTCTCTCAATCCTCGCATTGGCTCCGGCGAGAATCTCCTTAGCCTCCTCACGCGCAGCCTTGAGTATTGCGTTGCGCTGACTCTTCAGGTCGAATGAATTCGACTCATAAGTCTCGAGTAGCCGGTCGAGTTTATGCTCTTTCTCCTTAATTGACAATCTCTTGTTCGACCAATAACGGCGGTCTCTCTGGATATCGAGAAGATACTTGTCCATATTGACATAGTCACTGCCGACAATCTCGCGTGCGCGGTCGATTACATCTCGCGGCAGACCGGTATTTCGTGCAATCTCAAGCGCAAACGAAGAACCCGGAGTACCGATTGAAAGTTGGAATGTCGGTCTAAGATGTTCGCGGTCATAGAGCATGGCACCGTTAACGAAACCGGGCTCAGTGTCAGCAAAAGTCTTCAGGTTCTGATAATGGGTGGTGATGACACCCATACACCCGCTCTTACCGAGATCCGTCAGGATCGACTGTGCAAGTGCCCCTCCGATCTGTGGCTCCGTTCCGGAACCCATCTCGTCTGCAAGGATAAGCGATTTCCTGTTGGCATGGAGCAGGAACTGCTTCATGTTGGCAAGATGTGAGGAATATGTGCTCAGGTCATTCTCGATTGACTGTTCATCACCTATGTCAATAAAGATACTATCGAAAATACCCATGTGGGAATTGGAATAGAGAGTAGGAAGCATTCCGCACTGCATCATATACTGCACCACTGCAACAGTCTTAAGGCAGACGGATTTACCACCGGCATTCGGTCCCGAGATGATCAGGATCCTCTTCTCACCACCGAGGGTGATGTCAAGCGGCACCGGGTTTCTTCCCTGCTGACGGAGCGTCATCAGCAAACCGGGATGAATGGCATGATACCATTCTATTTCCGGTTCCTTGGCCAAGTGTGGCATCTCTGCTGAGGTGTCGGAAGCAAACTTTGCTTTGGCCTTGATAAAGTCAAGCTTGGCCAATACACGGCAACCTTCCGTGATCTCTTCAATATATGGACGCACAAGATTGGCAATACCTGTCAGTATGACTGCTATCTCGCGCCTCTCATCCATCTCCAGTTCCCTGAGATGGTTGGTGGCCTCCACAACCTCGGCAGGCTCTATAAATACCGTCTTCCCTGTGGCACTCTGATCATGCACAATTCCTGAGATTCCTCGCTTCATGGCGGCGGATACGGGAATCACCATTCTCCCATCTCTCAACGAGGGGGCTGCATCTTTGTCGACAACCCCCGAAGCAATAGCCCTGTCCAACACCCTGCGCATTGCCCTCTGCATCGATCCCTGAGCAGCAGCCATCGCCCTGCGAACCTCTGCGAGTGCCGGAGAAGCATTGTCCTTGACTTCTCCAAATTTCCCTATACACCGTTCAATCTCCCTCACGATTTCCGGGAAGGCAGGAAGAGTGGAAAACTCATCACTGAGGAAAGGATAACGATAACGCTCCGAATCCTCTTCCTTCTTTGAGAAAAACCGACCGATTGAGTCCATGGTGCGCAAGGTTGCGGAAAGTTTACCGAGGCGTTCGGCAGACATGAAAGATCCGGCCGCCTTGATTTCCGACAGCCAGGGCACTACATCATGAACCGCCTCTTCAGGCATCTCCGCAGGCGATGACAACAGACGCATCATCTCATCGACACACTGAAGACGACGGCGCACCTCCTCAAATGAAGTTGAGAAATCCATTTCCGCGGCAGCCTCCTTACCGAGGCGTGACTCACATTTTTCTATAAGGATGCGGCGTATACTTGAAAAACCGGTCTTTTGTTCAAAGTCGGAAGGGAAAATCATTGTGGATTAATATAGGAATGATCTGATATAAGACCGGCGCTCCTTTTTAGAGGGGGCGCCGGTTAATTCGTTTTATTGTTTGCTTCAGGCCTCAGGCTTGTTCTGCTCCTCGAGGATCTTGATTGCCATATCGTAGATTGTGGTGTCATCGAGGATCACAAGTCCTCCGTCGGGTCCCGGCTCAATGTGCATGCCGACGTTTTTACCGAACTGATAGTTTACTCCGCCGAAATAATTACGGACTGTCTGGACAGTCAGATTGAGTTCGTTGGCGATACGATGTGTTGAACCGTCAGGTAGGCTGTCTTTGAGTCTGCGAAGCTCGTTGAAGGTGATGGTCTTGCTCATGGCAGATAGTATTTTTGGTTAATATTTACTTTGTCTAAACTTTCTCGGCCGGGCATCGTCTGATTGCTCAACGTTGAAAGATTATCTTTGGGATTGCTAATTTAGATAAAATTTGCGAATCAGCAAAGCAATAAGGAAAAAATTTTGATTTTTTCTTTAACCCTATTTTTCAACTGCCTGTTCTCAAACAATCTTCATCAACCATACTATCCTGACTCTTTCTGCATTGGTGCTTCTTTTCAGTTCAGATAATACTCAAAGCCTCGGCCGGTATCCATCCGATATAGTCTGAATTGAGGCGAACCTTATACCAAGTGACGTGTCCTTCTATATCCATCTCCTCCGAAACTATCCTTACCTCGGTTCCTTTCGTAAGTACGGGAGCGTTAGTCGGAGCTTTCACCGAACTTTTTTGGGAGGCACCATCCTCAACCGTAATCGGACTTGCCGATCCCGGTTCAGTGAGCAACGGTATCTTGAATGCAGTCACCACCCCCTCATCTTCAGAGTCCATTGCTCGCGCGGCGTATACCGCGCAAATGATGAAGCCGATACTGAGGAGCAGGGAAACAAGTCCTCCGAAAAAACCGCCTTTCTTCACGGCGACATTCCTTGAGAAGATATAAAGCGCGGCTCCTGCCACGAAAATCAGAAAGGTCAAGCCGCCCCAGAACGCCCAGGTATCAGACGAGGTGTTCTTGGCTATGGAGACATACACACTCTGGAAGAATGAATTTTCATCAGGAGCCACCTTGAGACGTCTTCCTCTTTGTTCAGCCTTGTTGGCATCTTCGACCCGGCTTCTCAGGTATGAGATGTTTGAGTTTATCTCTTTTGAAGAGGGATCAAGCCGACGGGCCCGCTGCCAATAGAGCATGGCATTACCATAGTCACCTGTCTGGAAATATGAATTACCTATATTGAATAGAAGGGGAGCTGATATCCCTTTATCCGCAGCAACCTGCTCATATAGCTCTATCGCCTTTGAATACTCCTTGTTCGCATAAGCGGAATCAGCCTCTGCAACAACCGATTTCTTCGGGGCCGCATTGGAGATAATCGCCATAATACAGAAGAGCAGTGATAATCCCCACCTTATGATATTCAAATTATTCATTAGTATCACTATGTTTGCGGGAAGCCTCAGCCTTGAATGCCTCCTCAAGATTATTTATGACCGTTGTTCCTTCCTCATATACGGGAGACATGTTGTCTTTCGTGGCGGAAGGTGCATATTTTGCAAATTCACATTCGTCAAGAAGGTTGATGAATTTTGCTGAGATTTCCTCAGGTATACCCTCTGCCTCGAGTTTCTCACTGATATTCTGTCGGGTTAACTCGGAAGTTGGCATCCTCAGTTTATCACCGATATAACCCCACAGGGCTGAGAGCATTTCGTCATAGAACCGGTCGGCTTCCTTATTCTTCATGCACATCTCGGCTTTACGCAGACGTCGACGCGCCATCCTGTTGGCTTTTCGTGAACGAACCGACAGGATATCGGCATTGGCCTTGATATAAGCACGATAATAAGCCACGGCACCCATAAGAACGAGGAAAGGCAGTAATAGTATCACCCAATACAACGGGCTCTTCACCCATGGAGTAGCCGACTTTGTGAGATGACCTACCGGAAGGAGATCCGGATTAAAAGTCATCCTTCCCTTGGTCTGTGATTTCTCCGAGCCTGTTCCTCGCCCTACAGCAATCTCATACCCCCTCGCTGTGGAAGTCTCATACTTACCGGTCTCCGGATTGAAGTATACGAGGGATACATCGGGAATCCTGAAATTACCGGCCTCAAGAGGCATGAAGGAGTAATCGAAGCGTGACGTGCCGCTCACATTGGTCTTGCCAACCTCGGCCTGAATATCCGGTGTCGGGCTGTACACCTCGAGCTGCGGAGGATACAGGGCATTGAGATCGGGAAGCTTCACATATTTCAGATTGCCTGTGCCCGTAACTGTATATATGATCGAGGCGGCCTGATTGGAAAGGAATTTCTGAGTGGGCAGAGTTGAAGTGATGCTGAACTTGCCGACGCCACCGGAGAAATCCGCAGGTTGAGGGGTCGGTAACCCTTTCACATCTATGGTCAGATCATTCGGCGTGACATTAAGCTGGAGAGGTTTGGCGACCGACATCCTTCCCCAGAAAGGATCATGATAATACTCCCTCTCGTCTACCGACACTGTATAGGTGTTGCCTATAACCCGGAGTTTGCCGGTCATCTGAGGGAAGATAATATAACGGGCTATAACAGCTGTGGCATAGGTTTTTCCACCAACAGTCTCGTAATCGAGCTGGTTTGAGACATCTTTCGATTCCTCAACAACAAATCCCTCGAACTTTGGAGCTGAGGTTGCGCCGATAAACTTGATTGCATCATAAGTGGTGTAGAGTTTCACCGTATAGACAAGAGCCTCCTGCTCATATGCAGAGCTTCTGGAGACAGTAGCCTTCAGGAAAAGATTGCCATCGCCCTTACCGATGAATTTCGGTCCCTGCTGCTGTTGCTGACCTTGTCCGGATGACGGATCTCCTCCATGACCGCCACCTCCGGGTTGGGGTTGAGGTGACTGAGCTTGCCCGATAGAGTATGACACCGTGTTACTCTGGACACCGTCAACTGTTACGGGACCGAAAGTATAACTACCCTCCTTCTCGGCCTTCAGTGTCAGAGTATATATATAGGAATAACTCTGGGTCATCTTCCCGCCCGAACTTGTGTAGCTCGAGGATTGTCCCGTACAGTCGAAATACATCACCTTGGCTCCCGGCACCGACGATGGTTTCTCGGGGGCTACCTGAGTATTCGAGACTGTATAGGATATATAGAAGAGCTCACCGACTCCGATCTCACGGCGTCCGCGCGATGTCTGCACATTCAGATGCACAGAGGCCGCTTCGGCCAGAAGTGCCGATATAAGCGTGAGGAGAAGAATAAGACTTTTTTTCATTTCCATTTCAAGTAATCTATCTGTAAGCCCCTCCGGACCGGGGTTGATTGGCTATTCCTACCAGTTGCGGGGATTGCGCGGGCGACCCTTGCTCTTGTCTCCCTGCTGACCTGTGGCTACACGGGAACGGGTGTTGTTTTCCTTGTTCTCCATCGCTTTCAGAATCTGCTCGGCAGTCTGCTCATTAATGTCAGGCTGCTGTTGTTGCTGCTGATCCTGATTCTGCTGTTGCTGATCTTGATTTTGCTGTTGCTGATCCTGATTCTGCTGCTGATCCTGATTCTGGTCTTTATTATCCTGCTGATCCTGATCCTCCTTCTGCTGATCCTGATTCTGATCATTCTGTTGATTCTGGAGCTTGAGCTGAGTGATTCTCAGGTTGCGGCGGGCAGCATTGTCATCCGGGTTGAGCCTTAGAGCCTCCTTGTAATATCCGAGAGCCGAACCATAATCCTCCGAGAGGAAAGATATGTTCCCTAAATTATAATTTGCCTTTGCAGCAAGCTGGGGCTTATCCCTTCCCATACGAGCCACCTGCTGAAGCGACATTGCTCCCTTACGCAGGAGTTCCTTAGCCTGTACGGAGTCTTGCGTCTGCGAAGTCATCATTATCTCCGTCAGACCGAGATTATACCTTGCGACTGCTGAATTGGGATTATCCCGGAGAGCCTCCTCATATTTCTTCAATGCCGGCACGAAGCGCGACTGATTATAAAGCGCATTTCCCTCCGAGATGGCATTACGCTCCTTCTTGGTTGATACGGGTGCTTTGGCTGAATTATCCGAAGCGGCAGATGCATACAGAGGAGACAGCAACATGGCAAAAGCCACGGTGAACAGCGTGATTAATTTCTTTCTCATTTCTTCTCCTCCTTTTTGAAAAATGTGATTTTATCAAGCCAACCGATCTTGCGGTCGAGCACAAAGATGTCAAGCACAAGAAATGCAAGGGCAAACCATACGAAGATCCCGAAAAGCTCGTCGTGTATTGCAGAGAAACTGGACTCGAGTGCCGATTTTTTCACAGTGTCAAGCTGCTTGTCGAGTTCGTTCAGTGCGTCATTGTTTGACGCGTTTACATAGATACCCTTTCCGGCAGCGGCTATCTCCGTTGCAAGATCTTCATTCAGGGCAGTTCGCACCTCCTCGCCGGTTGTGGGGTCGATCATGTAGCCTCCACCTTTGAGAGGGATGGGCACGGGAGTAGTTGAACCGAGACCGACAACATCCAGCTGAATACCATTGCGGGCTGCGGCCTTGGCGGCATCCATGACGCTCTGCGGATCCTCAAGATCCTCGGCATCTGTAATGAGGATGATCGCCTTGCCTATCTTGCTGTCTTCAGAGAAAGATTTGGTGGCCATATCGATTGCAGCGGTGATGTTGGTGCCCTGATTGGCAATCTGCGACGGGTCTATAGAGTTGAGAAACATCTTGGCCGACACATAGTCGCTTGTGACGGGGATGAGGGTATAGGCATCTCCGGCATACACAATCAGGCCCACACGGTCGTTATCGAGACGGTTGATCAGTTTCTCAAGAATCAGTTTTGCCTGACGCATCCTTTCGATTCCACGCTCATCAGGCGTGGAGGAAGCCAACATTGAGTTGGAAGCATCGACAGCAAGAACCACCTCAATACCCTCGCGGACGGTTTTCTCATCCTTGACGCCACCCCACGGGCGTGCAAGGGAGATGATCACGAGAGAAAGTGCGAGCATCTGCAGTGTGATCTTGATCGGTGGTTTATATGGAGATGCCTCGGGCATCAACGGTATGAGACTGGCTATCCTGCCAAACTTACGCAGATTGCGTTTTCGGGCGTAACGTGCCCAAGCGTATAGTCCCACAAATGCGGGGACGAGCAGGAGCAACAGGAGTAGCCGGGGATATGCAAAACTTAACATAATGTAACTTTAACTATTACGGTATGCGGCGAAGCACTGTATAGCGCATGATAAGACCGAGACACATCGCGCCAAATGCCACAAATATCCAGGGCATGAAGTTCTCGTCGGTGAGAGTGAATCGATCCACATCGAGTTTGGTCTTCTCAAGACGGTCGATTTCGGCAAACACTTCTGAGAGCATCTTTTCGTCAGTGGCCCTGAAGAACTTTCCTCCGGTAAGCTCCGCAATCTCGGAAAGCGACTGCTCGTCAATCTTGGTCTCGAGACTTGTGGTGGAGAATCCGTAAGGATCGCGTATCTGGATCGTGCCGTTTGTGCCGACTCCGATAGTATAGACTTTTATACCTTTCTGGCGTGCGATCTGTGCAGCGGTTGACGGGGGCACATCACCGGCGTTGTTTGTACCGTCCGTAAGGAGGATGATGCTTTTCGATTTAGCCTTTCCTGACGCAACACGGTTCACGGCTGAAGTCAGACCGTCGCCGATTGCCGTGCCGTCATGAAGGTCGCCCATCTCCACCTGATTGATAGCATTGACAAGAGCAGCACGGTCATTTGTCAGAGGCATTAAGGAGAGACTCTCCCCCGCAAAAACCACAAGACCCATGTTATCATTCGGGCGGGAATTCACAAATTTTGTGGCAACATCCTTAGCGGCGGCAAATCTTGTCGGCTCAAAGTCTTTTGCCGACATACTGCCCGATATGTCCAGGGCAATGACAATGTCCGTGCCCTCGATGCGGGAGGTGCGGAGATGGTCATGTGTCTGCGGACGTGCTAATGCCACGATAAGCGCGGCTATGGCCACAAGTTGGAGAGCGAAATACACATGCATCGCAATAGTCTTCCAGCTTACGGGAAGCTTCATCACCGGATCTACGGTCGATATACCGAGCGAAGGGTTGGCGTTGCGGTTCTTCCAGACATACCATGCCACCAACGGCACGAGAATGAGAAGAAGCCAAAGCATATGGGGATATTTCAGCATCATTTCGCACCCCCTTTCTTCATGCGGGTCTCGCGTGCAAGACGGGCTTTCTCATATGCTTCCTTCAAATGTTTCGGGGCAAGCGCTCCGGGCGGATTGCGGAGGAATTCATCCATAGCCTCGAAACCGGGGTGGGCATCAGCGGTCTCGCCGGTTGTGGGTCTCGTCTCTTCTACAAACTTCACAGCGTTGTCATATGCCTGAATGTTATCGGCAGGCAAAGGTCGCACCTTAGCGAACTTCACGAAGTCGGCAACGCTCAATATCTGACGCACGTAAGCCTGCTGATCCTTGAACTGACTCTCGGAAAGGCGATCCATGATCTCACGCGTTGTCATCTCCATGGCATTGATGCCGAAACGACGGTCAAGATAAACTCGCAGGATTTTTGTCAACTGGGTGAAATACTCCCGTTCGAGACCCTGTTCCCAGAGATTCTTTGCCTTGAGTTCACGAAGTGCCTTGATGGCCTCTTCATAAGGCGAAGGTCGGGGCTTCCGCGGAATGATGACACCATCTTTCTTATAACGCATCATGCTCCATATGAACAGGAGCAGAAGTGCGAGGATGATTGCAATGAGCCACCACCACTGTGTGAACCAGTCAGGAATAATGTCTGTCCATTCCTTACCTTCCGGATCCGCGACACCGGCGAATCCGGCTATCTCGTCTTCGGCAGTGACCTGCACAGGAACCACATTCAATGTCAACACATTAGATCTTGCCGAATCAGACTCCGAGACGTATACGAATTGAGGGAGTCGGTAGGTGCCGGAATCAAAAGCCTGCACCGGCACCTTGTAATTGAGCTGGATACGACCTGACCCGATACGTACCGTATCGATCGTGTATGAGGTACGCAGCTCTATGCTGTCTCCACATACTCCCACATACCCTTGCATAGGGTCTGCTTTCTCGAAGAGCGGGAAAGATCCCTTCACTCCCTCATCCTGCACCACCTCCAGCCTGAGATCCGTCATATTTCCCATAAGGAGATTGACGGAATCGAGACGGGCGGTAACCGTCAACGGCGCACTCCAAGCCTCGACTGAGGCGATGAATGCGGCTATCACGGTTATTATACTGAATATTTTATATTTCATTATACTATATTGCTGATGCTCAACGTGCGGAACGATTGCGGAATAAGGAGAGAAGTGCTTTCACATAATCTTCGTCGGTCGTGACAGACGCGAGGTCAACACCACAACGCCCGGTGACTGACGACAGATGCTGCTGCCGTTCATACCAGACCTTATCGAAAGCCTGACGGACCTTGCGCGACGAAGTGTCGATCCAACGGTCTGCCCCTGTCTCCATGTCACGGACGCGCACGAGACCCACGTCAGGCAACTTGGCGTCGCGCTTGTCATAGACCTGAATGGCGGCAAGATCATGCTTACGGTTGGCTATCGACATACTCGGGAAATAATCGTGATTGTCGATAAAGTCGGAAAGGAGGAAAGCAGTGCAACGTTTCTTCAGGGCGTTGGTCATGAATTTCAAGGCCACGTCGATGTTGGTGCCGTGGCTCTTCGGCTTCATGTCGATAATCTCACGGATGATCAGGAGTATATGCTTCTTTCCTTTCTTGGGGGGAATAAACTTCTCGATTCTGTCTGAAAAGAAAATCACTCCTACCTTGTCATTGTTCTGTATTGAAGAGAAAGCAAGTGTGGCCGCTATCTCGGCGATAACCTCCTTCTTGCTGTCTCCCATGGCACCGAAATCACTACTCCCCGAGACATCGATCAGGAGCATCATCGTCAGCTCCCTCTCCTCCTCGTAGACCTTGACGAAAGGCTTGTTCTGGCGTGCTGTTACATTCCAGTCAATATCCCTTATGTCATCGCCGGGCTGATATTCGCGCACTTCGGAGAATATCACGCCACGCCCCTTGAAGGCTGTGTGATATTCACCCGCAAATATATTCTGGCTTAATCCACGGGTCTTGATTTCGATTTTCCTTACTTTTTGCAGCAGTTCTTTTGCGTCCATAGGATACTGTTAGAGAATGGCGGACGGAACCCATCGGTCAGGGCACCACCACCTTGTCGAGGATTGCCGTGATGACCTCGTCGGCTGAGATATTGTTTGCCTCGGCCTCATAGGAGAGTCCGATGCGGTGACGGAGCACATCATGGCATACTGCGCGGACATCCTCAGGAATCACATATCCGCGACCCTGAAGGAACGCGTAGGCACGCGATGCGAGCGCAAGCGAGATGGATGCACGCGGAGATGCTCCGTAAGAGATTATACCCTCAAGATCATTGATGCCGAATTTGCCGGGCTCACGTGTGGCGAAAACAATATCCACAATGTAATTCTCAATCTTCTCGTCAATATAGATCTTCTCTACAATCTTCTGCACCTCGATGATCTCCTGAGGTGTTACAACGGGACGGATAGGCTCCGGAACACCATAGATATTCTGACGGATAATAGCCTTCTCCTCCTCCTTTTTAGGATAACCGATCACGACCTTGAGAAGGAAACGGTCGGTCTGCGCCTCGGGAAGCGGATAGGTACCCTCCTGTTCGATCGGGTTCTGTGTAGCCATCACAAGGAAAGGACGGTCGAGGGGGAAAGTCTCGTCGCCGATAGTCACCTGACGCTCCTGCATCGCCTCGAGGAGGGCACTCTGCACTTTCGCGGGGGCACGGTTGATCTCATCGGCGAGAACGAAGTTGGCGAAGATTGGGCCTTTTTTCACCTCGAAGCTCTCATTCTTGATAGAATAGATCAATGTGCCGATGACGTCGGCGGGGAGAAGGTCCGGGGTGAACTGAATACGGCTGTATTTGGCATCCACAAGGCTTGCGAGTGTTTTGATTGCCAATGTCTTTGCCAGACCGGGTACACCCTCGAGAAGCACGTGGCCGTTGCAAAGCAACGCTATAAGGAGTGAATCCACAAGGTGTTTCTGACCTACGATCCTGCGGTCCATGCCATTACGGATCATGCTCAGGAAACTTGCTTTCGATGCGATCAGGTCATTGAGTTCCCTGATATTGACTGTCTCATTCATATATGGCTTTCTATATGTTTTTTTTTATATTATTTCATGGTGTCGGAGGCCTCGCGTTAACCTTTGTTTTGCAGGCTCCCGATTCGAAATGCAAAAATAGTATTTCTTAAATTAAAACGAGGAAAATGCTCTGTTAAATAATCTGAATTTGAACTTCCGTATCTTAATTGGATGATGAGGGTGTGTCAGAATTTTGATTTTGACACACCCTCACTATGTCGGGTTCTGTGGAGATTCAGGATTCAAAGGCATTCCATCCCTGTGCCTTTATCGGTAGTTCACCACCATCGCGGGTCACAAGCGCACACCCGAGCTCCGGCTTTGTGATATATCCGATCATCGTCACCCCTTTCATTTTCTCAATCTTTTCATTGTCTGTCAGAGGCACCGTGAAAAGGAGCTCATAGTCCTCACCACCGTTCATCGCGGCCGTTACGAGGTTCATGTTGAATTCCTCAGCCATTACCGCGGTCTGATAGTCTATGGGGATTCTATCCTCATAGACACGGCAACCGGTTCCGGAATTTTTACAGATGTGCAGCAGTTCTGATGAAAGACCGTCGCTGACATCCATCATGGATGTCGGCTTTATACCCTCCTTGCGGAGCATCTCTATGATATCTTTTCTTGCCTCCGGTTTCAGCTGACGCTCGAGGATATACTCCCGGCCTGAGAAATCAGGTTGGAAATCCTTCTGACCGGCTGCAACCTTGTTCTCCCTCTCAAGAAGCTGAAGGCCCATGAAGGCAGCCCCGAGATCACCGCTCACACAAATGAGATCGGTCGGTTTCGCTCCATCCCTCTTCACCACATCTTCCGGAGAAGCTGTGCCGAGACAAGTGATCGAGATCACGAGACCCGTAACCGAGGCACTTGTGTCTCCACCTACGAGATCCACACCGTAAAGTTCGCATGCGAGACGGATTCCCGAATAAAGGGCTTCTATATGCTCCACCGTGAACCGGCTTGATATACCAAGCGAGACCGTGATCTGCTTCGGTGTGCCGTTCATTGCGTAAATATCCGAGAAGTTTACGATAGCAGCCTTGTAACCGAGATGCTTGAGAGGCACATAACGGAGATCGAAGTGAATCCCTTCGAGAAGGAGGTCGGTCGTTACAAGCACATCCTTATCGCCAAAAGCGAGGACAGCCGCATCATCCCCTACTCCCTTCTTGGTCTCCGGGTTCTTAAGCGGAAAGTCTTTGGTAAGACGGTCTATGAGACCGAACTCTCCGAGTTGTGATATTTCAGTTGCGTTTTCCATAATTCATATACGAGAAAGCATTTCCTTGATAAGATCGGTCATTATTGGCTGTGCCTTCACGGCAGCCTTCTGCACCTCCTCATGTGTCGGAACCTCGCGGATATCTTTACCTCCAAGGTCGGTGATAACTGACACACCAAACACGGTCATACCCGCATGATTTGCCACGATCACTTCCGGCACTGTCGACATGCCTACAGCATCACCCCCGATCACCCTGAAATATTCATATTCCGCGGGAGTCTCGAAAGTGGGGCCGGCTGTGCCTACATAAACACCGTGCATAAGCCTGATACCTTTCTCGCGTGCGATGTCATCGGCCATTTCGATAAGCCCCATGCTGTATGCCTCCGTCATGGCGGGGAAACGTGGCCCGAGTTCATCATAATTCTTTCCGCGAAGAGGATTCTCGGGGAAAAGGTTGATATGGTCGGTTATGACCATCACGTCCCCGACCTGAAATTCCTTATTCATGCCTCCGGCAGCGTTGCTGACGAAAAGACGTGTCACACCAAGCTGCTTCATTACCCTTACCGGGAATGTCACCTGCTTCATGTCATACCCCTCATAATAATGGAAACGTCCCTGCATCGCCATGATATACTTTCCGCCGAGCGTGCCGAAGATCAGTTTGCCGCTGTGTCCTTCAACCGTCGAGATGGGGAAATTGGGAATATCCTTATAGGCGATCTCTTTCTGTATATCTATGTGATTGACGAGCTCTCCGAGACCTGTGCCGAGAATTACGGCAGTGTCAGGAGCTGATCCTATCTGAGCAAGGATGAAATCCGCTGTATCGCGGATCTTGTCAAGCATTGTCTTTTCCATTTGAGTAATTTCTGTTTTGGGTATTTTGGGTAAATACATATACAATCAAAACGCGGCAACGCATCCGATTGTTTGTGACGGCATCACTCCGCGTCTTCGGAAGTGTTGCGGAGGCCGAGCGATTTCTTGAGAGCATCGATGAATTCTTCCGCGGAATTTTCTCCTACCATGCTTACGGAAATAGGCAGGTAGAATGTGAAGGGTTTCAGCGACTGCGGGAAATATGGATTATGGAGAAGACGGACAGCGTCTTTCTCGGTAGTGACGATTATCTTACGTTTACCTTTCAGAGCATTGAACTTGTCGGTTATCTCCTTGATGTCCTTTCTTGTGAAGTCATGATGATCGGAGAAATGATCGACCTTGACCTTGAAGGGGTATTGACGGAAATGGCGCACGAAGTATCGGGGATGTGCAATTCCGGTCAAAAGAAGCACCGCATCATCTTCACCGAGTCTGGTAAGTGATGCCGAATAGGGAGAATCATCCGGGAAAACCGGCTCTATCGGAGCGTAGGCATAGCGCGAATAGAATAGCTTCTGATAAGGGAATAAATCCACATCCTTGCGCTTCACCATCATATCGACAGGCTGAAGGGTCTCAGGACATTTCGTCACTATGACCATGTCAGCCCGGTTCACCTGTATCGGATTATCCCTTAGCCTTCCCAATGGGAGCATCTTGTCGGCATGTACTGGGCGGGAATAATCCATCAGGAGAATCTGCACCTTTGGTTTCACCCAGCGATGCTGAAATGAATCGTCAAGCACGATCAGGTCAAGGTCAGGGAAAAGCTTCATGAGTCGCTCAATACCCTCCCTGCGGCTCTCGCATACCGCCACCTCTACATTCCTGTGGCGGAATTTCTGATAGATCTGCAAAGGCTCATCGCCGATTATCTCGGGAGTGCTCTTTGAGTTGGCGAGCACAAAACCCTTCGTCTTACGTTTGTATCCGCGTGAAAGTACGGCCACACGATATTCCGGAGTGAGACTTCTGACAATGAATTCCACATGGGGGGTCTTGCCGGTGCCACCCACAGTGAGGTTGCCCACCCCTACCAAAGGGATAGGATATTCCTGTTCCTTGAGGATTTTCTGATCAAAAAGCCAGTTGCGCACACCGGTCGCGGCCCCGTAGAGCCAAGAAAGCGGTGTCAGCAGACAGACCATTATTTTGTCACTCGTAGTCTTCACCCGGATTGATTATTATTGTAAACCGACTGTGTAATATGGCATACGTGCCTGAATATGCTTCTGGCTGAGAACACGCATCACAAAGCGGATAACCCGATCGTCACATCCGTAAGGAAGCGAACGCTTCAAAGTCTCCTGCATACGCATCTCGGCAATATCGGGGAGGAGCGACCATACATTCTGCTCTACCGTGGGATAAAGTGCCACTTTGTAGTTGTCATCCGTGAAGACTTTCTTGGCCGCCCAGGTGACAGCCTCTTCAAGTCCGCCAAGCTCATCAACAAGTCCGAGTTCATGGGCCTTGACCGCATCCCATACACGCCCCTCGGCAATCTTCATCACATCCTCTTTCTTCATCTTGCGTCCGCGGGCCACACGCGATATGAACTGGTCATACCCCCTCTCCACATATTTCTGCATCGCCCCCATCTGAGTCTCCGTGAGAGGATAGAATAATGTGGGGAAGTCGGCACCGGGGTTTGTTGACACCGTCTGCGGTGTGACTCCTATCTTCTTTATCAGTTCGGAGACGTTGGGAATGAGTCCGAAAATTCCGATGGAGCCTGTTATCGTCAAGGGGTCGGCAAAAATCCTGTCGGCACAGCATGAGATCCAGTAGCCCCCTGAAGCTGCGTAATCACCCATGGAGACAACAAGAGGTTTCTTCTTACTCTGGAAATAATCGAGTGCCTCACCGATCTGGTCGGAACCGAAGACACTACCACCGGGGGAGTTGACACGAAGCACAAGTGCCTTCACATCGTCATTCTCGGCAAGCTCCACAATCTGCGGAACAAGTTTCTCGAAATTGATGGTGGAGGAGCCTCCCCCATCCATGATTTCTCCGACAGCGTAGAGCACTGCCACCTGCTTCTTGGAGTTGTAACCTTTACCCCAATCGGAATGACTGGCCACGGCTGTCGGTTTCACGAATCTGATCTTATCCTTGTCTATCCTAATCTTTGCGGCAATGATGCTGTCCATCTGTCTTTCATAGGCAAGACGGTCGACAAAGTCATACTTCACCGCAAACCGGGCCGGCTGAAGAAAGATGAATTTATCGTTGATGCTCCCGTTGATGAGATTCACATTCATCTTCTCGCGGCTCATGGTGAACTGATCGCAGAGGTGATGCCAGATGTTGGTATAGAGTGTGTCGAGTTGTGCTCTTGCCGGTTCGCTCATCTCGTTCATTATGAAGGGCTCAACTGCACTCTTGAAAGTGC
Organism: uncultured Sangeribacter sp.; assembly: GCA_964566015.1. GTDB lineage: Bacteria > Bacteroidota > Bacteroidia > Bacteroidales > Muribaculaceae > Lepagella. The sequence goes on along the minus strand of CAZMHE010000045.1, from coordinate 489 downwards.
CGACCTTTGCCACCTGAAACTGGATGCCGAGTTTCTCGAAAAGTGATGCGAAATAGAAGCTTGTTCCTCCGATACCTTTAAGGTCAATCGCGCCGGCAGGATTAAGACAAAGCACCTGTGCTGTGGTGGCCAGGTAATAGTCGCCAGTCGTGAAGGAATCACCGTAAGCGATAATAGGCTTCTCCTCGCGGAAATCCATAAGCGCGTTGCGGATGGCGTCAAGAGTGGCCGGCCCGGCCTCCACTCCGCCACACTTCAGGTAGATGGCCTCAACATCATCGTTGACCTTTGCTTCATGGATTGCTGTCTCGATGTCGGAAAGTGTCAGGCTCTTCACTGCATTCCCCTGAAGAAGCTCCATGTAATCGAACTCCGGGGTGACTGCACGCTCCGAGATAACACCATTCAGTTCGAGCACAAGCACACTCGACTTTCCCAACTCATTCTCTTTCTCGGTTAGGGAGCCCATCTTCACGGCCACGCCGCAAA
>CAZMHE010000044.1:0-16837 GCA_964566015.1 uncultured Sangeribacter sp. | reverse complement strand
GATGAGGGGAAGAAAGGTTACTTGTATTTCGAGTAGATGGCTTTTCCGCGTTCTTTCATGTTGTTGATATGGTCGCGGTTATGTGGGTCGATGCCGTATTTGGAGAGGCTTGGGATGACTACCTGAGTGCCGGGCTTAATCCGGTCGGGATGCCCGAGAATCTTGCTGTTTTCATCATAGATGATGGGCCAGAGGTTGAAATTGCCATAGTGATCCTGTGCCATGGTGGTCAGGAACCGGGTGGTGGATATGGTGTCGAGCACGGGAGTGTCGGAGGGTCTTGTGGGCACGTCAACTTCCCCATCTGCTTTATCGGTAGAGGCCAGCGATAAGGAATCGGATTGCGCCACGCCTGTTTCCTGAGCTATAACTTCCTGATTGCCGGCCATCTCAACATTCTGACCATCTTCATCGATTGAAGCGTCATCTTTTGATCCGAAACCCCACCAAAGTATACCGGCAACTGCGGCAACCCCTAAGGCACTGATGAAGCCCGTAAGGAAGCCCCATCCGAATCTGCCCGGGCGTTCCTCTTGATATTCAGATTCCTCCACTCCTTCGGCTTCAATCATCTCTTCATCAAGTTCCTCAGTGGCATCGCTTGTCTCTTCCGAAACCTCCACAGCTTCTTGCGGTTCTTTTATTTCCTCAACGGCCTCTTCCGGTTCTTCAGCTTCCTCCTCGGATTTTTCCTGTTCTTCCGGTTTTAAAGAGTCAGCGTAGGTTGCCGGTGAGGGAATTTCGGGAGCTTCGGGAACTTCAGGAGCACCGGTCAACTCATCAGTGGAGAGATTGTCTGAAATCTCCTCCGCTTCAAAAGCCTCGAAGGGTGCGTTGACAATTGCGGCAAGTTCTTTTGAAGCAACAAATATGATTTTCTTGTGGGGCGGAATCTCGTTGGGCTCGCCGGTTGAGACGTCAACACTCCTGCGGGCCTCGACATCGACGAGTTTGAATGTGCCCAACCCTTTTATCCTGACTGATTCGCCACGGCTGAGCTCATCGGAGATGACACTGAATAGCTCCTGAAGAAAATTCTCACAGAGCTGCTGCTGTTTCCCTGTGGCGAGAGCCATCATGGCAGACAGGGAAGACATGGTGACTTTTTTATCCATTGACTTTCTGTTTCAGTATTGAGGTGGGACGGAAGGTAAGGACAATCTTCGGCGGCACGAGCAGTCGCTTGCCGCTTGCCGGATGAATCGCAATGCGTTCCACCCGTTTTTTGGGTTCGAATGTGCCGAACGACGGAATGGTCACACTATCGCCGTCTGAGGCTATCTCACCGAGATTCGCGGCCATGCTTTCGATGAGTTCGGCCACTGTCTCGCGGGAGATACTCAAGTTTTTAGCCAGTATTTCGGTCAATGTCTTATTATCCATGATGAATCTTGATCGCAGAATCCGGCCCGGACACTATCCATATAGTGCGGGGTAGGGATACAATTTTCAACAAAAGTAGTCAAAAATATCGGCAACTCATACTGCACGGGGAAAAAATACCAATTTTTATTGTTAGTGCACGTTATTTTTAAGAGTATCCCGACGTCTAATGGGGTATATATAATTTAAAAAAACACGTATGAAAGTAATGAGAGGGTTAGCAACCCTTTTCCTGATCGGCGCGGCCATGCAGGTCAGCGCGCAAGTTCTTTACAAAGTAGAGGGGAACGGTCTCAAAGAGGCGTCTTATCTTTTCGGCACACATCATCTCGCCCCGGTGAGCGTGATAGAGAAGTTTGGTGCTGAAGCTCCTTTTGAGGAAACCAAGCAGGTTGTCGGGGAGATAGACCTTACCCAGGATCAGATGGCAATGGCCATGTCGATGCAGTCGCATATGATGGCACCGGCTGACAGCACCCTTTCCAAAGTGATCTCGAAAGAGGATTATGCTCTCATCAACGAGGAATTCAAGAAATGGGCACCGATGCCCGGAATGGATCTTTCGATGATGGAACCGATGAAACCGATGGTGGTCACGACCACCGTGTCGCTTTCCATCACAAAAGATGCCGTGCCTGATTTCAACCCTGCGGAACAACTCGACACATGGTTCCAGACGGCAGGTCAGGCTAAGGGGAAGAAGATTATCCCTCTGGAGACGGCATCACAACAGGCGGAAATCCTTTTCGACACAACCCCGATTGCCTGGCAGGCAGAGAGTCTCGTGGAGTTGCTGAAGAATCCACAAAAGGGTATAGACAACGCAAAGGAACTGACAGAGGCTTACTTGGCACAGGATCTCGGCAAGATTCTCTCGATGAGTTCGGCTGAAGATGAGCACCCCGAGTTCATGAAGGCACTCCTTGACAAGCGCAATGCCGACTGGTTGACGAAGTTGCCGGCAATCTTCAAGGATGGCAGCACATTCGTGGCTGTAGGAGCCCTTCATCTCGCAGGTCCGCAGGGTCTTGTAGAGGGATTGCGTTCACAGGGATATACCGTGACTCCGATTATTAAATAACCGGTTATTAAATAACCGGCTACGCTAAAATAATTGAAAGCGGGTTCAGCGCTCAATCTCCTATAACTTTTCGTATTACAGGAGGAAATAGAGTACAATAAGGGCAACTATGAACAGCAACCCGAAGACGAGGGAACATCTGTCGAGGATGCGGCCCACATAGCGGTTGAGGTTGACAAGAAGAAGAGCCATGAGGTGCGAGAAAGCACTCATGTAGGCCATGAACTCGGCTGCGAACCACCACCAGGGGGCGTGCATCACGGCAGTAAAGATGATAGCGGCGATTGTCAGCACTAAGGCGGCAATCGCTGCTATTTTTGATTTCTGCAAATTAAGCCACATAATCGGAACTTACTTATAGATTTTGAAGCCATAGGGACGTCCGCTCACTCCATTGACGAGCGCGAAGTAGAAGCCACGCGGTTCGCCGTCAAGATCAAACACCGCAGTGTCAGTGTTGCGGAAAGTGAGTTGGCGCACCATCGATCCGCTGAGATTGTAGATCCTCACCATTGTGACGCCCTCCGGAATGAAAGCTTCAAAATGGCCGCCACCGACAGGGCGGAGTTTAGCTTGTTCAGTTTCCGGCTCAATGCGGTTGACGGGGGATGGGGAGGCAGAGCGGGAAACGCGTGTCGCGGATTCCTCAGCTATCTCCCCGATTTCAGGAAACTCCGTAGCGGTGGCAAGCATACGCCAGTCGGGGTGGGTATCTTCATCGACGGGTGCATAAAGGAGGGATTCGTGGGTCGGATTGAGGGTTGAGTAAATGAAATCAGGCATACCGGTCCAGGCTGCGATAGCCTCGTCGGGGACGCGACCGTCATGGCGGATATATTCGATGTCACGGGCATATTCAGCAAGCCTTGCCGAAGCCGCGGAGTCAAGTTTCTCCGGATCAAAGTTTGTATGGAGGCTATATCCGAGGATAGGGTAGGCCTTGTTGTCGGCGGCAATGATTACGAATCCACCCTTCGCATGGTTATAAACATAAAAAGGGGAGAAAAGACGGTTGGTGGTGAGGCGTTTACCGTTGTAGACAAGTTTAGGTTTAGATACAACCTCACCGTTCGCCGCATTGAAGAAGATTTGGGCGAGTTTGGATGCTTCTTTCTGGCTGACGGTCTCGGCCACCCCGGTGAGGGGAAGCAACATCAACAGGAGAGCGGATATATTTGTGAATATTCTTCTCATGTCATTATAACGCTTCATTATTTCATTTCTTTCAACTTGTGTTGAAAGAAATGAGGTTATGAGGTTAGAGGTTAAGGAAGAATTTCTCGGCTTCCTCAAGATCGGCGGGAGTGTCGATGCCTACGGTCGGTTCGGCGGTGACAGCGGTGCGTATAGTATAACCGTTCTCAAGCCATCTCAGCTGCTCGAGAGACTCCGCTATCTCCAGCGGGCTTCGCTTGAGACGCGTCACTTCGGCAAGGACATCCGCACGGTATGCGTAGATACCTACATGTGTATGGAAAGTGAATTTATCGAGCCATTCTTTCCAGTCGACACCCCTGACATATGGTATGATACTGCGTGAGAAATAGAGGGCTCTTCCGTCGAACGCCCTTGTCACCTTGACTACATTGGGGTCGAATAGACCTTCGAAACCCTTCTCCCGGTCATATTCCCTGACGAGGGTAGCGAGTTGGGTGGAGGGATCCTTGATGAAGCAGTCCATTAGAGCCTTTATCTGGGAAGGGGCAATGAAGGGTTCGTCGCCTTGCACGTTGATAACCACATCGGCCGGCGAACCGAGTGCGAGGAAAGCTTCCTGCACCCGGTCGGTGCCGCTCTGATGGTCGGGCGAGGTCATGACAGCCTTGAAGCCGGCTTTCTCAACACACTCACGTATACGTTCATCATCCGTGGCAACGGCTACGTTGACTCCGGCTTCCGAGGCACGGCGGCAAACACGCACGACCATTTCGACTCCACCAATCTTTGCAAGAGGTTTTCCGGGGAAACGTGATGATCCGTAACGGGAGGGGATGATGACTATGAATTCAGGATTCTTTTCCATGTTTCTTTACTCTTGTTATAGTCTGCCTGAGCCATCCGGGGACGATTATGGCTCCGATGCAGAGATAGACATAATAGGAGATTATTCGCCAGATTATGGCGAGTATGAGGGCCAGTCCGGCAGTCGGTACGAGATCTCCATAGTATCTGGAGAAGATCCATTCACTGAGACCGGAACCGCCGGGTGTAGGGCTGACCATGAGCACTACCCAGATGATGAACTGACGCACGAGGATCACCCATTGCTGAGGATCATCCTGCGGGAGGAACCCTAAGAACAGGGCGTTGACCACAAGATAACGTGATGTCCACGATAGGGCAGTTCCGCCGAAAACCTCGAGCCAGAAGCGGAAAGGCTTCTTACGGAGTTCCACGGAAGTGGCAACCATGTTGTCGCCGAGAGTGGTGGCGGAACCCTGCCAACGCCTTAGCAGTTTCCAACTGAAGATCTTGTTGATAACATTCTTTATCCAGCGCGGTTTCCAGATTATTCCGGTAAAAAGAATGAAAGTCCATATAAAGATACCGGCATAGACGAGCCAGAAGGTCAGTTTGACGCCATGCGAGAAACTCGCGTCGCCGGAGGAGAACACCTCATGTGCAGGGGTGAGAAGTATGACGATCGGGCAGAAGATCACAAAGAAGAGTTCATCAAGGAAGAGGGTGGTGATCATCAGGGTCGTTGCCCTTCCGAACTCTACACCCTGTGAGTTGAGGAACACCATCCCGAGGGAACTGCCTCCGACGGCGGAGGGTGTGACACATGATGTGAATTCACAGAGGAAATCAACCTTGAATGCCTGTTTCCAGGATAGTTGCTTATCGGTCAGGGCACGGAAACGCCAGCTCAGTCCGAAGTCACGCCCCAGCATGAAGAGCCATGCGAGGAAGATGCAGATCCATGTCCGGAAAGTGAAATGAATGCTTCCCCAGATTTCGCCGAGTCTTTCATCGCGTGCGTCATGCCAGAACATGAAGGCCACGACGCCGAGTCCTATGGCGATCGGAAGGAGCACCTTCCATATGGAAAAGAATTTTTTCGGTTGCTCTTCTGCAGTTGATTTTACCGGCTGTTGAGTCTCCATTTAATTTCAAGATTAATGTTTACCGCCAATTATAATCAGAATCTGCCTTTACCGGACCGAATCTTAATGAGAGTCTCGTAGCGGTCGATTACTTCATCGACCACATCTTTCCAGCTTCTGACGAGTGTGTCACGAGCACCGAGCGCTACTTTCCACAACCTTTCGCGGTCTTTGGAGAGAGAGGTGATGAGAGAAGCGAAATCTTCCGGATTTCTCTGGGTGAGGAAACCATTCTTCCCATCGCGGACAACCTCGGCAGCCGTAGAGCCTGCGAGGAGGATGGATGGTGTGCCCATAGCGGCCGCCTCCCTAACGACAAGGGGTGCATTGTCATAGAAAGATGGGAAGAGGAAAAGGTCGCTGGCGGCATAGAAATCGCTCAACTTCTGACGATCCGATATGACTCCGTGGATTCTTACGCGGTCGGAGAGACCGAGGTCGCGGACAAGCGACTGCAATTCGCCGAGTGCGTAGCCGTTTCCTATGAAATTCATACGGAACGGTACGTCAGGACTAAGTGCCGAAAGAGCCTCCACTATTACCCTGATGCCCTTCTCCCAGATGTGTTGACCCACAAACAGGAGATTAATCTCCTCCTGGTGCAAACCGAGTCGTCTCTTGGCTTCAATCTTGTATCCCTTGAGATCATCACCGATTATTTCCGAGAAATCATTTCCATTCTCCATCACGGTTAGTTTACCACGGTAGCCGTATTCGCGGACAGTTTCCTCCACCTGGGCCTGAGGAATCCATACCTCGTCGCAGGCATTGAGGAAATTGAGGATCCTCTTCATGATAATCGGCACGCACCAGGGCATATGCCTGAAGGAATGCTCAAGATCTGAGCGGTATTTGGAGTGGAATGTGGCTATGAGCGGGATATTCTGATGCTTCTTTACATAGACCGCGAGGCGACCGGATGAGAAAGGGCAATGAGCGTGGAGAATCCTGAAATCCGTATTCCGGAGGCGTCGCCAGATGAAAGGGTCAAGTTTGGGATAGCCGTAGCGATAGGGTTTACGGTTGTGGATCGGAAGGGAGAAGAAGCGCATCACGTCATAGTCATACTTCTCCGAAACGGGGTTCCAGGGGGTGACGACACAAGGTGTACGCCCTGAGTTCTTAAGCCAACGTACATAGTTCTCCACCGTCAGAGTGACTCCGTCGAGAATCGGAGGAAAACTGTCGTTGAAGATTCCGTAAAGCCCTTTTTGAGCGGGATATGAATAAAGGCTTCCCATTTCGACCACAAATTTATACCTTTCTTCCCAATTCTACAAGTGAAGTCAGCAAAAAGAGGCCACCCCGCGCCTATTCTGAGGCGCAGGGTGGCTGAGGAAGAACCTTTACAGGTCTTTAATATTCGTAGAATTTTACGCTCGGATCGCTGTCGAGGTGACACTCAACAAACTCGAATGATGCCTTGCCGGATACTTTCCAGACACCGGTGTAGACGAGTGTCTCGGTGCCGTAGTACGCGGAGAATGTGAAAGTGTAGAGCACGTCCATACCCTCCACCTTTTCAGCCTCGGGATATATCTTCGAGAGCGCACCGGGGAATACCTCAGTGCAGAAACGCTTCTTCTCGAGCTCCACAATCTCCTCGTCGGTCATTCCTTCATAACCGGCAGGATACTGGGCACGTGCCTTGTCGCCGCGGAGGTCTATGTTGTTCTGATAAGCCGAAGTGCCGGAATAATACTCGTTGTTGCCGTAGCTTGTCACATAGAACATGCCGGACTTGATACCTGTTGATCCCAGGGGCACATCGATGTTCTCGTAAACCCAATCTACACAAGCCTGATAGTAAACTGCGCTGAATGCCTGTCCACGTCCGGCAGGGAGAGTGAGTGTGACGGAGGGATTGAAACGCCAACCTTCGTCGTTGCGGCTGAACTGCTCGGTCACGGTGTTTCCGTTGGTCCATTCGGTTCCGTTGAAGATGAAGAGGGATGCCCGATAGTTAGTGGCTGTTCCGTCGTAGTATTTATAGACCACGGTGACAGCTTCATCCTCAGTGGCGAAAGGTTTCGTCATGTTGAGGTATTTCGGAAGAATTGTGTAGGGGAGCTGACCGCTGAGGTTGCCGTAGGTCTGGCCCATGGCCGTGTATTCCTCAGGCTGGAGCACGATCGTATTGGCGGGCACGCTCCATTTTGAACCGTCGTACTGATAGATGGCATTGCGTGTGGAAGTCGGGACGTCTACAACGGGAGCTTTCATCATCACAGGTTTGGCGATATTCTCTCCGTTGACACCGGTGACAAGTATGTTGAAATACTTGGCGCCGCCGGTCACGGCAATGAAGTAGCCTGTCAGGGTGACAGAGGCACCATCCACAAGTTTAGCCTTGATGAAATCGGGTGCATAGTAAACGCTGCCCTGATTTGCCGAGCCGGGGATGTCGAGGTTGATATAGTTGCCGCTGATCTTAACCGTGCACTGGAGGGAGATATAGCGAGCAAGCATGTTGTCGGTCTCACCACAGGCAGTCTCAACCATAGCACCGGTGAATGTCTCGGGTGCAGGATAGGTGTAGGCCTGTGTCCCTACAATCTCATAGGAGTTGTTTTTGGAAATCTGAAGGCAACGTGAGTAAACGCTTACCTCGCCGGTGACATTTACCTGCGAGCCGATGGTGAGGAGGTCGTCGTTGAAGCCGCTTCCCTTGTCGAAGCAGATGGAGCCGCTTTTGTCGGTCACAATGAAACCTCGGGTAGAGATACCTGTCACGACACCCTGAACGTCGGCCTGGCTACCCTCTTCAAGGTGGCTGATGACGTCAGACATCTCCCACTCCGGTTTCTCGTCGCCGCCACCTACAGTGCCGAAGATAGGATTGGTCTCGGCCTCGTTGTAGTTGACTATGGCGTATGCTCCGGCCTCGGCGTCGTCATAGATGTCAGCGAGGATACGGGGAATGTATGAGGCAGCGGGTTTCTCCGGAGCGAAGGCGTTGATGAACTCCGTCTCGCTTCCCCAGACGCTCTGATATTCGTCTTGAGTGAGCTTATATTCGGGAGTGCCGGCATTGATCACGTCGGTCTCGTCGGAGACGCCGTTGCTGATGGCATATTTCACCACGATCGAGCTTCCCGGATTCAATGTGAAGTAAGGGAAGGTAGACTGTGTGAAAAGAGCCGGGATATATTTACGGGCCTGCTCCTTGTCGGCAAAACGGAGATTGGTGCCGATGGCCGTGAGAGCCGCCTTCTCCTCTTCGGTGGTGGCGAGGGCCTGATTTGCCGAGAGGGTGGAGATGGTCTTGTAATCGGCGTCGGTCAGCGTGTAGTTTATTGTCTCAGTGGCGGTATAGACGGGGGGAACGGTGAAGCCATCGAGATGGTCGTTCCAGCTATTTTCGCCGCAGGCCGTCAGCATGATTACGGATGCAATTGCTGACAGGGTCTTTATATTGCTGATTTTCATTGTTAGTCCGGATTAGAAAGCGATTTTGAGACGAAGAGAGAAAGTGCGGCCGAAAGAGTAGAAGACTTTGTAGGCGTTATTCCATGCACCTTCCACATTGTAATCGGTTGTTGCGTCTTTCACATAGTAGTGGTTGAAGAGGTTGTAGACATTTCCGTAGAGCGTAGCGTCAAGACCACCGATCTTGAACTTGTAGCTTGCGGAAAGGTCGAACTCATTGCCCCAGGGAATTTCCCAGGGATCCTTGACGTTGAGCACAGCACCGGCTCCGAGGTCGCTGCCGCTGACGGCATAATCTGAATAGTTGCGGGCGCATACTGTCCAGTCGCCACCGATGCGGAAGCCCTTGAAGGGGTGGAATGTCAGGCCGACAGCACCTGTTGTCTGTGCCGAGCCACCGATCTTGACACCTTTCTGGTTTACGATAGCCCAGCCGTGGTCGGGAGCGAGGATGCCGCTGGCGAGGTCGCCGTTGGTGTTGGCGAGTGGCTGACCCTGTTCATTGTAGAAATATCCTTTGACATTGTTGTCCCACTGCCAGTCGCCCCATGAGAGCATACCCTGGATTTCTACCCAGTTGGCGGGTTTGTAGGCGAGGTCGAGCTCAAGGCCTATGTGGCGCGCGGCCACTTTCTCAAGATTGATGGTGTAGCGTTCGCCGGCGTGTGCTCCCGAAGTGATCTCGGCACTGCGCTGGGTGTCGCGGTCCGTGCGGTCCATCCACTTGGTGTAGTAGGCGTTCACGGCGAGAGTGAATTTGGGTGAGTGGAAACCGTAGCCAAGCTCGAAAGAACCGATCTTCTCGTTCTTGGGATTCGGGTTGATGGCATTGCTTGTCGCAGAGGAAAGGAACACACCGTTTGAGAAGAAAGGTGCCTTTGAGATATAACCTCCGTTCACGAAGATATTGTTGTGCTTGTCGATGTTCCAGTTGACACCACCCTTGGCTGTTCCACCGAGGAATGTGCGTGTCTCAGATTTAGCATGAGCGTCGTCATAGTAGAAATGGTCGATACGCTGATAGCCGGTGACATTGAGAGAGCCGGCGAGGAATGTGGTGACGGCTCCGTCGAGAAGCTTATACTCACCTTGGCCGTAGATACCCTCCTGGTGAGTGTGGCCGTTGTAGTTGCGGTAGACAATGTCACCGACGCCGAGTTTCTCGTAGCGCCAGTTGGGATCGGCGGCTGCCGCGTTGTTCTCAGGCTTGACATTCTTACGGCTGCTGTCGTCCATGAAGTATTCACCGCTGTAGAGGTCGATGATCTTGTTGTTGTGATGACCTACATAGTAGCGAACGTCGATACCGCCGAGAAGAGTCAGCTTGTTGGGGATTACCTCATTCTTATAAGTTGATACGAGGCCATACCATTCATGTGAGTTATTGCTCATAGACATCACCATGTTGGCACCGGTAGTGGAAGCGGCGTTCATATCCTGGATCGCGCCATAGTCGAAAGTGCCGTCGGGGCGACGGATTGTAATGTCGCCGACAGTCCAGTTGAGGTTGCCGTTGGTAGCTGCATACCAGGAAGAGTTGGAATAGTTGCCGCGACCCTGACCGGAGTAACCGCCGCCGGTTGAGAGGGAGGTATAGAGGGCTGTGGAGAGTGAAGACCATTCGTTGATCTGCCAGATATGGTTGAGAGAGATGATAGGCTTGTGATACTCGTTGCGGTTCATCGTGCGCTCGCGCCCTTCATTGTCAAAACCGTAGGAAGCATTGTAGCGGTACATGCTTTCACCTCCGGTCATGTAATTGTCAACCTTCTGCCAGTTCTCGATTGTGAGGCCGTTGCCGCTGTTGCGCTGGTTGTGCCATTGGGGAGCTCCGAAAGCGGTCAGAGAGATCTGGTGTGCGTCGTTGATTCTCTTTGCAATGTTTACGAAATAGTTGTATGCCTCGAACTGTGTGCCCTGCACATAACCGTTGCCCCATTTACGGCTTCCGAGTACTGTGATTGCCCAACCGTTGTCCATGAGGCCTGTGGAGACATTGAAGCCGACGTCGTTGAGGCCGTCATTGCCTGTGCCATACCAGAGTGAGCCACCCTTCTTGGCGTCGAGACCTTTGGTGACGATGTTGATCGTGCCGCCGATAGACGGGGCGGAGATAATGGCTGCACCGAGACCACGCTGGCTCTGCATACTTGAGGTCACTCCGGCGAGTCCGGCGAAGTTGCTCCAGTAGATGCCGCCCCATTCCATGTCGTTCATGGGGACACCGTTGATGAGGACAGCCACGTTGGGAGCCTTGAAACCACGCATATTGATCTTGGCGTCGCCGTAGCCGCCACCGTCGGGAGTGGCCCAGACACCGGGAGTGGTCTTCAACACTTCAGGAAATTCCTTGTTGCCGAGTTTAGCCTCGATCTCACCGGCAGTTATCTCCGAGATGGCCACAGGAGTTTCGCGTGTGCGGGCTATGGATGAGGTCACCACCACGTCCTGAAGCATCCTGGAATCGGGGTTGAGACGCAACACTCCCATTGCCGGAGCTGCCTTGACGGTAAGCGGAGAATAACCGAGATAGGAGATCTCCAGTTCCTTTGTGTTCACTGGCACCTTGAGTGCGAAATTGCCATCGATGTCGGTAGGCACTGCGATTGTGGTGCCGACGGCCTTGACTGTGGCACCGACCACAGCATCACCAAGTTCGTCGATCACTGTGCCGCGGCAGGTCATCGAATTCCGTTGGGCCGAAGCCCAGGAAACGATCCCTAATATCGCCACGGCTAAGAGAAACAGTCTCTTCATACGTTGGATAATTTAGGTTATAGTATTAGTGGAATCTGACTGCAAAATTACTCTTTTATAACATTCCCTGCAATTCCATGTGACGAAATTTCTAATTTAAGGTATGAAGAAGCGGGATAAAGAATCTGCGAAACCGGAGACTTCATTGCCGTTATATGAGGAAAAATGCTTAATTTTGCACATCAATTTTTATCTAACATCAAAAAAATCAAATGAACCAGACTTCCACCAATGCGGCGCCTGTCACGCTGCGGGACAAAGCATGGGCTCGCTGGACCGCTCTCGCGCTCCTTGCCTCAGCCATGTTTTTCGGCTATGTCTTCGTCGATGTGCTCTCACCGCTTCAGAGCTATGTGCAGGAACAGAAGGGTTGGGATCCCACAACCTGGGGTAACTTCTTCGGATCGGAGACTTTTCTCAATGTATTTGTTTTCTTCCTTATATTCGCGGGCATCATCCTCGACAAGATGGGTGTGCGTTTCACGGCCATACTTTCAGGATCCGTGATGGTTGTCGGCGCGGCCATCAACTGGTATGCACTGACCGACGCTTTCGCGCAGAGTTCGCTGGCACAGACATTTGACGGTATCCTCAATCTCCCCGACGCATGGTGGAACATTACACCATGGGTTGTCGGTATGCCGGCGTCAGCAAAACTCGCTACGTTTGGTTTCATGATATTCGGCTGCGGTGTCGAGATGGCCGGTATCACCGTCTCCCGTGGAATCGTGAAATGGTTCCAGGGTAAGGAGATGGCCCTCGCGATGGGTGCTGAGATGGCGATTGCGCGTCTCGGCGTGGCCGTCGTGTTCTTCGGATCCCCCTGGATCGTGCAGCTCGGTGGCGTCATCAATGTGAGCCGCCCTGTGGCTTTCGCACTCCTTCTCTGCTGCATCGGCCTCATCTGCTTCATCACTTACGGTTTCATGGATAAGAAACTCGAGAAGGAGACCGGCTCCAACGGAGAAGTGGCTGATGATCCGTTCAAGGTGTCTGACCTTAAATATATCTTTACATCAAAGGTGTTCTGGATTGTGTCGCTCCTCTGCGTGCTCTACTACTCCGCCATCTTCCCATTCCAGAACTATGCGGGCCTGATGCTTCAGTGCACACTCGGCATCACCGAGAAGCAGGCGGGTCTTATCTTCTTCGTATTCCCCATAGGTGCCGGTCTCATCACCCCCTTCCTCGGCCGCTATCTCGATCGCAAGGGAAAGGGTGCCTCAATGCTTATTCTCGGCTCCGTGCTGATGATAATCTGCCACTCCACTTTCGCATTCATTCTTCCGGCAGTCAAGTCAATGGCACTTGCTTACGTGACGATCATCATTCTCGGCATCAGCTTTGCACTTGTGCCCGCCTCCTTATGGCCCTCTGTGCCGAAATTGATTCCGGCGAAGCTCATAGGATCGGCCTATGCCGTAATCTTCTGGATCCAGAACATCGGTCTCTACGGATTCCGCAAAGGTATCGGTTCGATACTCGAGGCTTCAAATCCGGGTGTGGATAACCCACTCGATTACAATTACACCGTTACGATGTCGGTTTTCGCCTCGCTTGGAGTACTTGCACTTCTTTTCTCCCTCTGGCTGAAGGTTGTCGACAAACGCGATCACTACGGTCTTGAATTGCCCAATGTCCCCTCTGCCGGCGAGAAAGAGGCTCTCGAAGCTGAAGTCGCCTCCGCCGAGGAGTAATCAATACATATATATAGACACAAAGAGACCCGGGCAACGTTGCCCGGGTCTCTTTGTGTCTATATCACTTTTTCGGGATGAGTCGGAGCCATTTGCGATAGCCGAAGGCGGCTATGACGGTGTAGAGGGCGTAGAGGAAGCAGTAGCCGGGTATCCCCTTATACCAGTAGAGGGCGCTGCATACCGCGTCGACCACGAGCCATACAAGCCATTGCTCGGCATATTTACGGGCGAGCATCCAGAGCCCTACAATTGACAGGGCTGTGGTGAAGGCATCGGCAACCGGCACGGTGGAGTCAGTCAGATTTGCAAGAATCCACCAGATTCCCCACCATATCACACCGGAAGCGACCACCACGATACCCCATACCTTCAGCGGAGTGTGTGTGACGGGTAGCTCACGTTTCTTTTCTTTCCTGTCTTCGGCGGGAGAATGTCGTGTCCAATGCCAGAAACCATACACTGCTATCACGAGGTAATAGATGTTGATAGCGAAGTCGGCATAGAGACCCTTTGAAAAATATATCCACATGGAGATGGCCGGCATCACGACGGATGCAAACCAAACCTTCGGGTCGACTTTATATTCCCACCAGAGGTAGACAAGGCCGACAGCCACACCGAGTATCTGAAGAATATCACCCATAGAAGTCAGAATTTAAATGTAGCGGTTGCCATCACATGAGTCGGTGCCTGTGCGGCATAGCCGGCATACCGATAGATCACCGGGGTGTCTCCATCCATATAATAACCCGCTCCGGCATATCCGTTGTTGAAGTATTTAGCATTAAAGAGGTTGTAGATGGAGAAACCGAGGCGCAGTTCCTTTACCCCTCCTATCTTTTTGAAGGTATAGCCGAGGTGAAGGTCTGTCACGAAGTAGGCATCGAGGAGCGCCTCCTCGCTTTTGGCATTGTTCATGTACTGTTTCCCTACGTAGCGGCTCTGCAACTCCGCATCCGCTCCGAGGAAACGGAATGTGAAGGAATTGTTTAAAAGGAAGTCGGGCGAGAATGCAATCGGTGTGTTACCGCGGTTAAAATATATGGGGTTTGTCCATTCATCCTCATAGATCGCCTCAACGAAATTCTTGATCCGGTTTCTTGAGAGGGTCATGTTGAGCTTCCAGTCAAACCAGGAGACAGGATGATATTCCCCCTGAAGTTCCACTCCCATGCGGTAGGATTCGGGAACATTGACACTTATGGCATTTCCCGTGTCGGAGAGTTCGCCGGTGGCAACGAGCTGATCCTTATAAAGCATGTAATAGAGGTTGGCTCCTACCGCGAAATTTGAAGCGGAGAAAGTGTAGCCGAGTTCGAAATCGTCAAGACGCTCAGCTTTGGGCATATGGTGAATGTCTCCGTCAGTGAAATTGTCTCGTGTCGGTTCTTTCTGAGCCACAGACCAGGATGCGAAAGCACGGTGTGGCCCATCCGAGAAATTCAGTCCGACCTTCGGATTGAAGAAATTCCACACACGGTGAATATCGAGACGGGCAGGGCCATCGATCGCCCAGTCATAGTTGTCTGAGAGTCCACGGATGGTGTAATGGATATGCCGGTACTGGAGGTCAACGAAGCCGGAAAGGACGGGAAGGATTTCATAGTTTGCCCTGATATATGAATTCAGGTCAGATTTGTTTCCACGGTTGCGGTAATATTCCTGAAGGGGATCTATAGCCCCGACATAATTCCTTACCCATGAAATCTGTCCGAAATGATGCCCCTTGAAATTGGTGGCTGAGATTCCTCCGGTTGCATCCCATCGCCCTTGATTGTAGTTGAGAGAGATCTGTGCGCCATAATAGTCGCTCCCGAGTTTCTTGAGGCGGATAAGGTCAGATTTCTTTACTTTCTCACCGTCGGGGCCTATGAAGGGAGTGAGCCCGTATTCCTGAAGGGTGCGGTTGGTCTTGTATTGTTCATAGTAACCGTCATCCTTCGTGTAGTGAAGGGCGGCGTTCAGCCTGAAGTAATCATTCAACCGACGGTAGAGAAGCAGCTGGAAATGATGCTGGATGTAATTATCGTATTGATCGGGATAATAGGCGGTGTTCCCATCGGAATCGGTATATTTGCCGCATGGATTGTATCTGCGGCCATATTTTTCCATCTCCTCTTTGGAAGCATAATCCCATGCCATATAGGTCTTCTCCTTTCCTCCGAATACAAGAAGGCGGATCATGGTGCTTTCATCCCGATATGCACCTTGTGTGAAATAGCTCCAGAGGTCGGTTGAAGCGCGGTCGATGTAGCCGTCGGAATGGAGATGAGATATACGGGCATCGAAGCTCCAATGGCCACCGAGTTTTCCGGAACCTATTCGGAAAGTCTCCCGACTTGTGTTGTAGGCACCATAAGCACCCGAAAGCTCACCGTAGGGATTTTCGGAAGGGGCGTCGGTGATCATGTTGACGGTTGCCCCGAAAGCGGCGGAGCCATTGGTGGATGTTCCGGCTCCCCTTTGAATCTGGACATCGCGTAGGGATGAGGCGAAGTCGGGCATATTCACCCAATAGACATTGTGGCTTTCAGGGTTGTTGATGGGTATTCCGTTGGCAGTAACATTGATTCTTGACCCATCGGTGCCGCGCACTCGCATCGAGGTGTAGCCTGTTCCGGCGCCCGCATCTGACGTGACGGTGACGGATGGTGAAGACAGCATGAGATATGTGATGTCACGACCATCGTTGTCTTTCAGCAAAGTTGCCTTACTGATATTGGTGAAAGCTACCGGGGTCTTTTCAGTTGCCCGGTTAGCGGTGACTTCTATCTCTGCAAGCATGGTGAAGGCAGAGTCGTTTGCCACAGACTGTGATTCTGAATTGTCGGCATATGCAGCGACGGGCGCCACACAGACAAGCGCCATAAATGGAAGAATGTATCTCCTCATGGTTATTTATTTCTCTACGCCGGTA
This sequence comes from uncultured Sangeribacter sp., assembly GCA_964566015.1. GTDB lineage: Bacteria > Bacteroidota > Bacteroidia > Bacteroidales > Muribaculaceae > Lepagella. The sequence continues at coordinate 463 of CAZMHE010000044.1, read as the reverse complement.
TTACCCGGATCAGGTTCAAAGGGTTTGATCTCAGATTGCCGCGTTTCGGCAAACACCCCCAAAATATTTATGAGGTAAGAGCTGCATGGAAGTTGCCCGAAAGGAAATCTCCCTGCAGATGTTATGTATGACGGTCATCAGTCTTATAATTATTTCTAATAAAACTGATGACCGTCAATTATCAATTGTCGTCGGGATTCCGACGACTCCGGTTTAAGCTACGTTCAGTCAATAGGTTTGTCGTGTTCGAGAAGGAGAGTCATTGACGGACGGTCGCATATCTCTGACGGGCCGAAATACTGGATCGGGCCGGGATACTGGTAAAGCGTATTGAGAGCGAGAGTCTCACGCATTGAAGCAAACTTGAGATAAGGACGGCCGTTGAGGTTGACAAGAGCCTTCTGGATAACGGGTTTGAGTTTACCGTTGCGACGCTCCATGTTCATCATCATGGTGATGGGTA
>CAZMHE010000043.1:0-17052 GCA_964566015.1 uncultured Sangeribacter sp. | reverse complement strand
GCTCCTCATCGGGAAGGTTCATTGAAAATGATCCCCTTCTATCTCTTCCCGATTCTACTCTCAAACCTTTAATATCTGATATCTAAAAACTTTGAACTGACTTCATTATGAAGAAAATAATACTCTCTTCAGTGCTGATAGCGGCTGCTACGGTCGCCGTGGCACAAGACAAGATTTCACATGGCTACCCGATTAATCCCGTTGCATTCACTGCGGTGAAAGTCCATGATCCTTTCTGGGGTCAAAGATTGGAGGCGAGCCGAAACGTAACGGTTCCCTTAGCTTTCAGCAAATGTGAGGAATCCGGACGCTATCAGAATTTCATCAAGGCTGCCGCTCCTTGCGACACGTTCAAGGTGGAAGGTTTCCCGTTTGATGACACTGATGTCTATAAGACCATCGAGGGGGCAAGCTATCTCCTTCAGACCTTTCCGGACAAGAAAATGGAGGCGTACATTGACAGCGTCCTGACAATCGTGGCAGCGGCTCAAGAACCTGACGGATACCTTAATACTTCTTACACGATGAATCCCTCTCATCCTCATGCATGGATGAGTCCGGTGAAGTGGGAGAAAGTTGAGAATCTCAGTCATGAGTTCTATAATCTCGGTCATATGGTTGAAGGAGCGGTAGCTCATTATTCTGCCACAGGGAAGCGTAATTTCCTTGACATAGCTATAAAATATGCAGATTGCGTCTGCCGCAACATCGGACCGGATGAAGGACAGATAGACCGTGTGCCCGGGCATCAGATTGCCGAGATGGCGCTCGCGAAGCTTTACCTTACCACAGGAGATGAGAAATATCTCCGGCAGGCGAAGTATTTCCTTGACCGTCGCGGACATACTTCTCGTAAGGATGCCTACAGTCAGGCACATAAACCGGTCGTTGACCAGGATGAGGCTGTCGGTCACGCAGTGCGAGCCGTCTACATGTATTCCGGTATGGCCGATGTGGCCGCCCTCACCGGTGACAGTGCTTATATAAGGGCCATAGACCGTATTTGGGACAATATCGTAAATAAGAAGTATTACATCACGGGCGGAATCGGAGCCCGCCATGTTGGGGAATCATTCGGCAACAATTACGAACTTCCCAACCATGACGCGTATTGCGAGACTTGTGCAGCTATCGGCAACGTCTACATGAACCACCGGCTCTTCCTCCTGCACGGGGATGCCAAGTATTACGATGTGCTGGAGCGAACTCTCTACAACGGAGTTCTGTCGGGCCAGTCGCTCGAGGGGGATGCTTTCTTCTATCCGAATCCTCTTGCAAGCGAGGGTGGGTATTCGCGCAAGCCTTGGTTTGGCTGCGCATGTTGTCCCTCCAACCTCAGCCGTTTCATTCCGTCGATTCCCGGCTATGTGTATGCAGTCAATGGTAAGGACGTTTATGTCAACCTTTATCTCGGGAATAAAAGCGACCTTCTCGTAAATGGTAAGAAGATTGCATTGAGTCAGGAAGGTGATTATGTATGGGATGGAAAAGTATCCATCTCCGTTGACGAGAACAAGGCGGGAGAGTTCGCCATGAAGCTTCGTATCCCCGGATGGTCAAGGAACACCCCTGTACCCGGTGATCTCTACTCATATCTCAATGACCGGAACACCGGCTATAAGGTCTTTTTAAACGGTAAGGAGATTGATTCCTATGAACTGAACAACGGTTATCTGACCATTAACCGCAAATGGAAGAAAGGAGACAGGATAGACATAACTTTTGATATGACTCCCAAGATGGTGTGTGCCAACAGTAAAGTCAAGTCGAATAAGGGGAGGATTGCCGTGGAGCGTGGCCCGATAGTATATTGTGCCGAATGGCCAGATAATAATTTCGACCTCAATGCAGTGCTTGTAAATGCCAATGGAGGAATGAGGGCGGAAAAAAGCGAAAAACTCAAGGGGGTTGTTGAGATTACTGCTCCCGCTCAGGTGCTTGAGGCACGCGACGGTGGCGGTTACTTACTGAAGGAGGTTGAACTCAAGCTCATCCCTTATTTCGCATGGGCTAACCGTGGCGAGGGGCAGATGGCAGTCTGGCTCACATATGCATTTCCCGCTTATGCCCAATTGTGCGGACATAACTGAATATGCCGGACATAGAGACAATACGGAGAGAGGAATAGTGATGGTTACTGTTTCTTAATAAACGAGAGAATATCCGCAAGTACCTCCGGAGAAATCGTTTCTTCTATTGCAGAATACTCAGATACTTTTCCGGTCCGGGCATGCTGCATCAGGTGGTTGAGTCCTGGGTAAGTCTTAACAATAGCTTTCGGGACAAGTGCCCGAACAGTGTCATAATTCAAAGATGGAGGCACCTGACAATCTTTCTCACCGTATATGATAAATGCCGGTACTTCAATCTTGGAGATATCTCCGGCAGGATCATATTTCAGGAAATATTCCATCCATTTATTCGGTGGAGTATCCTCAAGTTTTTTCAGAGCCTCGGTGGCAAGAGGAGTAGCTGCCGCCTCAGAGTAGCCCATATCCATAAGGGCAACCTTGTTTTGATATTCAATTATTTTTGCCCCGTCAACAGATGGACCTGCAATTGAGATTATAAAATCAGCTTTATCATCGCCTGATGCAAGCATATATGAGATTGTTCCCCCTTCGCTATGTCCTATCAATCCAATTTTGTTGAATCTTTTCAGATTGCGAAGCCAATTGAGAACTGATTTGGCATCTGATGCGAAGTCTAACGTCGTGGCGGCCGACGGATCGCCTGTTGACTCCCCGAAGCCGCGGTCGTCGTAGCGGAAAGAGGCGATGCCGTTGCGTGCAAGATAGTCGGCGATAACCGCAAATGGTTTGTGGTCAAAAACTTCCTCATCACGGTTTTGTTGCCCGCTGCCTGAGATTAGCACAACGACAGGAGTGGAGGTGTCCATGTTTTCGGGAACAGTGAGTGTCCCCGCAAGAACTGAGCCTCCAGCCTCATTTGCAATACTGATGTTTTCCTCCTTATATGGAAAAGGGGGAACCGGTGTTTGCGGCCTCATTGCTTTTTTTGCTCCGGAGGTAAAAGTGAGTGGCAGTTTAGCGAATCCCTGTTGAAATATTCCCGAGATAGAACTATCCCGGAGGCGTCCGGAATATTTCAAAGAAAGAGCCGGAAGTTGAATATTGATTGAGTCATTTTCGAGATAGACAATATCGCATTTGAGTCCATAAGCTCCCTGGTCAGGAGAGTCGAGTGTGACGGAGGGGATTTCTGAGACATGAAGTACCAGTTTAAGGCTTTTGCCACCCCCTAATTCAAGATTTCCTGTCCAGTCTCCAAAGAAAGCCGGATTCTGTGCAAAGCAAACTGACACAAAACCCAACAGTCCGGTAATTAAGAATCGAAGTCTCATGTGTGATAATTTGTTTTTGTGTGGATGGTCAGAGGAGGCGGATGTCTTTGGAGCGGAGGATCACGACGGGGGTGACGTCTTCTTCGGTCGGGGCGTCTATGTCGCGAAGGGTGGCGTGAGAGACATCGTCGAGAACGACAGCCGGGCGGAAGTCCTTATTCTCATAGCGGAAACAGACATCATTTACGTGCAGATTCTCCACATGTCGGGCATAGAGACCGTAGGCCGGTGTCTGACCTGCGAATTTGGGTTCGGGATAATTAGCCCCCTGCTCCCGATAATCTTTATCAGCCAGTTCCCTTGCGCCTCCCCCTTTGAATTGCAGACGAATGTTATTCAGCCAGACATTCCTTATCGGCTCTTCAGGCATTCCCGTGATAATGATCGAGCAAAGGGAGTCACAATCCTGTGCTATGACATTGGAAATCTGTATATCTTTTGCGGTTGAGCGGCGTGTCACCTCCTTCGGGCCGCGGTTGCGGCATCCGGTGGTGATATAGATAGGGTAGTGGTGCACATGATTCATGGTGATGTTGCTCACGGAGATGTTCTCCATAGTCCCCTGGTCCACTTCTTCGAATGCCAGACCGCTCGAATAGTGGAATGTGCAGTTGCTGAGGGTGATGTCGCGGTAGCCTCCGTTAGACTCCGTGCCGAGCTTGAAGCGGCCGCAAACCCAGTTCACCTTCTCCGGCACATAAGTGCCATCAAGGAAAGTTCCTTCCTTATACCCGGTTATCTGGCAATTGGTGACGGTAATGTGTTCGCAGAGCACCGGTTTCTTTAACGCATAGGAACTCTTGAGCACTATGGCATCATCATGAGGAGTGTTGACGCGGCAGTTTGAGACCGAAAGATATTTACAGCAGTCGATGTCTATACCGTCGCGGTTAGTGTCTATGGTCAGGTTGTCGAGTGTGCCCAGTTCACAACCCGTTATGATGATGGCGAAGTGACCGCCACGGGTGATAGTTACATCGCGTATTGTAAAGTTGCGGCACAGTTTGAGCGCAATCGCCTTGTCGCCCGTGCCGATGGAGCCACCCTGCAGGTTACCGGCGCGTTCAGTGTCGCGGCGTGTTAGTCCCTTACCGTCGATGAGGCCGTGTCCGGTGATGCTGACGTTAGATTCTCCGTCAGCCCAGATGAGGGAGTTGTGGAAATAAGTGTGGCCACCATCCTGATATTCGGGGAAGCCACCGAAAGACTCGCTTTCATCATAGGCTTTCATCTCAGGAGGGGCTGCAAGAATCGTGCATCCGGCTGATAGGTGGAGATTGATGTTCGACTTCAGACGGATACTACCGCATAAATATACTCCCGAAGGGAGATATACCTCTCCACCCCCGGAGCTCACCGCCTTCTCGATGGCCCGGTTTATGGCGGGCGAGTCGAGGGTCTTGCCGTCGCCGACAGCTCCGAATTCCTTGACGTTGAAGACTTCTGCAAAAGAGGAGAGCGAAAAGAGGAGGAGAGTGATGATGGTGAGCGAATATTTCATATTTAACGGTTTAGTGGAGTGAAGGTGATTGATTATTTTCATGGCGCCTGTTGCGGAAAGCGGTCGGGGAGAAACCGGTGACGCTCTTGAATAAACGGGAAAAATAATACGGATCCTGTATGCCGACCTTGTGGCAGATACTGTTGATATGTTCCTCCGAGCCCTCCAGAAGACGGCAGGCGTATTCAATCTTCAGGTTGTTAAGATAGTCGATAGGGGATTGTCCGGTATCCTTCATGAAGCGTGCCGAGAAATGAGATGAGGAGAAACCGACATATGCGGCAATCTGACTCAGGCGGATTTTCTTCCCGATATTCTCTTTCATGAAGTGGATGGCGCTTTGGGTGATATCAAAAGTCTCGTTTGTCTGTGCCCCGACCGCACGATATTGATTGAGGAAACGAAGTGAGCCAAGGAAATGATGGAAAACGGAGCAGGCATAGAGGAGATGCTCAAGATCCAGTCCGTCATCAAGGGTAGTCATGATCTCATCGAAGATTTCAATTCTTCCTGCAATCCTCGAGCGGATACCGGGTTTGATCCTGACGGGATCATACGTGCCGGGGAGGTACTCGCGGGCAAGAGTGCCGCTGAAATGGATCCAGTAGATGGTCCAGGGATTATCGGCTGAAGACCCATATGCGTGGGGATGTCCCGCCGGAAGAATGAAATATGTATCGTCACTTACCTCGTGTCTTGTTCCGTCCACCTCATACCACCCGCTGCCGGCGACACAATAGATGAAGACATATTGGTCAAGTGGTGTGGAGCGCTCCCGGAAGTGATTTGACGCACGGGGATAAAAACCGATATCCGTGATATGGAGTATTGAAGAGAGGGGATGCCTCTCGAGGGCGGATATTGTGGCGGGTGGGAGCACATACGATTTGGCTCCCTTGAAACCGTCTTTGATCTTAATCATCGTGTCGGCGTTATAAGATTAGAATCGTTCCGGGTGTAATGAGATCACGCTCCCTTCACGGTGCAAAGATAATCAATATCATAATATAATCCATCTTTCATTCCCTGAAATCTATTGCGGAGGATGAGTCATATATCTAATTTTGCACCAAAATCCTATTCCATGAATACTTTCAACCGTAAATTCATATATTTCATTTCTCTTGTATCGGCTCTCGGCGGTCTGCTGTTCGGTTACGACTGGGTAGTGATCGGGGGAGCCAAACCTTTTTATGAGGTCTATTTCGGAATCTCCGGGAATCCTGTGCAGCAGGGATGGGCCATGAGCATAGCCTTGATCGGATGTCTTGCCGGGGCCATGTCGGCGGGTAGGCTTGCTGACGGGCTTGGAAGAAAACCCCTTCTGATTATCTCGGCATTTATCTTCCTTCTCTCCGCCGTCGGCACGGGTGCTTTTAACGATTATGGATGGTTTCTGACATGGCGACTCGTGGGAGGTGTGGCAATCGGTATAGCTTCAGGTCTTTCCCCGATGTATATTGCCGAGATTGCACCTTCACATACAAGAGGGAAGCTTGTCTCTATCAATCAGCTCACCATAGTGCTCGGAATCCTTGGAGCTCAGATTGCCAATTATCTGATAGCCGACCCTATGCCGGCGGGGATGACTGTCGCTCCGCTTGACTCATGGAACTGTCAGACGGGATGGCGCTGGATGTTCTGGGGTGAGGCATTTCCGGCGGCTGCGTTTCTCTTGCTTGCTTTCTTCATACCGGAAAGTCCGAGATGGCTCGACATGAAAGGGCGTGATGATGAGGCCCTGCGGATTTATTCACGAATCGGGGGTGAGGAGTATGGCCGGATTCAAATAGCTGAATTACATGAGAGCCATAGTAATGATGAAGAGAGGAAGGGGGAAAGTATTTTCCGGAGGAAATTCCGTCCCGTGCTTCTGCTTGGAATCGTGATAGCCGTGTTCCAGCAATGGTGTGGCACAAATGTTATCTTCAATTATGCTCAGGAGATATTTACCGATGCCGGTTTCGATCTCGGGGAGATGCTCTTCAATATCGTCCTGACCGGTGTGATCAATGTGATCTTTACATTCGTGGCCATATACACGGTGGAGCGTCTCGGTCGCAGGCTGCTCATGTTGATCGGCGCATCCGGGCTGGCAGTGATATATCTATTGCTCGGCACGGGTTATTACGTCCACCTCACAGGATTTGTAATGGTGATTCCGGTAGTTGCCGCCATAGCCTGCTATGCCATGACGCTCGGCCCGGTCACCTGGGTGCTGCTTGCAGAGATTTTCCCGGACAGGGTTCGTGCCGCAGGAATGGCAATCTGCACTTTCATGCTCTGGAGTGCGTGCTTCCTGCTGACATATTCATTCCCCCTGCTTAACACAGCTCTCGGCAGCTATGGCACATTCTGGATTTACGCGGGAATCTGCGTAGCCGGATATATATTCTTCCTCAAGAGACTGCCGGAGACCAAGGGAAAGAGTCTCAATGAGATTGAACGTGAATTAACAGATGAAAATATACTTTGAGTCATGAAGGTTAAAGCTTGGAAAGAGATAGTGACTATACCGACATATGAGGTCGGTGCCCCGGACCCTAATCCACTTTTTCTTGAGAAAAGGGTCTATCAAGGTTCTTGCGGAGCGGTATATCCCTATCAGGTCATCGAATCGATTTCCGATACCAAGACCGATAAGGAATATGAGGCGATCTTCATTGAGAATGAATATATCAAGGTAATGGTGCTTCCGGAACTCGGGGGACGTATCCAGATGGCATATGACAAGATCAAGAAGCGTCATTTCATTTATTATAATCAGGTTATCAAGCCGGCTCTTGTCGGACTTGCAGGCCCCTGGATCTCAGGTGGAATTGAATTCAACTGGCCGCAACATCATCGTCCGAGCACATTCCTTCCGGTTGACACCACCATAGAAAATCATGAAGACGGATCAGTCACCGTATGGATCAACGAAACCGAAAGAATGTTTCATCAGAAGGGTATGGCCGGTTTCACGCTGCGTCCGGGGTGTGCATATATCGAGATAAAGGGAGTGCTTTATAACCCAACTCCCCTTCCGCAGACATTCCTGTGGTGGGCTAATCCGGCTGTTGCGGTCAACGACCATTACCGTAGTGTTTTCCCGGGAGATATCAATGCTGTTTTCGACCATGGCAAAAGAGCGGTGAGCTCATTTCCGGTGGCTACGGGCACCTACTATAAGATGGATTATTCCGCCGGCGTCGATATTGCAAACTATAAGAACATCTTTGTGCCGACATCATATATGGGTGTAAATTCACGCTATGATTTCGAAGGTGGATATGAGTGTGACACCGATGCCGGTATGCTCCACGTTGCCAATCATCATGTAGCCCCCGGAAAGAAACAGTGGACATGGGGCAACGGTGATTTCGGACGTGCCTGGGACCGTAACCTGACCGATGAGGATGGCCCATACATAGAACTTATGGCGGGAGTTTTCACTGAGAACCAACCTGACTTTTCATGGCTGATGCCTTTCGAGGAGAAGGAGTTCACACAATATTTCATGCCTTATCGAGAACTCGGCAATGTAAAGAATGCCAGCAAGGATCTCTTGTTGAATATCGTGCCGACTGACGGGGGGAATGCCGAACTGATGGTTTTCGCCACGTCTGAGAAGAGGATTACGGCAACCGTTTGCTGTCAGGGTGAGGTGATATTCGAGAAGGAGTTTACAGTGTCGCCTGAGAAAGTGGTGCGGGAAGCAGTGATTCTCCCCGAGGGCGCTTCCCCGGAGCATGACCTTACAGTGAGACTGTCGTACAACGGACGCTCCATGCTGACATGGGAGCCGGAACCGGACGAGATAAAACGGATTCCGGAATCGGCTGAGGCTGCCCTGCGTCCGGAAGAGATAAAGACATGCGAGCAACTCTATCTCACAGGTCTTCACCTTGAGCAGTATCGCCATGCCACATACAACCCTGTCGATTATTATGAGGAGGCCCTGCGCAGGGATCCTGATGATGTGAGATGCAACAATGCTATGGGTCTTTGGCTTATCCGGAAAGGGCGGTTTGAAGAGGGTGAGAAATATCTGAGGAGGGGAGTGCGCATCCTGCAGAAACGTAATCCCAATCCTTATGACGGTGAGCCTATCTATAATCTCGGTGTCTCTCTCCTTTTTCAAGGACGACTTGAGGAGGCATATGCCATGTTCTATAAATCGACATGGAACGGCGCATGGCAGGATGCCGGTTTCCTGCAGTGCGCACGTATATCCTCAATTCTTGGAAATACGGATGATGCGTTATATGAAACATCGCGTGCCCTTGCGCGAAACTGGCACAACCAGCAGGCCCGCTCTCTTCGTTGCGCCCTTCTTCTCTCGATCGGTAGGGCAGATGACGCAATCAGACTCGCGGAGGAGAGCCTTCAGATAGATCACTTTAATTATGGGGTCATGTTTGTTCTCGGCAAGGCAGCTCCCGACCGGGGTGTTGAAAGGCTCATGAAGGAAATGATGCGACACGACGCAGGTAACTATGACGAACTGGCCATAGATTTCATGAACGGCGGATTTTTCGATTTTGCCCTTGAAGTCTGGAAAATGGCGGAAGATGAGGGTGCGGTCACTCCGATGACATGGTATTATGCCGGATACTGTTCCTTACTTAAGGGGGATTCTTGTGATGGTGACAGATTGTTCTCGAAAGGGGCTTCAGCCGACCCGACCGGATGTTTCCCTAATCGACTCGAGGCTATCCCGGTGCTGAAGAAAGCAATTGAGCAAGCTCCGGAAGATGGAATGGCACGCTATTATCTCGGTAATCTATATTATGACAAGCGTCAGAGCGACGTGGCAATACCCCTTTGGGAGGAAGCAGCGCGACTTTGTCCCGATTTCCCGACGGTATGGCGCAATCTCGCACTCGCTTACTTTAATAAGCGTGGTGATAAGGAGAAAGCTCTCGAATGTATGGAGCGTGCTTATTCGCTCGATGAGTCAGACGCCCGTGTGCTCATGGAGCTTGATCAGCTGTATCGTCAGCTACATTATCCTCACGGATGGAGACTCAAATTCCTCAAGGAACATCCTGAGGTTGTGGCGTCAAGGGATGATCTCACCCTTGAATACATCACTCTGTTGAATCTGACCGGCCACTATCGAGAGGCGATGGAGATGCTTGACGGAAGGATATTCCACCCCTGGGAAGGCGGAGAAGGAAAAGTGCCCGCACAATATCAGATGTCACGTGTCGGACTATCTCTTGATGCCATGCACAAAGGAGACTATCGTGAAGCGGTGAGGCTTCTTGAAGAGTGTCTCGTCTATCCTCCTCATCTTGGAGAAGGGAAACTCTATGGAGCGCAGGAGAATGACTTCCTTTATCTCCTCGGCATGGCCTGTGACGCGCTTGGCAATCATGATAAATCGGAGGGATACCTCAGGCAGGCTACTCTCGGACCTACAGAGCCGGCTCCGGCCCTTTACTACAATGATGCCAAACCGGAGAAGATCTTCTTTGCCGGGTTAGCTCACAGGGCACTTGGCGACGAGAAGAAGGCAAGAAGTTATTTCAACCGTCTGGCTGATTATGGGAGGCAGCATTATCATGATGAAGTCAGGATGGATTATTTCGCCGTCTCACTGCCTGACCTTCTCATATGGGACAGTCCCCTCGATACACGCAACAAAGTGCATTGCCTCTTCATGCTCGCACTGGGATGTGCGGGATTAGGAGACAAAGCACATGCACGTCGTTATCTTGAGGAGGCACGTTCACTTGATCCGAACCATCTCGGAATAGCCGGGGTGACACCCCTGTTGGACCTGAAGATGAACTGAAACGTCCGGTGTAGGTTATTCCCAGGAATTATAGTGGATATATTCAGGTTTCCACTTATCTTTCGGAGTGTTTTCTCCGGCAGGATAACCGATGCAGATGCACCCCATCGGGATAACATTTTCAGGCAGCCCGAGCATCACGGAGAATCTGCTGACACGCTCCGAAATAGGATAGATGCCACACCATACGGCACCGAGTCCTATGGCATGAGCCGCGAGGAGAAGGTTTTCCGATGCCGCCGAGACATCCTCAATCCAATAGTCGCGACCCTCACCGTCGAATGTGGCGGTGACATCGCCGCACATAACGATGGCTAAAGCTGCATTCTGAGCCATCTTCATAGTGTTGAAATTCGCGCTTATTGAATCAAGAAGTTCCTTCTTGTCGATAACCACAAACCTCCAGGGCTGTTTATTGCCGGCTGTCGGAGCGGCCATTGCCGCACGCAGGAGAGTGTCGAGTTGCTCCTTGCCGACTTCTTTGTCGGAATATGACCGCACACTCGTACGAGTCATGATATCCTCGATAGTTGATTTCTGAACCGGGACATTCTCAGCCTGAGTTGCGGAGGCTATCCATTTATACGAAACGATGACGAGTGCGATTGCAAGGAGAGTGATGAGGTATGACAAATTTTTCATAATGAGATAAATTTCCGGTGTTTCAGCCGATATTCTCGGCCCGTTTGAAGAGTGAGCCGGTGGGGCATACGAAGCGGCAATAGGGACGGCTCACAACAGTTGACAACGCCACGAAGAAAATTGCGGCCCCGATTATCCACCATGACGCTGACTTGAATTGGAATGCCTGGAAGAGTTCAAGATCCATCCAGCCTACGAGCACATCTGTCCAGAGCGACAGCATGAGGATAGCCCAAAGGATCTTCCTGAACCAGTCAAGACCCTTGAGCACTTTCGGTTTTATGTGGATTTTATAGCCGCATAATTCAGCGGCAAGTTGTTGGGCCGAGCCGAGGGGACATATATGATTGCAATAATGCTGCGGACGACCGAAGAGTGGATAGACGAATGCCGCGATTAGCATGGTGATGGCCACGAGAGAAGCAGGAAGCAGCATGCCGTCAGAGATATATTTCAGGATGAGCGTGTAGTCAAGAAATTGACCACACCAGAATCCGAGCACGACCACGTTGGCGATTAACTGTATGTTGTGGTAGAGTTTCCCTTTTACGAAGAGAGGAATGATACATGCAGCCAGGGTGACGGCGAGTGCCACCCACAACCTGAAAGGAATGGATTGATGACGTTGAGCTTTGTTACCCTCGTAGTAGGAAAGTCCGACATTCACATTGTTTATGATTGCCTGTGAAGAGAAAGTGGCTCCCGTGACACCATCCACCTTAAGTTCAGTTGCCTCGGCCGGAGTCTTTCCTATCCAGGAGGGAAAGAGTGCCGAGGCCCTTTTGAAAAAGGATGGAGTTTCGCTGTTGGGTAGTGGAACTATATCTGTGATGCGGTCATCCTTGATATGGATGTCGAGAGGTACGGAACCGGCGTAACCGCTGATTGTTCCCGGGAGCACTGCGGTGTGGATTACTGTTGTGCCGTCTTCAAGCGACTTGACAGGGTTTTCCACAGGTGCTGTGTCATCGGCAGTAGCCGTCAGATCCTCTATTGATGCCCCGAAGACACTTCTGTGCACAACGATGGTGGCTGCCACCAGCATAAGGATGACAACACAGAGACTTAAAATTTTCTTACTCATGATTCTTTTGGGTACATATAATTTATGAGCCTCCGAATAGTGAAAGGTTTAATTGGTTTAAATTTTCTTTTCTTCAACCTAAAGCGAGAATGATTTGTTAATAAAGCTATAAGAAGAATCTTAATTTTTACACATTATATTATGAAGAAAACGATCAGTAAGTTTTTCGCTGTGATGGCCGTGATGCTCACCTTGACAGGTTGCAGCACCTACACACTCACCAACAGCGAACAATATGTGGGAGCGGACCTGAGCTCTTATCATACTTTTCGTATGGTCACTCCTCACGATGGGGATTTGCCTCCGGGTATGTCGCTTGTATCATATTACAACATCACGGCGGCTATCCGTGAGCAGCTTGTGGAAAGAGGTTTTACCGAAGACCCGGATTCACCTTTGTTGGTCAACATCGGTCTCACGGTCAAGAAACAGCTTGTTGACGTGCCGGTGACTCAGACAATCCAGACCGGTCCTGCTGTGCCTCCTCCGCCACCTGTTCCGATGCCTCGTCCGTTGCCACGTCCGGTCCGTCCCGGTATGGGCCCCGGTCCCGGCCCGGCTGTGAATGGAGTTGTGCCGGTGTTCGTGTATCCGCGAGCCTATTATATGCCGAATTATACGACAGTGACACAGTGGGTTCCGAGTATATATAAGGAGGGTGTCCTGACGATGGATCTCGTGAACATTGATAAGGAGGAACCGGTATATACCGCTTCGGTAGCCACTATCCTTGACAATGGAGACAGCGAACTCCAGACACTTTCGGGAATTGCTAAGGCCGTCAAGGTGCTCTTCTCAAAATTCCCGATCCCGATTCAGAAATAATTCAATCTTCATTTGCGAAAGCCAAAGAAAGGTTGATAATTGAAAGAGGGTATACGAAATTTCGTATACCCTCTTTCAATTTGGGGTCAGATTACGATCTTATGAGAGCCGGCGTGATACACCTTGCTTTCTTTTGAACCGGGAAGAGTGACTGTCGCTGTCGATCCTTTTGGGATGGAGAATTTCCATATCCACTTGTCTCCCTCATAATTCCATTCACTCTTTATTTTTCCGGCAGCCGAATCATATTCCGCCTTCACGAAACCAAGGCGTGGATCCGGCACCGGTTTCATGATGATATGTTTGAACCCCGGATTTTCAGGATCAGCCGCAATACCGGCAGCTGTTTCCCAGAGCCACTCACAGACACATCCGTAGGCATAGTGGTTGAAACTGTTCATGCCCCGAGGGCCCATCCCTCTGTCGAGCATATAACTGTTCCAACGCTCCCAGATGGTTGTGGCTCCGTTGTCAACCGAATAGAGCCAGCTCGGATTATTACGTTGGAAAAGGAGTTCATATGCTATATCTTCCATTCCATTTTCCGTCAGCACGGGCATCAATATCGACGTTCCGAGAAACCCTGTCTGCAGGCAATTCCCGTGCTCACTGAAGTTCTGCCTGAGACGCCTGCACATCGCTTCCTTGGCTTCTCCGTCAACGAGTCTGTTGTGAAGGGCGAAGAGGGCAGGGGTCTGCATCGTGTTCAGGATTTCATTTTTGAACACCCCGCTATCAGTAAGGAAATTTTCCTTGAGATAGGCACGGGCTTCCTTTGCCATCTCCTCATAGACCTTGGAATCTCGCCCGGTGGCCTTAGCCATGTCTTGCATCATTTCCGCATCCATGAGCCAGTAGCAGGCGCTAAGGTAGCTCCAGTAATCATATGCCTCCGGTCTGATAACGTTGTTGCCGTTTTCATCCTTCATGTATATGCCTCCACCGCAGCTCTCCAGAGGTTCGTAGCTCAGCCAGTCAGCCCATTGGTAATTCCCGTTTTCTGTGCTTAATGCCTTATGGTCATATTTTGTCTCATTGATATGATTCATGAATTTGACCATGGCATCCCAGTTTTCGTCGATGATTGCACCATCTCCGAATTGTTTCCACACCACCCAGGGCACTATGACTCCTGCATCTGCCCATCCGAGTCTCATCATATCGGTGGGTGCCGCGCCGTATTGTCCTATAGGTGCAACCCCCGGAAAGCCTCCGGCTTCTGACTGAGTATCCCTCATATCGCGCATCCATTTATGAAAAAACCTGTCGGTATCAGCGAAATAAGTTCCTGTCTCGGCAAATACCTGAGTGTCGGCAGTCCACCCGAGCCTTTCATTGCGTTGTGGACAATCCGTGGAGACAGAGAGGTAATTGGAGCGTTGCCCCCAGAGGGTATTGGAGATAAGTCGGTTCACGAGTTCGTTCCCTGTGATGATTCTCCCCTTTTCCATCTCGGCGGTGATGGAAGATACGGGAATGGATTTCACCGATTTTATCCTGACATCATCGTCAGCGGTTATAGAAGCGAAGCGGTAGCCGAAGAATGAACATGAGGGTCGGTATGTCTGCATCCCTTTGGTGTCGCCGAATGTATATTTTATCCTCATCCCTTGATCCGGGATGCGGAGATTTAATCTGTGGACACTCCCTTCGGGTCCATCCATGCCTCGGCTTTTGGCACCGTTGCCGTCGTTAAGGAGTTCGGCGGGAAGGCAGGTCACTGTGGTTCCCTCCTTGCCGGCGAATTCAAATTCGGGTACGGCTGCACAATTCTGACCGAAATCGAGCACCAATGTCTCACCCGGAGCAAGCATAATCTCTTCTCCCGGTTTGTAATTGCGCGCGATATTTACCTTTCCGAAATTTTGGCTGTCGGCACCGGATACGCCTTTCCATACATATGCCTTTACAGGTGTGAGCACAAGATCCTCACGCAGATATACCTCGGCACCGTCGGTCGGGAGTATCTCTCCCTGAAATTCAGGATTGGATTCAGGCCGTGAAAGTTTTCCGGGAGTTTCATAGCCGGGTTTTATGCGCGCATCATATTCTTCACCGTCGAAGATTGCGGAATGGGTGACCGGCCCGGCTATTCCCCCTTTCCAATTATCTGTATCTGTGCCGAAATATTTCTTTTCACCGTTGTCATAGACAACTTCGAGTACTCCCCGGAAGGCGGTCTTTTTCCCTATCATTCCGTCGTGTCCTGCGGGTGTGATGATCTTGTCGCCCCACCATCCCGGAGTCACTTGTACGGCGAGAGTGTTTTCATCCCCTTTCTTTTTGGAGAAGGAATCCGTTATGTCGTAAGTGAAAGAACGTCTGGTTTTGAGGAAATGAGTGAATCCCGGTTTCAGGATTTCTTCCCCGATAGGTTCTCCATTGACAAAAAGTTGGTATATACCCAGTCCGGAGGTCATCCACTTGGCAGACACTACCTTGCGGTCGTTTTTCATAGTCGAAACAAACCAGGATGCACCGTCGGCTGCCCGGCAATCATTGTCTGTGACCCTGTGAGTGACTACGGGAGCGTCTGCCACGGAAATCCATTCCGACATTTCCCATAAGGAGTCATCAAGCGGAGTTGAGAGTTTACCGACGGATCCGTTTCCATTTGCAGAAACCATGCCTGTCGATGCCAAGGCTATGCCAAAGGCAAGCAGTCCGGAAATCATTCCTTTCTTCATATGTCGAGTTTTTCTGAATAGTATTAGAGTTGTTTCTGAATCAGATAGCAAATATCGGCAGAAAATGTTGAATTTGCAAGAAAATATGAAGAGGGATTAAGATTTTGTGCCTTTATCTAACTTTTGAGATTTGCGGGGGGTGATGAGATCGGGAAACTGACGTTTTATGAACTGACGCAAGGAAGCTTCGTTGAGACCGAGACAGCGGGCAATCGAGCGAAGCGACTCATTCGTTGTCTCGAAAAGGTGGATTGCCTCCTTATATTTCTCCATGCTTTGTGTCGACACAAGTTTCCCGTTTTCTGACTTGACTCTTCCGAGACTCGCATGGAGCTCCGGCTCATGCTCCTTTATATATTGACGCAGGGCATCGGCATTGACACCGGTCTTATCTGCTACACCGGCGATTGTCTTATCACCCTTTTTCAGTTCTGCGATTGCGTCGCCATATTTCTCCGCCGTCCAGTCGCGCCCACCGGTGAGCTCCTTGTGCCAGCGTTGGAGATATTCGTAGAATCCTTTTACCGGCACACCGCTCCGCCGGGCTATCTGTCGCGCCGGGAGATTGGTGGTGGTGTAGAGGCGCAGGGCCTCCGCATACTTTGCATTTAGTTCCGGTGTGGGGAGATGGAGTGTGCCGCGCCCGGTGATCTCCCCTTTCTCCTTACGGTTCAGGGCCTTTCCGCGGATGGCGATACGGTTGTCGACAAGATCCTTGTGATAGAAGACGAGGTGTTGCTCCAGACCGGGGTAGGAGACGCCGCAGATGTCGGCGGCCTCCCGGACGGTGATGTAGCGGTCGCCACGGAGGAGTTCTACAGCCGGGGCATACTGCTCACGCGCCCAGGGGCGCATACCGCGCGGGAGCCCGTCGTCGAGCCCGAGTTTCTGCCGGGCCTTCTCGCGATATTCGAGAAGGCCGGGATAGTGTTTGCGAAGCTGATTGGAGAGGTTAGTGCCGCTCAGCCCGAACTCGCGGGCAATCTCGGAGACATTGCTCTGGATATACTCCATACTGTCGCAAGCCTCGATCGCATCCCTGTATTTCCGGCGAGTGGCGGGGTATTGGCCACGGCGTTGCCGGAACTTGTAGCCAGATACCTCTTCCGGGGGGCATTTGATGCCGTTGCGGCGGAGGAGCAGGTCGCGGTGGTAAGTGCCGAGGAA
>CAZMHE010000042.1:0-17122 GCA_964566015.1 uncultured Sangeribacter sp. | reverse complement strand
TCGGCATAGAATTCCTCGATTCCGTGGTCGGAGAGACGGCAACCCATTTCCTCGAAGAAATCGTGGCGTTTCTGGAGAGCGTCAACGAGATCGGAGAATTTGCGGATCTCGATACCTGCGGCCTCACCGAGTTTTGCCATATACTCCTTATAGGCTTCAGGATTCTCAACGGCCATTGCCTTGTCGGGACGCCAGGTCGGAAGCATCTTGATCTCAAAGCCGGAATCTTTCACCTGCTTGTGATACTCGAGGGAATCCGCGGGATCGTCTGTGGTGCAGACGGTCTCCACATTGTAGCGGCGCATAAGGCCACGGGCTGTCATGTCGGGATCATTGCGGAGACGGTCGTTGGTCTCGTCGAAAATCTCTTTTGCAGTCTCAGGATTGAGAAGTTTGTCAATTCCAAAAGCTGTCTTGAGCTCGAGATGAGTCCAGTGGTAGAGTGGGTTGCGGAAAGTATAGGGTACTGTCTCAGCCCATTTCTGGAATTTCTCCCAATCGGTGGTGTCGGTGCCTGTGCAGAAACGCTCCTCGACACCGTTGGAGCGCATTGCGCGCCATTTATAGTGGTCGCCACCGAGCCAAAGCTCAGTGATGGAGTTGAAACGGTGATCATCGGCCACCATCTTGGGGATTAGGTGGCAGTGATAGTCTATGATGGGCATCTTGGCCGCATGCTCGTGGTAGAGTTTCTGCGCAGTTTCAGTCTGAAGCAGAAAATCCTTATCCATGAATTCTTTCATATGTCAGTATTGTTTGAATTTCGGGAAATATTTTAATGGTATTCCTTATATATTATTAAGGTGTAAATATATTAAGGTATGTATGATCGGGGAGAGTGGGTCGACAAGGTCAGAGTGTCACGCCGTTCTTGAAGATGGCAATCTCATGGATGCCCGCCTTCTCCGAGTTGACATGGCGACCGCTCGCAACCTCAAGGACATACTTGATGAACTTGTCGAGAGTTTCCGGCATACCTTCATCCTCCACAAGGACTCCGGCGTTGAAGTCGATCCATGCCGGTTTGCGTGATGCAAGCCCGCTGTTGGTTGAAACCTTAACGGTTGGAACGAAAGTGCCGAACGGTGTGCCGCGACCGGTAGTGAAAAGCACAATCTGGCAACCTGCCGCGCCGAGAGCTGTGGAGGCTACGAGGTCATTGCCGGGGGCTGAAAGAAGGTTGAGTCCGTCGTGGCGGATCCTCTCTCCATATTCGAGCACACCCTTAACTTCACTCTTGCCGCTCTTCTGAGTGCAGCCGAGAGCCTTCTCCTCAAGTGTGGAGATACCACCGGCCTTATTACCGGGGGATGGGTTCTCACCGACAGGCTCACCGTGGCTGAGGAAATATTCCTTGAAACCGTTGATCATCTTGACGGTGTCGTCAAGAAGTGCATCCGTTGCGCAACGCTCCATAAGGATAGTTTCCGCACCGAACATCTCGGGCACTTCGGTGAGCACGGTAGTGCCACCCTGACACTGGCAGAGGAAATCGGAGAATTCCCCGAGAAGAGGATTGGCCGTGATGCCGGAGAATCCGTCGGAACCACCGCACTTAAGACCGATACGGAGCTTTGAGGCAGGGGTGACAACACGTTTATCCTGCTTTGCCTGCTCATAGAGTGCTCTTGCGACAGAGAGTCCGTATTCAACTTCGTCACCCTCGACTTCCTGACACACCATGAATTTGACGCGGTCCTCGTCATATTCTCCGCAGAACTCCTTAAAGACTGCGGGCTGATTGTTCTCGCACCCTAAACCTACGACAAGCACACCACCTGCATTGGGATGGTGAACCATATCGCGGAGAATCTTCTTGGTGTTCTCGTGGTCGCCGCCGAGCTGGGAGCAACCGTAATTATGTGGGAATCCGAAAATTCCGTCGACACCTTCAGCTCCGGTCTCGGCGTTGAGTCTGTCAACAATCTGCTTTACAATACCGTTGACACAACCTACAGTCGGGATTACCCATATTTCATTGCGGACGCCGACCTGACCATCCTTGCGAGGGAACCCTTCGAAAGTCAGTTCTCCTACCGGACAAGCACCGACAGCTACCGGTTTGCGGCTGACACCGCTATAGTCGAGAGTGCCGGCGAGATTGGTGCGGATATCGTTATGATCAAGGAAAGTTCCCTTGGCCACGCTGTGGAGAGCGTGACCGATAGGGAATCCGTATTTTATGATATTTTCACCCTCGGCGATGTCGCTAAGGGCGAACTTGTGGCCGGCAGGCACGTCAGTAACGAGCGTTATTGTGTCGCCGTCAATCTCCGCAGTGTATCCTTTGGAAAGGGGATTGATTGCTACGGCAACGTTGTCTGCCGGATTGATCTTTATATAGTCTTTCATCTCAAATATAGTGATTCAGAGAATATCTTCAACTGCCTTGAGCATACCCTTCTCCTGAATGGCATCGAGGTAAGCCGTAACCATGTCGGTGAGACCGGGTATCTCGTTGAGATTGCCGTGGTCTTTCCAGATGAGTTCATCGGCGGCAAGTACACCTTCAGCTACCTTGCGGGTGTCTCCTGTGGCCCAGAGGTCAGCGAGGAGTTGCATGATCTTCTGGTCGTCTTGCGGAGTGATCGGCGCTCCGTCCTCGCGTGTGCCACCTTTATAATATGTGATGATGGCAGCGAGACCCATCACTATACCTTTGGGGAGCTCACCCTTGCGCTCGAGATATGTCTTGAGGCCGGGGAGGTCGCGGGTCTGGAATTTGGGGAATGAGTTGAGCATGATGCTCGTCACCTGATGGTCTACATAAGGATTGTTGAAACGCTCGAGCACACTCTCGCCATACTTCTTGAGTTCGTCAGCGGGGAGATTGAGGGTTGGGAGAAGTTCCTCAAACTGCACTTTGTAGATGTATTTGCCGATAACGGGGTGGTTGCAGGCATCACGCACGATATTGACACCTGAAAGGTAGCTTACCGGTGAGAGAACGGTGTGGGGGCCGTTGAGGAGTGTCACCTTGCGCTCGTGGTAGGGAGCCTCGGAATCGGTGATGATGACATTGAGGCCACCCTTCTCTGCGGGGAATTCGGCACGGAGCTTCTCGATGCTCATGTTCTCGGGACGCTCGATCACCCAGAGGTGGAAAGCTTCACCCTGAACCACTACATTATCCTTGTAGCCGAGTTTCTCCTGGATAGCACCGATCTCATTGCGGGGGAATCCGGGTACGATACGGTCAACGAGAGTGGAGCATACATAGTTGTATTTGTTGAACCACTCCTTGAATCCCTCGTAGTCGGTACCGAAGTCGTCACGCCAGAGGTCGATGTATTTATTGACACACTCCTTGAGGTGGTGTCCGTTCTCGAAAATGAGCTCGCAGGGCATGATGATGAGACCCTTGCTGCTGCATCCGTTGAAAGCCTGATAACGGGCATAGAGCATCTGTGTGAGCTTGCCGGGATAGGAAGAAGCCGGAGCGTCGGCGAGCTTGCACTCTGGATCGAATGTGATGCCGGCCTCGGTTGTGTTGGAGATTACGAAGCGGATTTCCGGCTGCACCGCAAGACCGAGCACTGCGTCCCATTGTCCCCAGGGGGAAAGGCCGCGGCTGATCACGTCTATACGCTTGAAAGAATTGACCACCTCACCGTCGAGGCGACCCTGAAGGTTTACATGATACATATAATCCTGAGCCGCAAGAAGCTTCATGGCGAAATCATTCGGAGTGCCCTGAAGCACTACGGCAGAAGCGTTGAAGTCAGTGGTCTCATTCATATTCTTGACAATCCAGTCAACGAACGCGCGGAGGAAGTTGCCTTCACCGAACTGAATGATCTTTTCGGGAGCCGTCGCTTTTGGGGCGGTCAGTTTGTTAAGTACTTTCATTGGAATTATTATTTATCAGTTATTTTTTCTTTGTGGATTTCTTGGTTTGCTTTTTGTCAGATATAGTTGTTGTTTCCTTAGCTTTAGGGGCATCGAAGAAAGCTACCATCGCCTCGGCCTCATCAGTCGTGAGCTGACGGCTCCAGGGGGCACGCTCGCTTTTCTTGGCAGCTCCCACTCCGGTGCTTCCAAATTCGGAGTAGCGGGCTGTCTTCTCGTTGTCGGGGTTGCTCCAGTTGTGCCAACCCACGGGGGCGATGTGTCCCCCCAACTCGCAATTGATGAACGCCGTGGCGGCATAAGGACGCCAGGGGCGCCCGAGCATTACCTTATTGACGTCGGGTTCGGCAGTGAGTTTGCAGCGATTGAACACATATCCCACCTCCACATCTTCCGGAGTCGAGGCCGCAGTTACGTAGGAGTTGGCGAGACTGTGGATCGTGCAGTCTTCAAAGAGGGCGGATGAGGGGCCGAAAATGAAATCGGTCGTGCCCTCGATGTAGCAATCCTTGAAGCGGAGTTTGGCACCACGCCCTGCGGTGAGAAGGGTGTCCTGATTGCCGAGGAGGCGGCAATTCTCAAAAGTGAGGTCGTCACCTTCGGTGTGAAGGGCCACGGCCTGACCTACGCGACCGGCATTATTGCGGAATGTGATGTTCTTGAATGTGATGTGGTGACCGTCTACACGCACCGTGTATGTGCGGAAAGTGCCCATATTGTTGAGGGCTGCATAATCATTGTTGGTGATGATGACACCCTCGGGGCTTTCGCCGACAAAGTCAACATTCTCAAGCCAAGCCGGGATTATCACCTTCTCATTATATGTGCCGTTCTTGATATTGACCGTTGTGCGGTAATCCATATATGCGCGGATAGCCTCGAGAGCCTCCCCGATGGTCTTGAAATCTCCATTCCCGGCAGCGTCTACCGTTATCTCCCTCATGTATTGGGCGGCATTCATCTGCACTCCCGCAAGAAGGAAGATCATCGCCAAAATCGTGACAATTCTTTTCATCGGAATTATTCTTGATTTACTTTGGATTGTAAGACTTTGGATATGTATTATTTGGTGATTCTGAACCAGTCGACATCAAGCCAACCGCTATCGTTGCTCAGCCAGGGGCGGACTGCGTAAAGACCGACCTTGGCACCGATCCAGTGACCCTCGCGCACATCCATCGCGCGGCCGAAATTCTTAAACTTCTTGCCGTCGAGGCTATATGAGAACGTCACCTCACATTTATAGTCAGGTTTCTGTGTAGGATTCTTTTTCCCGACCATCTTGACCTGAGCGCGGAGATATACCTTTCCGTCGTTGAGTTTCACGGCGTCAACAGTAGTTTCATCCGCACCCTTGTTGGCTTTCACACAATCAGCCTCCACAAGGTAGATGCCATCCTCGCGGCTTTCAAGGAAGAGAGTCGCATAGTTGTAGCCCATCACGACAAGTCCGGCACGTTCGCCTACCTCCATCTTACCGTTTTTCATACGGGGTTTGAACTCAACCTTTGCAGTAGCGGTGAAATTCTCGGTAGGGAATTTCTGCATGAGCATGTTGGGCATGTCATAGAGTGTCTTCGCGCCGGGAGTGTTGTGGGTGAAGAGGCGGAGCTGTGAGGCATTGGCGTCGCAGAAATACCAGAGGGGCTGAGGGTTGCCGTTCCATTGCCACTGCAGTCCGAGAGTCGTGGAATTGAACTCATCTGAATCAGCGGGGGTGGAGACGGGATAAGTCTTCCCTACATTAGGTTTTTTATAAGTGCGCACGGGTGTGCCGCATCCTGTACCCTTAGGGTCTTCACCGATGACAGGCCAACCATCCTCGTTCCAGACCATAGGCTCGAGATTGATGACGCGTCCGTAGGGACCCTTGTCCTGGAAATGGATAAACCAGTCTTCCTTTCCGTCGGGGGTATCGACCCATGCACCCTGGTGAGGGCCGTTGATGTCAGTGTCACCCTGAGCCATGACTGTTTTAACTCCGTAGGGACCCCATGGATTCTTGGAGCGCATAACAACCTGCCAACCTGTGGCGACACCACCAGCAGGTGAGAAGATATAATACCAGGGCCCACGCTTATACATCTTGGCACCCTCGATCGTCTCATTCTCAAGGTGACCGTCATAGATGACCCGGTCCTGACCGATGACACCTGTACCGTCAGGTTTCATCTCGATCATTCCGATGATACTTTTCACGCCTGCGCGGCTCCCTGCATAGCCATGCGCGATATATGCCTTGCCGTCTTCATCCCAGAAGGGGCAGGGGTCAATCACACCCTTCACAGGATATATGAGCATTGGCTCATCCCAATGACCGCGAGGGTCGCGTGTCTTGATCATGAATATACCTCTGTCGGGATCACCATAGCAGATATAGAACTCACCGTCGTGGTAACGGATGGATGGAGCCCAGACACCGTTGCCGTGGCTCGGGACATCGAAAGCTGAATCGGGATATTTTTCAAGCGCCGTGCCTACTATCTCCCAGTTGACAAGATCGTTGGTGTGAAGGATCTGCAAGCCCGGAAGATTGGCGAAGCTCGAGGAAGTCATATAATAGTCAGAGCCAACACGCACCACATCAGGGTCTGAATAGTCCGCGTCGATGATAGGATTGCGATATTTGCCGTTGCCGAGGTCTGCGACATGCACTTTTGAAACATTGACGTCTGGTTTCGCAGCGTCAGCGGCAAAACAGACAGGGAGGAGACTTAGGGACAGAATTACAAGTTTTTTTCTCATGATTCAGGTTAAAGGTTTTTTTCTTCCCACAAATTTAGTAAAAAATCCCCATACTATCACCCTAAACCCTCGAAATAACACCCGAAACCCCCGAATTTGGCAAAATATTAGCTGAAGAGATTTTTATGTTAAAATTTCGAACTATCCCAAATGAAGTTTTGTTTTAATATCGAAACTATAAATTATGAAAACAGTACAGCGCCACATATTGATCAAAGCCTTTTGTGCTTCTGTCATTTTAGGGCCGCTTCTTGTATCCTGTCGCCACAAGGATCTCTTTTTTGAGAATCCCGAGCGCAGGGATGTAAGAGTAGCGTTCGACTGGCAGAATGATCCCGAAGCCAATCCCGCTTCTATGGCTGTCTTGCTGTTTCCAACAAGGAACGATCAGAATATCCGCTTCGATTTCACAGGACGTGACGGCGGACACGTGACTCTCCCGCCTGACTCTTACATGGGTGTGGCTTTCAATAGCGACAATACGGATTGGGTGAGGTTTTCAAACACGGATGATTATGAGAATCTTGAGATTTACACCGCCCCCGCCTATGAGTTGCAAGCTTCAGGAGCCGTGACGAGGAATATCCCCCGTGCCCCCGAAAGTGAGGAAGAACCACATGCCCGAACGCCGGAGACTCTCTGGACCGACTCACAGGAAAATCTTCTGCTCAATCCTGATGACAAGGAGAAAGTCTTCACTTTTTATCCTGCAGACGGAATCTGCTATTATACCGTGGATATTATCGACGTGAAGAATATTACCTACTCAACGGGGATCGAGATTGATGCCACACTCTCCGGAATGTCAAGAGGATGGCTTCCCGGAAGAAAGACCACATCGTCAAGCAAGGTCACTTTCCCCTTCACTTTGAGCGCGGATATTCCTGATTCAACTCTACACGGAGAATTCAAGACGCTTGGGGAAGTTCCGAATGACGAAGGAGATCATTTTCTTTCAGTTTACATGATCCTTTCCGACGGTTCCAAACGTTATTATAGTTACAAAGTCACGGATCAGATCCGCACGGCTCACGATCCTCATCATGTTCATATCATCGTGAAGGGTCTGGATATACCGAAACCACTCAGTGGCGGAGCGGGGCTCATACCGGATGTCAATGACTGGAGCAATGTGGATGTCGGTCTTGACATGGGAGTCTGATTAAATTAAAGAGAATTTAAGATTATACTATAAAAGATTATATAAAAACAAAAACTTCAGAATTATGAAAAAGTCATTCCTTATCGCAACAGCAGCAATTGTTGCTTCAGGGCTCGCTTCCTGTTCAAGCGATGAACCGGTCGACACCGCGAAGAGCGGAGACAACGCCATCTCATTCCGCTCATCTATGGGCACACGTTCAACCGAGATCACAAACGCCAACCTCTCGGAGATAAATGTGGCGGCTTTCCTCGGTGACTCCCAGTTCTTCAACGACACTAAGTTCACCAAAGGTAGCGACAGCTATTTCACTTCTACACCGGAATACAATTGGCTCGGAGACGATTCAGAGCTGACCTTCTTCGCATATGCGCCGTCAAATCCCGGCGGTACGGTTACACTCACGCCGGAGGCCAAGACCCTGACCGGATTCTCACCTGCCAGCAATGTGGCTGACCAGATTGACTTCATCACCGCTAACGCTACCGGCAAGAAGTCGACCAACGAACAGACCGGTGTGCCCCTTACCTTTGACCACCGTCTTGTTCAGATCGAGGTTCTCGCCAAGACTGATAATGAAGCATACACTTATGAAGTGAGTGGCGTGCGTGTCGGCGAACCCGTATCAAAGGGTGATTTTGATTTCACGACCAACGACTGGACTCTCGGCACAGAAAAGTCAATCTACGACGAGACCTACACAACACCCGTTAAACTCGGTTCAGCCGCTCAGAGCGTCATGGGCAGCGAGGGCGCAGTGATGATCCTTCCTCAGCAGCTTACCGCCTGGGATCCTACAAATGATGCTTCAAACGCTTCACAGGGTGCTTATCTCTCGATCAAGCTTAAAATCAACACAGTGGCCGGTGCTCAGGTTTATCCCTTCCCCTCAGATGCAGATTGTGACTGGGCTGCAATTCCTATCAGCACCAACTGGGAACCCGGTAAGAAATATATCTATACCCTTGACCTGACACACGGTGCCGGTTATGTGGATCCTCACGATCCTGATCCGGGTAAGCCTGTCCTCGGTGGCCCCATCAAATTCACTGTTGACGTAACCGAATGGGATAATTCAGCCATTGATCTCCCGATGGATACCGGTACGGACAACACCGAAAGTCAGACTGCCGAGTAATGGAAAATAAACGTCTGAAAGGTAAATAATTATTCAAACAATTAAGACGGCCCGGATCGGTCAATCACCCCTCCGGGCCTTTTTTCAATATTATGCGTCTACAGATTCCTTATCTCGCCGGAATGGCAGTACTGATAGCCGCCATATCCTCATCCTGCTCCGATGATCTCACCCCTTCGGGTGGAGACAGGAGCCAATCGGTCTCGTTCACGGTGACCACGTCAAACATGTTGACGAGGAGCGGCTCTTCAGACGGCTCATACCGACCGATGCCCCTCACCGGAGGAGACAGGGCTCTATGGCTTGTGCCGGAAATATCTGACGGCATAAACACGGAGCCGGAAAGGGCGGGGGAAACCCGTTCGACACTGACCGACGCTTCAACCATCGAATCATTCGGTGTTTTCAGCCGCCGGACTGACTCTGATTCGGAGAAGGCCGACTACATGTTCAATGTTGACATTGAGAAAAGCAACTCGTGGGCTCCCATTCAGGAGTATCATTGGCCCGGAGACGGACAACTTCATTTTACAGCCTATTCTCCCTATCGGGAGAGTGGTGATGCGGAGGGTATAGTCTCCCTCCCATCAACGGATGAGGCTCCGGCCATCGGGTTCAAGGTGCCTGCAAATGTGACTGACCAGTTTGATTTTCTTGTGGCTCAACCAAAAGATGCCGGTTCCTCTCCCTGCAACCTTACATTCGATCATGCGCTCTCAGCTATAAGATTTGCTGCGGGTGGCGAGCTCGCTCCATGCACCGTGAAATCGATCACGATCTCCGGAGTCAATGATTCAGCTACTATGGATCTCGAGACTGCCGGATGGAGCGGCCTCTCAGGCAATGCTACCTATACCGTGGATGTCAACAAGGCTCTTGGTGCAGCCGAAGGGGGACAGTACGTCGAGGCCGGAACAATGATAACCGAGGGAGAGAATACATTCCTTCTCCTGCCCCAGTCTTTGGGAGATGATGTCTCCGTGGAGATGGTGATTGAAAGCGATGGGAAAGATTACACTCTGAAGGGGACACTCGCCGGTCAGCAATGGGAGGCGGGTAAGACATATACATATAAGATTTCAGGAAATCCTGACAGCGACTCACTTATCCTTGATGTCTCCGGCGAATTTCATTCACCTTATTATGGCACAACCCTTCCATTTACGGTGAAGAGTACGCTGACGAGAGGAGGAGAAACCTCAGATATTGAATGGAAAGCTGAGTTTGTCGATGAGAATGGAAATGTCATTGACTCTCCTTCATGGATTGTTGATTTCCCGGTTTCCGGGGAGGGGGTTAGTGATTATTCCATCTCAACGGATATGGACGATCTGATTTTCCATCAGATATCACCGGTGAGCCGGGCACTCCAGTCTGCCTCCGACATCAACGAGTCGTCAGGTTATACTCCTTACAGTCTCGGTTCTTCAAATGGCGCTCCCGCCATTGAGAACACGGCAAACACTTATGTCATTTCGGCACCGGGGAAATATTCAATCCCCCTTGTCTACGGTAATGCCATAAAGAATGGATCCGTCAACGAAAAGGCATATACCTATAACTCACACACGAGAAACACGCTTCATAACTTTACAAATCATCTTGGAAATGCAATCACATCTCCTTACATTTATGAGAATACCGGTTTCAAGCCCAAAGATGCGGTTCTTGTATGGGAAGATGAGTTGAGACTCGTGCGCGATGTGGCTATCTCTTCAGACGGGAAATCACTAACATTCAATATTCCTCAAAATACCATCCGCGAAGGTAACGCTATCGTCGGAGTCAGGGATAATGATGGTAGGATCATCTGGAGCTGGCAGCTTTGGTTCACTTCACTCGACACCGCCACTTCAAGACGTGACTTCACGCTCGACGGTAAGCAATACAGTATGCTGACGGAAAATATCGGTTATGTCGGCGGGGGTGACGTAGTGGAATTTCCTGAGACTTCCGTACGGCTCAGATTCACCCAGACGAATGTGCCTGATGATCTTGAACCACTCACCAAGACCGTTCTGATCGATCAGACGTCGACAACACTGACCACGCCCGAATGTAACACGTTCTATCAGTATGGCAGGAAAGACCCGATGATGTCTTCTATCAAGCAATGGTATAATCCCGATCATCAGGAGAAAAAAGTTTTGCCCATGCAAGATTACGCCAATATCTCCGATCTTTTGTCATGGGAGATACAGAATCCTGACGTGATGGTGAAGTCAGCCCATTCAGCGGGAACAGCAAGCACTGACAGTCCGGCACTTGATTACACCAACCTATGGAATTCGCAGAACTCTTCGACAAAATTCGAGAAATCGATCTATGATCCGTCACCTGTGGGTCTGATGGTTCCTTATGGCACCGTTTTCATCTCCCTGAGTGACCATTTCAAGAATCTAAAGAGTGTAAGCATGGTGGATGGAGCATTCTCCCTTGACCTGAATGACGGAGGGGCACCATTATTATTCCAGCCACTCGGATACAGAGCATCTTCCAACGGACTGCTTGATGGCGTTGGAGACCGATCAGCCCTCTGGGCCGGCAGGATGGGTTCGACCCGCAAGGATGCCTTCACGTTGGTGATCAATGCATCCGGAGTGCAACACCCGACCGACCCTGTCTTCCACGCATTCAGTGTCCGCCCCGTAGCTGAGTGAAAATCATACTGAGTGATAAACACACAATCAACCCCGGCAATCGAAGGATTGCCGGGGTTGATTGTGTGTTTATGAATCTGAATGTTATTTGCGTCGGTTATAGTTGTCGCATCCAAGAAGCCATACGAGAGAAATTTCTGCTTTTGTCGGACCAACCCAATTGAGGCGGTGGGTCGATTTCCAAACGTATAATCCGTCTTCAGGAACGTATTTGTAGTATTTACCTCCAAGGTAACCGAAGCCGATAGTGAAATCAAGGTTTAACCGCCGGGCGATAGGGAGTGAATAACCATACTCAATTCCGCTGATGAAGTTAGCGCGCTCCCAGAGTGTGCCGTGAGGTTTACCACCCATTATCCCGGTGCCCCCGAATTCAAAGTCGTAGGTGACAGCTCCTGCGAAGAGACCGAGATGGTGACCTGTGAGTGGTTTCTCTTCCGCCTTCTTGCCAAACCATCGGCGCACACCGAGTGTGCCTCCATATGCACGCCAGTAATGATGAGTGCGGTCAACATCCCACCAACCGTAGTTCCAATCAGCGGTGACCGACCAGTTCTTGCCTACATAAAATTCCACTCCGACGTTGGGGATGAGAAGTGCGTCATGCAGAAGGTTGGTCTTTACCCCCATATAGAAGGGGCGGCATTGCTTCACTTCAGGAATAGCCGGAACCGGCACCGGATACGTGACGGTCTCAATTTCCGGGACGAGACATATATCGGTAATATTGAGGTCGGGGACATTAAAGGCCATCTTGCGGACTATCGGATCGTATTCCACGACAAGTCTTGATGCACGCAGCTCCGGGAAGATATTTGAATACAGATAGCTGTAAGGCTCGCCACCGTGAAGGTTCTTGAGAGCCTCGAGGGGATGCTTCACTTTGTCGGAAGGATTCCTTGTGCCATTGTCAGTGATACGGTCGAGAAGTTCAAGGACATCCTGCTGATAAGGGACTTCCTTGTCAGCCCCGACCATCCTCCTCAGACCGATCCAGTCACGTCCGAGATAATTGAATGTAGTGGCGGAATCATTACGAAGAACACCTTTGTCACGGAAAAGGTCAAATATGGCGGAAGCCCTTCGCCGGGACAGGTATTCGTTGATCCTTACCGTTCCCTCGGGAGAGGCCGCTCCGGTGACATAGACATGACGGAGTGCATAGGAAGATGTATCGGTTGCAATCTTATTGAAAATCGAATCGAGACGACTCCCGTTGCCGTAAAGGTGTGGATCGATATTTATGTGTGATTGTCTGAAATAGACGTGTACAGAGTCTTTCAGCTCGGCTGCAGTGGTGACAGAGATTCCGAGCATCAGATTAAGCAATATGAGAACAGGTTTTTTCATATTATTACAACGTCCGGAGACCTCAACGGGTTTGTATGAAATCCAACTTCTCAACAAATACTTACTCAAATACGTTTTATTTTAAAACCCTATAAACTTAATAAGATTATTATGGAAATTTTCATGTGGATCCTAATGGCCATTTTCGGCGTAGGAATACTTGTTGTCAGGACCTTTGAATCGTCGCGTACCTTTGGCTACATCTCTTTTGTGGTGTGTTGCGTGACGTTTGCCCTGCTGGAATACATTCAGCTGATGAAATATCTCGATCCGGCTTGGACGGGAGCGGTTGTGGCTATCTCGCTTATCGTGCTTATCCGTGTGGCTTTCTGGATCAAGCCGATAAGATCACGCAAGAACAAGACCAACTGATACCGGTCTACAATCCAAGACATATTCAGCCCTCCATATGGATGGCTTCGCGGAAGCGTTTCACGGTCGCCGGATTGCCTGAATACTTCCCCTTATCCTCACTGAGTTTGCAGGTCTCGCAATAGAAAGGCCAGGACTCGGTGATTTTTACATCCACGAGTTTGATGACTATATTACGGGGTTTCACACCGGGAAAATCGTTGGTGAAATGTGTGCCTATCCCGAATGAGGGTATGCATTTTCCACAGGCTTTGCGTTGAAGTTCTATGGCCCGGTCCACATCAAGTGCATTGCTGAAGATCACCTGCTTTGTAGCAGGGTCGATATTGAGGCTACGGTATTTGGCGACAATCAGGTCGAGTTGTTCAAGGTTCTCCCCGCTGTCAACACGAAGACCCTTGAACATATTGGCATAGTCCTCAGAGAAATTAAGAGAGAAAATCTTCCAGCCATAGGTGTCATATAGGAATGTCCCGAGAGCTCCCCTGTAGGTGCGTGACCATGCCTCCATCGCAAGGTGATTGGCCATCTGAGGCCCGTACATGCCGGCGATAGCGCAGATCAGTTCATGTGCCATAGTGCCGATGGGGGTCAGGTCATATTTCATTGCAAGATAGACATTGCTTGTGCCGACGAATCTCCCGGTTGTTTCCCCGGAGAGATAGCTGTCGCGAAGAGCTCGCACGGCAGTATCCTGCGAACGGAAGCTCGCACGCCGCCTTGTGCCCATGTCGCTGAAAGAACATCCCGCTTCGAGAAGGCGTCTCCCTTTTTCAAATGTGCGGGAGTAGAAAATGTCATAGTCAAGGGAGCCGGATTCTCCGGTCATGAGATAGTATAGCTCGGAGATAATGGCGAGAACCTTTACCTCAAGGAGAATGGTGTTGCTCCAGAATCCCTCGAACTCCACGTCAAGATGCCCCTCGGCATCCTGATTTATCCGCACCCAGCGACTATCATAACGGAAACCCTTTAGAAAACTATAGAACCAATCAGGGATATAAACGCACCTCCTCTTCATGAAATTCACTTCCTCGTCTGAGATGACGAGATCCTCGAGCATCCTGACCTGTTTACGCAGTTCCTCGGCAAAGCCGGGGGGATAGATGGTGTTGTTGCGGTCATTGAATTTATAGCGCACCTGAGTGCGTGGATAATTGTCGATGACGGCACAACACATTGTGAATTTGTAGAGATCGTCGTCAGTAAAATGTCTTATGATCGGTTGCATGGTTTGAAGTGGGTTTATAGTGTTCCGGTTAGAAGATGAAAGACGGCGGCACTACCGAAACCGGGGATGCCGTCGTCATGACTTACGGAATTGAATTATTTTTTTCTGAAGATTTCAATTTCAAGAGAGCCTGTTTCTATAACTCTTAATTTTTAAGGCGAGGGCTATCCTGAAGACGCCGTAGCAACAGAGCGCGATACCGATCCAGATCCAGGCGGTGACTCCTAATCCGACAGGGTTCATGATGAGCCAGAAACTGAAGAAGAGGGTTCCTAAAAGGAGGATGAACGCGAGTACTGAAGCCACAGGATTAAACGTGGAAACGGCGAATATTGTGCTGATGCCGTTGAATGCGGCGAATATCAGCCAGATTCCGACAATGTAAAGGAAGGCCATAGTCATCTGTGCCGGTGAGAGATTAAGCATCCAGATGCCTGCGACGATGTCAATGACGGCCACACATATGTCCCATCCCCAACCGGGGTTTACCTTTGATGTGGAGATGCCCCAGATTGCGTCAAAAATTCCGACACATAAAAGGCAGACTGCGAAAGTCATTGCTATCACCGGGAGCGCCTGTGAGGGTGAGGAAATCGTCCATATTCCCAAAGCGACGCAAATCAAGCCTGTAAGAAGAGGTAGCCACCAATATCTGGTGATTCCCTCGGCGAATGTATGTCTAATCATAATTTAATTTTTTATAAGTTTTCTTTAAAACAAGTAATTCTCAGTTAAGGTTCTGGTTGATCTTTCAGATTTTTTGTCATAATAGAGATATTGTTAATAAAAACCTATTATAGAGGAGTAACACTGAACTCTCGGAGGGTTTACGGCGTTGAAAAATTAAGAGACATATTGCCTCTTTGCCGCACAACTGCGCCTCTATCCAATCAGGTATGGTAAGTGGTTGCGGCATAACATCTATAAAACAATAAAATATTATCGAAATGGTACGTTTGAATTGTTCAATGATTGTGGAGACCTACGAAAATCGCGACAAGCTTGTGAAAGCAGCAGTTGAACTCGTGTCACTATCTCTCCACGATAAGGGATGCATCGATTACGATCTCTATGTGTCAAAGACAAATGATGACAGATTCATGATCATCGAGACCTGGGAATCACGCGAAGACCTGAAAGCCCACATGGAGTCGGAGCATTTCAAGCGACTCGTCCCCGAGCTTCAGAAATATTCCACTCTTACACTTGAGGAGTTTGATTTCTGACCATCGTCTTCAGTTCTTGGGCAAGGTTTTCCCTTCTCAGCAAACTTATTCCAGTAACATTCAAAATTAATTCATGAGGAAATTTCTTTCAATAGCTTCATTATCACTTCTCCTTGCTTCCTGCGGGAACGAGAATGGAGATGTCACCATCAATCTGCCGGACGGCTTTAATGAGCCGAACATCGTTGTGAGTCATGTCACAATCGAAAATGCCTTCAATGCAAAAAGCCAGGATGATCTGAAGGTTGTGTATGACACACTAAATATAGAAAACGGTGTGGCAAAAATGGCTCTTGATAAATCGGGGGCGGCCCGCTATAATATAGAGTCGCCGACACCCTCGATGATGCAACCGGAATTCTATGCCTCTCCGGGTGAGACTATAACGGTGAATATCTCCTCTTTCGAACCTCTCTCGTACACGGTGAGCGGTAGCCCCCTGATGGATGATATAACCACGCTCAATTCCATGACAATGCCGATTCGCGAGGAATATATGGATCTTCTGAGCAAATCCGATAACGTGACCGAGGAACAGGCACATACCTATATGGATAGATATGACAAGGCCATAAAGAAATTCGTGTCCGATCATCCGGATAGCCATGCGGTCGCCTACGCCATCCTTGAGCTCAGCGGAGACGATTTCAAGGTCTACTATGACAGGCTTTCGCCTGAAGCAAAGAAATCTATACTGATGCCGTATGCGGATCTCTACAATAAGGATGTGGAGAATATGCTTCAGGAGAGGGAGAAAGAAGTGGAGCGAAGGAAAGAAGTTGCATCCGGCACAATCACTGCTCCGGATTTTACCCTTACAGACCTGCAGGGTAAGAAGGTTAGTCTTTCCGATTTCCGTGGTAGATGGGTTGTGCTTGACTTCTGGGGGAGCTGGTGCGGATGGTGTATCAAGGGTTTCCCTGCTTTGAAGGAGGCTTATTCAAAGTATGGAGATAAACTCGTGATCATCGGCATCGACTGCAACGAACCGGAAGCTGACTGGAGAGCCGGAGTGGAGAAACATCAGATTCCCTGGCTTAATCTTTACAACGGCAATGACCGTAAGCTCTATGAGGATTACAGGATAGAGGGTTTTCCGACCAAGGCTATCATTAATCCGGAGGGCAAGCTTGTAGATCTCACCACAGGTGAGGATCCCTCGTTCTTCAATAGACTCGCAGATTTCATGGAGTGATAATGCAATCAAATATGTGGGATGGTGAAGGATGAAAAAGTTATAAAATGCAAAATCTATACCTGAAACTGTATGTAAAATTAAAAAATATTAAAATGGAGTAAAATTTTTATGTTATATAGCATAGTTTGAAAAATATTTTGTAATTTTGCATTGAGTTTTTCATGGTATTAGATTTTAAGGTTAACAGAAGA
>CAZMHE010000041.1:0-17370 GCA_964566015.1 uncultured Sangeribacter sp. | reverse complement strand
TATCCCGATTCTCTGCTTCCAAGTTTTTTGAAGCATCCTGTATCAAATGGTAGGATTAGTCCACGAAATGAGTTTCAAGATCTTTGATTGGCCATTTTAGTTACAATCTTTTCTTGTCTCAATGACATAAAATTAAATATATGCAATACCAGGATTAGCTAAGTCAATCATCTTAGATAACCAGGCGTCATAATCTTCAAATGACTTATTCCAGGACTTAAGGGCATCTGATTGAAAAAAAGGATTATAAAAAAATCTCATATAGTCTTTGATATTAAAGAAACAATCAGAACCTAATGCTTTTATTAATTTCTTATAAATTCTCTTTGCAAGGTTCCTTTCACGTGTTGTCCCTACTCCTCGATAAAGCATATAAGCATAATTGAGAGCGTATGCATTTGCCCATTTTGTGCTCCATTTTGTTCTCTTTTCATATTTTTCCTCATTCGTAATTAGGTATAAATCTCGAATCATAGAAAATGTTTTATTCACATCTCGATCTAATCCTAACCGTCCATGGAAATATGCTATAGCTAAATGGAATTTTGCATAATTCACTCCTTTATTGATTGCATTATTATACCATTTTAAAGCCTCAAAATAATTCTTTTCTATTTTTAAGTTAATAACATCTGACCCATTTTTTAATAATCCCCCCGTCTCATATAAGAGACCCAGTGTAAAAGAATCGTAACCATCTTCCTTTGCCGCTTTTTTTAACCAATTTATACTTTCAGTAGAATCAGAATTAATAATTGAAGCTTTTTCTTCATCTAACCCCATTAATCCTAATCTCCATTGTGCGAGTGTATGACCTTGTTCAGCAGCTTTCCTGTACCAAATTGAAGCTTCTTTAAAGTTTTGCTCACGAAAATGATATTTGGCCCCCAAAGCGTATTGTGCTTCAGCGTATCCTTGCTCTGCTGATTGCTTAATCCAATTATCACTCTGCATATCACTCCTCTCAAAACCAGTACCTGTATGATTCATCTTAATTGTAGGAAGCATCATCCCCCATCTAAATTGAGCCTCAGGATGACCTTGTTCAGCTGCTTTCTTTACTAAATTATCAGCATTAATATAACTCCTCTCAACACCTCGACCTTCAGCATACATTAAAGCCAATTTATAATTTGCCTCTGCATAACCTTTTTCAGCCCACTTTTTATACAATTCAAAAGCTTTGAATGGATCTGTATTAAATAGATCCTCTCCTAAAATCAGTTCGCTGAAATCATCATATATACCAGACGTTATAGATTCGATTAAATCAATAAGTTTAGGCTTCTCAATCTCTGTACCAATATCCAACACTGCTTTGCTGTGCAATTTTTTAACATCGTAGTTAATTTCATCGAGTTCGTTGACTACTTGTTTAAAGCGTGAAATATTATAAGCATATTTCTCTCGGTTCCAATCATCTTCAATCTTCCTAACCTTTGTGAGTTGTTCATCCAGAAGAATTTCATATTTCTTTTTATAATCATAATCTCTTGACTCTTCTATAGATACTACTGTCAACTCTGTGGATTCTTCTTGATATGGATGATTATTGAGGATATTTAGGAACTCAAGGATGCTTTGACATCTCTCTTTTTTTAATGGTGCCATCGCTTTTATTATGACATCTATAAGGTGCTGGGAGCGATTGTATTTTTTCAAAGATTCTGTCGGTAGCCCATTGGATAGAACAGATAATGCCAAAGGAGGAGTATTTGCTGTCAGCAATTTGAATAAAACTGCTCCGAGAGCATAAACATCAAGAGTAGGTGCAAATTCACCTTCTCTCAGTCCTTCTGCATCCTGCTCTATAGGCGCATATCCTTTTGTGCCTTTTCCAAATTCATAACTTGTCGCCTGATTCCCCTCATCGGTAAACTGCTTGGATAGCCCGAAGTCAATCAGGTAGATTTTACCTTCCTTTGACCTCATTATATTACCCGGCTTCAAATCAAGATGAAGGATGCGCCTGTCGTGCATATATTGGAGTGCCCCGCCAACTGTCCGAACAATCTCAACTGCCTCTGAATCCTCCAAAGGATGATTCCGTTTCAGATAGTCATTAAGATTTTCGCCATCCACATATTGCATCACAAAATAGGTGGTGCAATTCTCATCAAACACATCCAATACCTTAACTATATTAGGGTGGTCGAGTTTGGTAAGATTCTCTGCCTCCTTTCGGAATCTTATCCGATACATCTCCCAATCCTTACCATCTGTCCCTATGACTGTATGACAGTCCGAACCTCGTGAATTACGTTTGCTTATGAAAAACTCCTTAATTGCGACATTAGCTGGGACTTCCATCTTGCCAAGAGATCCTTGAACCTCAACTTTTACTGTCGCAAGGTAGGTAATCCCAAAAGTACCGTTTCCGAGTTCCTTTTCTATCCTATATTTGCCACCTCTCAACGTGGATCCTTCTTCGAGATTCATATATTGTTATCCCTAATTATAACATTATTAAATTGGTAGTGCTCAATATAAGCATCGGTCAGACCTGTTTCCTCTGTTACGAAATTTACCAATATTCCGATGAATGTTGCTTTTTACTTTTTAATAATAGATTATTATTTGTAATATTCTTGGGGATTAATACTAATCGAACACCACTTCGCCATTCCCCATAATCTTTCCAAAAATCTTTATTCAAAACTTTTTTAACGGGAAGATTGTAACTAAAATAAGCTTCATTGGAAAACATGGGTGTATGCCAATAGCCAAATTCCCCGGAAGTACCATTAAATTCCCTACTATTACCCGACATATCATACAGGCCTATTTCATTGGGTTTTAATTGACCAACCTTATGTGGCTTTAATCCACTGTTACCGGCATACCATGCCACCTCCTTTAATTTATTGCTTCCTGAATAATTATATCCTTTAGACATATTACCACCCTGGGCAGCAAATATCCATTCCATGTGATGAGGAAGACGATATCCGTTCCCATTAACATCAATCGAAACGGTGTCACCACTGAATTTATAGAATCCATCATAACCTTCCAATTCGCTCCTTTTATTACAATACTCCATGGCCTCCCTTAATAATAATTGAACAGGAAGACTATCTCCCTTTTCAATAAACTTTTTCTTAGGTTCCCAAACTTCGTAGGTCATTTGTGCATCAGTAATGGTATCCATAATCTGTCTATAACCTTTCTGCGTAAGTTCATATTTTGAAATATATAAGCTGTCAATATGTAAATTATATATTATTTGGTCAGAACCATCAGACTTGCTCCATTCAGTAACGTTCTTTAATGTGCCTCCAGGGACCAAAACGAAATCAGAAGAAATAGCTATCTTGTCTTCGGTTACTAAAGACTGCGTTGAATCTGATGAAACGATACGAACTTCCGTTTGGGCCTGTCCTGAAGCGGAATCTATATTACTGTATCTACTGATAAAAAAGGCAGATAAGCCAATGACACTCAAAGCCAAAAGCAAAAATAAAAAGATCACCCTGTTATTATTTTTGACCGGCTTGGCAAAAGAATCTGATATAGGCGTATATTCCGGTTTTATGGAGTCGTCGTGATATTTTTGAATATGCAGGTCAATTCCTGATGCAGGACAATCATTGGGGTTGCAATAATGGGATCGGGAGAATTGGAAATCTTTCTTTTCTCCGAATGAAGTGCGCTCATTAAGCTCATTCTCCATAATCTTCAAGTCTTCAAGAACAACATCCATGGATTGGATCCGATTCTTGCGTAGGGGCTCCATACATTTAGAGATAATAGAGGAGAGACATTTGCTGACACCTTTTGCAGAAAGATCGGATTCGGGAAATCCATCATTTAGAATATCGGAGGCTACGGGAGGCTTCTGTCCTGTCAGCATCTTGAATAAAGTAGCTCCAAAGGCGTATACATCCATAGTAATAGGAAGACCATCTTTCTTTTCGTCTGTGTAGTTGGTCTGTTCCAATGGCGCATAGCCGGCTGTGCCACCACCAATTGTTGTACTTGATTCTGGGTTACCGTCTTCATCATATTGCTTGGAAAGACCAAAATCAATTAAGACCGCTCCACCTTCACGAATCATAACGTTGGATGGTTTCAGATCAAGGTGAAGCATGTTCATGCCGTGCATAAACCTCAAAGCTTCCCCAATTTGTAGGGCAAGTTTGAGAGTCTCTGTTTCTGAAAGGCCGTTGGAAACCTTGATAAGGTCATCAAGTGAACCTCCATCGACATATTCCATTACATAGTAGACGGTGTTATTGGCTTCAAATGCCTCGACAACACGGATGATATTCTTATGGTGTAGTTTGGACAGATTGATTGCCTCTTTAATGAATTTACCCTTGTATTTGTCGTAGACACCGGTTTTGCTGCCACTTGTGACAGTAGATCCTTCACGACCGTTGATTTCGTGCATGAAGAACTCTTTTATAGCAACATACGCTATAGCATCTATGGAACCAAGCTCTCCACGCATTTGTACAGCGGCCAAATATGTTATACCGAAAGACCCCTGACCAAGAATCTTTACGATCTTATAGTCATAACTTCTTCCGTGAAACAATGTGTCTTTGGGAAGACAATATCCAGTATCCATCGATAAATAATTTTTATGTTCTATTTTTGTTGGTGAGGAACATTTGATTTTGGGTGGCATAAGTTACCCGGACTATTTTTCTATTTACAAGATGGAATATAATTTATTCCAACAATAAAAGCCGCAACGACAATAGCAATCCCGATACCTCTCAGAATCAACTTTAACAAAATCGGTTTCGATTTCAGTATGTTAAACTTACGAATAACCGGTTTCTTGTCAAGAGTTACAACAGCATTGGTTTTAAGAGATTCTTCATTTCCGGAAGCTTCCTGACAACTAATATCTTCAATGACATTTACCGTTTTACCTGTTTCTTCCGATGATTCTTCATCTTCGACAAGTTCAACACCAATAGATGGAACGGATTTAGATTCTGTTTTTTCTCGGTGTTGTTCTTCCGCCCCTTCCACATGTAGGATGTGGATTATCAAAGCAGTGTGGTTGTCCTTATTGTGTTTGGTAACTTCTCTGAGTATGGAAACCTTTTCCTCGTCTGATTCAACCGCCTGTGAAAAGATATTCTTGAGACTCTCCCCATTCTCCATATCATCCTGTTCTAACATCCCGTCGGAACACATGTAAAAATAGTCACCCGCCCTGATATCTGAAATATGCTTTATGTCGGCTTTAGGTCTTCGCTCCATGTTAGGTTGCATGGCGCGGGTAATCACATTCCTCTGTCTTGATGTGCGCGCCTCCTCCTTTGTCAACTCCCCAATCTTGATTAAATCATTTACCAAAGAATGATCCTCTGTAGCCCACAACTCGGTATCGTTTCCATCTTTCCCGGGACGTATATGATAAACCCTACTGTCTCCCATATGCGCAACGGTTGCCCCTTCATTATGCAATTTAAGGAAAGTCATGGTAGTTCCCATCTTCTTCTCAGCCCCGTTGTCTCTCTTGTCAAGAGCTGAGAAGGCAGCATCAATGGCTCCATCAAGATCCGCTTCTGTAAAGATTCCCTCTTTGTCATGACCATCGTTCAGGATATATTCACCCATAGCCTCGCAGACAGTGGCACTCGCCACTTCCCCGGCGTCATGTCCACCCATCCCGTCGCAAAGGATGAAAGTCCTGTCGGAGTCCTTCAAATCATCCGGCAATGGAAATGTACAGTCCTCCTGATGACGATTCCCTTCTGCGTCCTTCCGACTGCCATATTCCCATATGCTGTAAACTTTAATCTTATAATTCATAGCACCTTACTTATAACTCTGTTTCCTCCCCGTCCGGAATCTCGAATCGCAATGTTGCGTCAGGCAACCGGATCATATCCCCGTGCTTGAGCACAACACAGTCTCCGAAGAGCAACGTCTCATTGCCGATAAAAGTCTTGTTGACCTTTTCCTTAAAGAGAGATACGAAGTGCACAAAACCCTTCGCCGGAAGTTTCTTCACTTCTATTACGATATGTTCACGACTCATGGAACGCTTTTCTCCGGTGTCTAACTGAAAATTAGCCTCCGACTTTTGAGCGCATCTTCCTATTATATTCCTTCCCGGATTAAGTTGATAACTACGCCCTGAACCAACCACTTTTACCCTCCCCAACGTATAATTGGGTTGTTCACCGATTTCAGTCTTTTCCTCATTTACATATCGGGGATGATCATCGAGACCGCCGGAGTGTCTTCCTCCGTCCGGATATTCCGTGTCAGGATCTTCGGATGCACCATTACCCTGTACACGTTTGAACTGGGAGAAAGGATACCTGTGCTTGCAGATCGGGCAAGTCACATTCTTGGTTTCTATACCCGGTTGATTCCTTACTGAAAGCACAGCACCACAGAAGGGGCATTTTATCTGAATTATTTCATCCATAATTGTTCTCTTTTACCATTTCATTACAGGCATGTCGTCATCAAAATTTCCCCACATCACCGGATGCTGCTTCCCGGCTGAGATACCGCTCACTCCATTATGGACGAAATCAAACAACTCTCTGGCAGTAATGACCCTATCCCTGTCAGCATCGGCATTTCCTTTCAGACCTTTCTGAAGATATGTAGTGAAGAAACCGTTACGCATGTCGCGTTTCTCGATAGAATTTTCATTGTTTCGGGAAGAAAGGAAAAGCATCAGGTTTGCTTTCTTGGCTTCTGAAATGGCGTTCTGTGCTGTTGACTCATCAACTCGCATCCCGCCTGAACGACAGGCATCGACAAACATCATCTTGTTCCGGCTCTTCGTTTGAGCTATCCCCTTCCTGACTTCATCATACCCTAACTTTCCGTCATAAGCGCAGAATCCACCCGGATAACCGTGACCGC
The DNA here is from genome assembly GCA_964566015.1 of uncultured Sangeribacter sp. Lineage (GTDB taxonomy): Bacteria > Bacteroidota > Bacteroidia > Bacteroidales > Muribaculaceae > Lepagella. The sequence goes on along the minus strand of CAZMHE010000041.1, from coordinate 10,521 downwards.
TGAAAAAGAAAACCACAATATCGTTTTCGGAAGCTTTACTGAAGACTTTTCCGATCGCCCTGAGGATCCTCTCCTTGGTAGCCTTTTCATCCAAAAGGATGGCATAGTCTACCGATGTATTCTTGGAATAAAGGTCAACAATACTCCGGGCATCATTTGTAGTGAGCCGGAGATTATTGAGTTTCTGAGGGAAAGCTGAGTAGTCGGCGATTCCTACCGCTACCAGATACGTTCTCGCATTCAGGCTTGAACATACTGCAAGGAGAATCACCAACACAACAGTCCTGAGAATATTACCCTTCATAAATGGCGTCGTTGGTGTAGTCGGGTCCATCGTTGCCCGCATAGAGGTCGCCTGAGTGATTGGAGAATCCACCGAGATCATTGACTGTCAGGTTCTGGCCCTGGATATTGACAATCTCGTTATCGTCGACCTTTCCGTCGCGGTTGGCGTCCGTGGCCATATAGTCGAATGTCAGGTCATTGTCCACGTCAATAAGGATCACATCCTGACCGTCGATCGTCATTGCGCCGAAGTTGACATTCTGCTCATTGTTGTGTACGACTCCGATAATCTCTATATCCGGTTCCGCCGGACTTGCCACTACCTCTTCGGCATTATTTCCAATGCTGTCCGGTGAATTGTTTTGCGCGACATCATTGGCGTGATTCACTGAAACCACTTCTATGTCGTCATCGGATACCGAAGCGTGTGAAGACGGATGTGAAGAAGAATGTCTGGCAGTTGAGGAATGTTGGGCGACGCTGCTTTCTGAATGGTCGATATGGTTCCAACTGAAATGGTCGCTCCATTCGGCACGTTGTTCAGCCGTCATATTGCTCCACTCCTCAGCCGTATAAGTGCCATAGAGGTTCCCATGCCACTCGAAGCAGCCACCCGGGCCAACCTCTGCACGGGCGGCTCCGAAAGCCTCGCCAAACGACATGTCATCGTTTACTGATGTTGCCACCGTCACCTCGTCATCCACCCATTCGGGATGTGAAAATTCTTCCTTATGGTGGGCATCATCCTTACCGCTTTCATCGTTTACGGGAGCATTATCCATACTCATGAGCAGTGTCGAAACACTTCCTATAAGAAGTCCGGAACCGGCCCCGGCTGCGGCTCGTTTCCATGTGCTTCTATTGGTGTTACCCGTACCCTCCTCACTATCTTTGAAGTTGTCACTCCGGGTGTACTCTTTTTGTTCCTCTATTGAATTATCAAACTGTGTGGACTCATCAGGGTTCTGATAGTCGGTGGTCTCGTTATCGTATTTATTCATGATTCTGATTGTTTTTGTTTACCTTTTCAATGTTGCAGATCCTTTCTTCGAGGGATGTATGGGAGCCACACTGTCGGTGATGACGCTATCCCTACGGTTCACCATCTGGTTATACCGTTCCACAAGTTGTGATGCACCCACCTCCGGAGCGATTTCCTTTATCCCGAGTGTTACATCCATCAACTCAGAACGGAGTTCAAGACAGATTGAATCCTGCTTGTCGTTCATCTCCTCAAGGGTCTCGGCAGTGACCCCGGGAATCTGTCTGTTCCGTCTGGAATCCTGTATCTTAATCTCCTTTTTGAGAGACTCCTTTTTATTCCTGAGGCTTTTCAGACGAATGTCTGTCGCTATTGTGTCACCACTTGAGATCGGCCCCGTATGACTCTCCATTGAGAATGTGATTGCCATTACTGCAAGTGGTAAGATTATCTTTTTCATCCGTTTTTAATATTTGTCAAAGTTCTTTACTCCTTTAAGATTCCTCTTACCAGGTAATTGTTGAACGGTCACCATATAGGGCACACCCGAAGGGGACTCCGAATATTCCCCGGCTGCGTCTGCAAGGGCGGATTCATATTTGCCCTTAGCGGAAGCCGGAATCACGATTGTGACTTTCTCATTGTCAATTTGCAATAGAAACTTCCCCTTTCCGTGGAGATAGGCCGTTTCAATAGGCATTTCGCTCCTCATTACCATAGTCTTTAGATTCTTCATCCTTGATGTTTCCCGGAATGACAATGATTTAAGTGACGAAGGAAAATCAATGAATGTTACGTCAAGACAATCTATGAGGGCTCCCGGTGTCACGTCTTCCGTTCCCTCCTGTATCTTGACTTTGTCAGCATAGGCTCTTGGACAGGCAAATAGTTTTTTGCCGTCCTTGCTGTAAAGCAATCCATCGTGTGCGGTAAATTTCACGTTGTTGGGATCAACTGAAATAGATTTCAGTTTCTTCAGTTTTTTTACCCCTTGAATTTTCTCAACCTTTGCCGGGATATTAACCCTTGTCAGCCTGCCGCTCCAGCGGAAGATTGTGAAGTCGATAGTTTTCCAGTCACTCCCAATCGTCACGTCAGTTATCGACGGGCATTTGAAGAAAACACCTTCACCCATTGTGACCGGGTTTCCGGGGAAAACGACACTCTTCAGGGAATCACACCCCTCAAAAGCAAAATCACCGATTGAAGTGACGCCGGAGGGAATCACCACCCCCGTGAGATTCTTTGCACCCGCGAAGGCCTTGGGGTTAATAGCCGTTATAGTGTATGTTACGTTATCATGCTTCACCTTGTATGGGATTTCTACTTTGCCGGAAATGTCATTCTGATTCTTTTCAGCGATACTTCCTTTATAGGTGACAGCGGCAGTTCTCTTTACCTTGTTGGTGATGTCGAAGTATAGTTGACTTCCATTCACATCGGCAACGAAATCATGAGCATTCGCTCCCGACATCAACATGAGGAATACTCCGGAAATTGCTGTTTTCAGTTTCATAGCTGCTTATCATCTTACCGGTTAGGCCATATAGGTGTCGACATCCGCATCGTTGACATAATCAGGAAGATCATTCTGTGCAAACTGGGGATTATAACCCGCCGCGTCGGCGAAAGGTTGCATCGCTATTCCGGCTCCCTCCACTGACTGGATCTCACCCTCGTCAATCATGCCATTCCCGTTAACATCACAGACAATAGCATCTGCCTGTCCGTCGAGGTTTACATCTATGACTCCGACCTCGTTTCCATTCACGTTGATGACAGCTATTTCCATACTGTTACCCTCTTCGTTGGTTATTCGGTCATAACCGATAACCTCCACTTCATCTGCCGGTGTCTCCGGTTGGGTAGTGATGGCAGCGTCGTTTGCTTCCGGCTTGGAAACCTCCGGGGAAGGAGCCTCAGCTTTTGTCGGTTCCGGTTTTGCGGCTTCCGGTTTCACCTCTTCCTGATTCGAGGACTCCTGTTTGGAAGTGTGATTTGAATCGGAATCAACCGGATGATGATGTGAGTGCTCGGTTGAAGATATTTCCCCGGCTTCAGCCTCCTCCGGAGAGAGCGCAGCCCCGATAACCACCCCTGCAGTTGCACCTGTAGCCGTGCTTGCACCTGTTGCTACATTCTTCTTGATCACATCCTTTGTCTCTCTGTTCATGTCGTCTGGTTTTTAGAATTGTGATGAATTGATTTACGGTGCGAAATTACGGCCCTGCTCCCCATCCACCAAATTTCTGCAAGCATCCTGTATGAAATGATAAGGTTTCTACACGAAATTGTATTTGGAATGAATCTCAGATAGTTTTTCCCATATCAATTTGAGACCGGACGGACACTATATCCGGTGCTTCTCACGGGGTGTCGTGTCCCAAAATAATACCGGTGAAAGTAAAGAGTTTGGGCATTATCAGAGCTTCCGGAATAGAGGGAACTTGACCAGTATTCACCATCGGATTCCAAAAGATGAGATTCTGTTCCGCTACGATAGCCGGCAGCCGGCAGAAAAATACTTTTACCGTTAGGTCCTGTAACTACATAACCTTTGTGTCCATTTTTCGTAGTCCATACCCATGAGCATTTCTTCACCAATTCTTCATTTTCTGAATGTGTTGGCATTCGCCATGTGAAGCCCCAATTCTCATGAGCAGCATCATGTCCGCTTGACGGAGAGATTTGTGTTTTGCCACCAACTTTATATTCCCCCCATTTCTCACTTCCCCCCTCAAGACGATCAAAACATATGTTGGAATAATAACCTGACTTCGGGGCTGTCTCTCCCCAGGCAAAGTAGCCACCGTATGCCTCAGGATTATTTGCCCCGACATTACACGTAGCCCATTTTGTTCCGCTTGGTAATCCGAGATCCACATATCCATGTCCGTTGATATAGCCATCCGGCTCGCTTACCTTTACATTCGCAGCCGCTTTCTTGGGCTTTGAAGTTTGTGTCTGAGTCTTGACCGGTCTGGTCACTTTCCCTTGAGCGTAGCAATTTACACTGCTGCATCCGATCAGGAAACTGAATATAAAAAGTATTATTTCTCTCACCACAAGATATTTCATTACAGGTTTGTTTCAAAAAGATTAACTATTAAGTTGGTGAACTGAATCCTGTTCATTTTCCATTTCCATTTCACTTAGAATCTCGTTTCGCTTCTCGTTAAACGTGATTGAATCATAAAAGATTCCGTTGAAGCACTTCCCTTATCAATCGGGATTGAACTTAAGCGCCATAAAATGATTATTGTGAACGGAGTCAAGGCAATTCCGGCTAAGGCCACAAGCAGAAAGGCAATATACCTCAACCGGATTCTCCCTCTATAAAAGTCAATTTCCCGCATAAATGATAACGTCCATTCATAAAGTGTTTATAAAACCATAATCGCATCAAAGCCCACCTTCTGAATAATTCTCAATTGCTCCGCCTCACTTCGCTTTATTCTGAAACAGGCCGAACAGATAACCCGTCGTAACGAATGTACCAGACCGTACCGTAATTGCCACCATCGAAGTAAAGGCAGCAAGCACTGCCGGTGTCCCCGTAGACAGATGAACTACAACAATAGCCATCCTCTCCAACACTGCCGAGCGATGAACCGTAGCGGTAACCCGACGCCGGCACAAAAATTGAGTTGCCGTTAGTGCCAATCACTTTGTAACCATTCTTGCCTCCAAGTTTGGTCCATTGCCAATTACATTTGTTTAACAGTTCATCCAATTCTTCTCTTGTTGGCATTCGCCACGATGAACCCCAGTTACTCGCTGCGGCATCATAACTTTTCGTAAGTTTCCCTTGCGAGTCTATTATCCCTTCTGACTGCAATTGGGTAATTGTTTTACCGTAGGTCTTGGAGTTGTTTTTAGTATACGAAGATTTAGGGCTTGTCTCTCCACATGCAAAATAGCTGCCGTTTTCAGATGGTGAAGTTGCACCGACATTACATGTAGCCCATTTAACTCCGCTTGGCAATCCGAGATCCACATATCCATGTCCGTTGATATAGCCAACCGGCTCGCTTACCTTTACATTCGCAGCCGCTTTCTTGGGCTTTGAAGTTTGTGCCTGCGTCTTGACGGGTCGGGTCACCTTCCCTTGAGCAAGGCAATTGATGCTAAAAAAGATTAACAACGTAGCTACAATAAACGTCAATTTACTCATTATAGGCTTATTAAATCTAACAAAACACTTGAATTATATCTCACTCGAAATAGAATAGTTGTTCAAGTCAAGTTCGCTGAATAACTACCTGTCGGTCACAGGTCTGATACGATGCCACATATCTATCGGCATCGTTTTTATTTGAGAATTATCAAACCTATCTTTCCTTTCTTTCAAATAAAGAGCATGGTTTTTATTTAAGTAAAACTGCCCAGATGTCCATACGGAATCGTATTTGATTATGAATATGAAATTACCGTTAGGTCCGGTAACTTTATAGCCGGGTTTTCCCATGTATGAAAACCTCTCCCAATTACATTTATCTAATAGTTCTTCACACTCCGATACTGTAGGTATTCTCCAACCATTTCCCCAAATATAAGTTGCTGCATCAAATTGACTATTACCCGAAATATTAGAATTCTTCTTAATTTGCTTTTTAATTTTATTGTAATCTTTTTCAGACATCTTTTCAACTGATGCTGTTGCCCCCCACCTAAACCTATCTGAATCTTCGCTGTCTAATTCTGTTTGTCCTATATTCAATAGTGCCCATTTCACGCTTAATCCTAAATCCACATATTCATGTCCATTCAAATTGCCCGCCACTTTTGGCATTTTTTCATTTCTGATTACCGGTCGGATTGGATATCCTTCTTCGCTTTGATAGGAAGTAGATAATGCTACATACTCTTGACATAAAGATAAAATTTGACTTGAGCTCCCGGAAGGAGTAGAGCATCTATAGTATCCTCTATTGTTTTTATCTTCAAGAGAATAATTCACTCGTTTACCAGCTGCCGGGATAAATATATATTTCCCGTTAGGTCCAGTGACTTTATATCCCTTTTTGCCTTTCAATTCAGACCATTCCCACTTGCAATCATTTCGCAGTTCATTAATCTCATCTGCACTTGGGATTCTCCACATTTTGCTTATTCTGCAACTCGCAGCATCCCTTTCTCTATTAAACCGCAAGTCTTCACAATAATATTTTGCATCCTTATTCTGTGTACTGTAATCGTATTTTTCCTTAGGTGCCGTTTCTGCCCATGCGTAATAATCGCCAAATCCTTCCGGCGACTCTGCTCCGAGATTGAAATTTGCCCATTTCACGCTCAATCCCAAATCTACATATTCCATTCCATCAACAATCCCATCCGCAATGGGGGCAGGAATTGTTATGTCTTTCACAACAGGCGCTTCCTCCTTTGTATTAGAGTTTCCTGTCAATGGCTCTACTTTAATCTGCTTTGAAGCTTTGGGCTTTTTTGATGTCTGTGCAGTCTTGGCTGTTGTTTTTTTCTTATTTGTCACTTTGCCTTGTGCAAAGCAGTTGACACCGCAACAGAAGATGATAGCAATAAGAAGTATTGTTGATTTGTTCATTTTTGTCTATTTTGATTTTCTTATTATCGGGCGGATAAAAAGTCCGTCTTCTTTTAAATGATCGTCGGGATTACGGGCTCGTCCACTTGCATTTATAATAAAGCCATAAGCTTTTTTTGACCCTATAGGCGTTGATGTCCAATATGAATCGCTGGGGTCGGTCATATAAGTACCAATATAATATGCAGGTAGAAATATGGATTTACCATTTGGCCCAGTAAAACGTACTCCTCTTACTTCATTAATAGTGTCGCCGCTAATCTTACATTCATTGATTAATTCAAGACAATCGAATTTTGTAGGTATTACCCATCCTTTACCCCATATTACGGTCGCAGCATCATAGTCTTCTTTTCCACTTATATCATCAATATAATTGATTATTTGCCACGCATATGGTTCTTTAGGATGAGTTGTTCCCCAACAGAAATAATCCCCTTTTATCTCATACTTATTGGCACCAAGATTATATACTGCCCACTTGGTGCCACTTGGAAGACCTAAATCTACCCATTCATGACCATTCAGTTCCCCTTCGAGTTTAGGAGTTTGTTTGCTTTTTACTCGTGGTTTGGAACTCTGAGTTGTTGCTGTATTCTTTTTATTGCTCACTTTCCCCTGGGCGAAGCAGTTGACTCCGCATCCAATTAGGACAGCTGTCAAAATAGCTATTATCTTTCTCATATCTTTTCTCCTTTTGAATTATGCCATTCTCCTTTGTCGGGATTACCGTTTTTGAAAGTGCCTTCAAAATAGTCGCCTGTTTCCTTTATTGTATAGCGCCCTTTGTAATACCGATTGTTTTTATAGATTCCTTTGAAAGTGTCTCCGTTGGAAAGAATGTAAGTAGCATTTCCATCCATATTCCCGTTGACGAAGACTCCGTCATAGACACTCCCTTTAAACTCACCTGAGGTAATCTTCGCAACCCCTTTACCATGCGGAATCTTTCTCCCACTGACAGAGTCTACCTTTACCTCACCCGAATATGATGCTATTCCTAAGGGTGATTCCCAATAGAAGTCGTTTACCTTTGGTGTCACCTCTACAGTCTTGGAAATTTTCGTCGCTATCGAATCCGCCACAGCTGAAGACACATTCCCATCTCCTTTCCCCCGGGTGAGTGAAAAGACTATTATTCCGGTAACAATAATTGCCACTCCAACTATAATATACAGTAAGCTCTTCGATTTAGATGTTGAAATGTCACTCTTCACATCCCTATGACCTGGCCCGGTAATCGAATTGGGTATAGGCTCCGGCTTTGGTCGCGGAGGATAATTGTCGACTGGCAAGACTGTCTCTTCCGATGAATTCCCTCCATTTATCTCCCCTAAGAAACCTCCGACAGTTTCCTGCCTTTTGGCTCTTCCGGGGGACATGGCTTTTGAAATAGGATCTATAAGCTGAGTCGGAATCGTCGAAGGAAATGTCAGATCCTCCTCTATAAGTTTGGTAGCCTGAGGTGGCGTTACTCCTGACAATATATAGTAGAGGGTTGCCGCAAGGGAATAAAGGTCGGTCTGCGGAGAAAACTCCTTGACACCACCGTCGTTATACTGCTCCATCGGTGCGTAACCGTGACTTATGCCCGTAGGAGTCGTGGAAGTCTGGTTTCCTGAGGAATCATACTGCTTTGACAATCCGAAATCGATGAGAATCGGATTGTCGTCACTACGGCGGACCATGATGTTTGCCGGTTTGATATCCAGATGATTAATCTTATTGGAATGGACATACTCCAAAGCCTTTCCAACTTTATTAATATATTCCAGTGCCTTTGATTCTTCAATCGGACCACGTCTTTTCACCATCTCGGAAAGTGACTCCCCCTCGATATAGTCCATGACATAGTATGCAGTGTTGTTCTCCTCAAACGCGGCATGAATCTTGATGATACCGGGATGATCGAACTTCGCTATATTACGTGCTTCCTTCAGGAACTTTGCTTTAAGTCTGTTGACAAAATCAGAAGCGCTTTGTGTTCCTAAAGTCACATGGCTCGTGGTTGTCTCACGGTCACAATAATCCTTCGGGAAAAATTCCTTAATGGCGACCAACCTGTCCAGATTGAGGTCGGTTGCAAGATAAGTGATACCGAAACCACCCTGACCAAGAATCCTCTCAATCCGGTAGGTTTCATGGCGCAGAAGAGCACCCGGTCTTAATCCTTGCTGTAAATCTGTCATAACTATTTCTCTACGAATTCACATTTGCAATAAGGGCATTGCATTGAATATTGGCTCTTCATCAATTCATAGGGCATGTTGCCAAGAAACTTGCCACAATCCGGATTCGGACATACAAATCTCCTTGTGTATTCAAGATTGGTAGCGTCTGCATCCTCTATGCTCGTATCCTTGATTCGCATGTACATGGATATGAAGAAAACAATGAAACCTATTACAGGAAGAATCCAGAGGAAGTCCTGAGCAGTCTCCCCCATACCCAATTTATTTGCAACAGCGGCTACTGCACCTCCACCGATCGTGAAGAACATGCTGCAACTGGCAAGTATTCCCAATTGCTTCTGTTTCTTCTGTCGCTCTAATGTCTTTGAATGGTAATCATTATAAATTGCCTCAAGATGCCGGATATTGAATCGTTTGGGGGATGTCTCTGACCCTCCACCCATCCTTTGACCGGAATGATTATTGTTGGGGGTATTTCCTCCCGATTTAATCGATGCAAGTTTCCTTGCGGTTTCCATCACTACCGGCAGATTGATGTTATAATGGTCCTTACCTAACTCTATCGAGTTGGATAGGTGTACCCTTTTGGACGCAATCTCGGAACCGTTGACATAGGTAACATTTTGCGGTTTAAGATTCGTCAGGACCATATTGCCGTTCCCGTCAACCGTTATATTGGCGTGAGCAGTCCCCTCGTCCACCTTACACCGACTGACGCTCCCCGGCACACTGTCAACCGAACCGATCACAGCCGACTTACCGTCAACAGAAACAAGTAGCCTCCCTTGTCCGGGTTCTTTTCCTATTAGTATCGTCTTCCCCTTTAATATCTCCATTATATGCTGATGTAGTTATTTTTTAAGGTTATAAGGTTATATGGTTATAAGGTTATGAAGTTATGAGATTTACCCTCACTTTCATTTTTCACTTTTCTCTTTTCATTTCTCACTCCTAATCCCGGCTCCGGAAACATATAGTTCCCGAAGCTTCTTGAGTGCATCCTTTGATATGCTGATTTGGTACTCAAAGTTCTCACCATCGCTTAGAATAAGCTTCTGCCGAAGGATAGCAATCTGATAGACGAATGTCAGGTTAATGATATGTCGTTTACCCACTCTCGCAAAGATACCGGCAGATTCCTTAAGATTTTGACTAAGGATACTTTGCATCTGTGCAAGATTCATACAGACTGTTCCCTTCGTATGGTTACTCAGAATTATGTTGGTGTAGTTGCCATCCGATTCAAAATAGACAATCTTTGATATATCAACCCTGAAGAACTCATCCCGCGAGTTCAGGTAAAGGTATTTGGTCTTATTCATGATTGGCGTCCTGATCACAAACTGTGAGATAGTTATCAATATTAAGCCATCGTCAGGAACCTTACCACCACAGTGACAACGTCCCTCAGATAACCTGACAAATCAAAATGATACAAACTAACCTTATGTTATTCATAAAATTAGCAGTTATAGATTAATAATCTCTAAACAAGAGAT
>CAZMHE010000040.1:0-17447 GCA_964566015.1 uncultured Sangeribacter sp. | reverse complement strand
GATCTGATGCGTTCGGCCCGTGAGATTGCCGCTTCCGGCCACTTCAATCCTGAGAATATGGATATTCAGCCACAGCCCAACGAGAGCGACGGCACAGTTGATATCGTCTTCAACCTCGAGAGTAAAGCCAATGACAAGGTGCAGCTCTCATTCGGCTGGGGACAGAGCGGCGTGACCGGCCAGGTGGCCCTCTCATTCTCCAACTTCTCAATCAAGAACCTCTTCAATCCGGGATCATACCGCGGCATCATTCCGCGTGGCGACGGACAGACATTCTCCATCTCGGCGCAGACCAATGCCAAGTATTATCAGAGTTATTCGATCTCCTTCTTTGATCCCTGGCTCGGCGGCAAGCGCCCCAACTCACTCTCCGTCAGCCTCGACTACAGCCGCTCAACCGGTATCAACTCAAGCTTCTACAACCGCCAGTGGATGAACTCCGGTTATTACGGCATGGGTTATTACGGAGGTATGTATGGCAGCAACTACGGCTATGGCGACAATTATGGCTCATACTATATGGAGAATGCCTACGACCCGAACAAGGTGATCCAGATGGCCGGCATCAGTGCCGGTTTCGGTACGCGCCTCTCCTGGCCCGACGATTATTTCCAGTTCCAGGCCATGCTCTCCTACCGCTGGTATTACCTGAAGAACTGGGACTACCTCTACTACATGAGCAACGGTATCTCCAACTCCCTCTCACTCGGGCTCTCACTCTCCCGTTCAAGTATCGACCAGCCGATCTATCCTCGTCGCGGATCACAGTTCTCGATCGACGTGACGCTGACACCTCCGGCCAAACTTTTCTCAAAGCATAAGGATTGGGCACGCCTCGCAAGTCTCGTGGACCGCAACAACACTGATTCCGAAAGCCGTGAGGCAGCCGCCAAGCAGCTCTACAAATGGATCGAATACTGGAAGGTTAAATGGAAGAGCAAGACCTACACACCGCTCACCGACCCCGACGGCCAGTGGACCCTCGTGATGATGACCCGCGCTGACTTCGCCCTTCTCGGCTCATGGAACAAGCATTTCAAGACCCCCTTCGAGACATTCTATTTCGGTGGAGACGGCATGTCGGGAAGCTACACCTACGCTACAGAGACAGTGGCGATGCGCGGATATGAGAACGGTCAGTTCACCCCCTGGGGATATGAGGGATATGCCTATGGCCGTTTCGGCATGGAGCTCCACTTCCCCTTCATGCTCCAGCCGTCGACCACCATATATGCACTCGCCTTCGCCGAGGCCGGTAACTGCTGGACCTCAGTCAAGCAGTTCTCACCCTTCGACCTCAAGAGAAGTGCCGGTGTCGGTGTCCGCCTCTATCTGTCGATGCTCGGTTTCCTCGGTATCGACTGGGGCTACGGTTTCGACAAGGTGTGGGGCAGACGCGGCGGCAGCCAGATCCACTTCGTGCTCGGTCAGGAGTTCTGATGCCTGCGGTCGGTGACTCCTTTAAAACACGTCTGAACGATAAACACGTCTGAACCGTAGTATTGGTGAAGGTGTTTAAACCTTGACAAGATAAAGGTGTTTAAACCTTGACAACCGACATGTGTCAATATAAGAAAAACCTCAAAATTCTACGACATGAACTTTAAAAAGATCATATTCTCCCTCCTTCTGACAGTGTGTGGAGCTTCGATGGCTTCGGCCCAGAAATATGCACTCGTGGATATGGACTATATCCTGCGTAATGTTCCGGCTTATGAGATGGCCAACGAGCAGCTCAATCAGGTGTCGCAGCGTTGGGAAAAGGAGGTGAACCAGCTTTCACAGGAAGCCGAGACTATGTATAAGAACTACCAGAGCGACATGGTATTCCTCACCGACGACCAGAAGAAGAAAAGGGAGGAGGCCATTGTAGCAAAGGAGAAGGAAGTGACCGATGCCCGTTACAAATATTTCGGTCCGGAGGGTGAGCTTTTCAAGAAGCGTCAGGCTCTCATGAAGCCTATCCAGGATGATGTCTACAACGCCGTCAAGGCAGTGGCCGAGGAGAAGGGTTATCAGACCATCTTCGACCGCGCCTCCTCGCAAAGCATAGTTTTTGCCTCTCCGAGGATAGATGTAAGCAATGAAGTGCTCGCCAAATTGGGTTATTCCAAATAAAATCGGTAACTTTGCGGCACGATAGGAAAATTTGAAACTTAAATTAAATAAATCATACGAAGTAATGTTTAAGAAAATTTTGTTGGTGGCAGCGATCCTCTTCCCCATGTTCGCATCCGCCCAGACTCTTAAGATCGGTCTTGTGGATTTCAACGACCTGATCGCGAAAATGCCTGACACCGCAGCAGCTGAAAAGCAGGTTGGTGAAGTATCCAAGAAATACGAGGATGAATATGCCAAGCTCGGCGAGGAGATGAAGCGCATGTATGACGAGCTTCAGAACATGAAGCAGGATGAGCTCCCCGCAATCCGCGAGCGCAAGACACGTGAGTTCACCGACTATCAGCAGAAGATCCAGCAGTTCGAGCAGACTGCAATGCAGGATATTCAGCGCATGAATCAGGAGCTCATGGCTCCGATCGTGCAGAAGGTGCGCTCTGCAATCGAATCAGTAGGCAAGGAGAACGGTTACTCCCTCATCCAGGATAAGAATCCTCAGCTCACCTACTATTTTGATGCTCCCGTAGTCGACATCACTAATGATGTAAAGGCAAAGTTGGGTATCAAATGATTCAACCCCACATTGTTGATATTTGGAATTGATGAAAAGCGGGATTATTCGTCCCGCTTTTTTTGAGACTATACTAGATCGATAAGCTATACTGAAAGTGAAGATTGGAATTTTCGATTCAGGTTATGGCGGACTGACCATCTTGCGCTCTATCCGCAACCTTCTTCCGCAATACGACTATATCTATCTCGGCGACAATGCACGTGCACCTTACGGCACGCGCTCATTCGACGTCGTCTACGACTTCACGCTTCAGGCCGTGCGTTCACTTTTCGACAGGGATTGCCGCCTTGTCATCTTAGCCTGCAACACTGCCTCCGCAAAGGCTCTCCGTTCTATTCAGCAGAAAGATCTCCCCATGATCGATCCCGCGAGAAGGGTTTTGGGTGTGATCCGCCCCACAGTCGAGGCGCTTCCGTCGATCACGCAATCAGGTCACGTGGGTCTGTTGGCAACAGACGGCACCGTGGCGAGCCATTCTTATGCGATAGAGTTGCAGAAGATGGCGCCGGGGATGGTCATCACGGAGATGTCGTGTCCGATGTGGGTGCCCCTCATAGAGTGTGGCGAGGCTGAATCGGAGGGTGCCGACTATTTCGTGAAGAAATATATCGACAGGTTGATGGCGTCCGATCCGGAGATCGACACCATTGTGCTCGGGTGCACGCATTATCCCATCCTCATGCCTAAGATCAGGAAATATGCCCCGGACAACGTGAGGGTACTTCCGCAGGGGTCGCTCGTCGCCGATAGTCTTGCCGATTACCTTCTCAGGCATCCCGAGATAGAGAATGTCATAAGCCGGGGAGGCACAATCGAATACCTTACCACAGAGAACACCGAGAAATTCGACACGGCTGCCTCCCGTTTCCTCAAGGATCAGGTGATCTCTTCAAGGGTCACCCTCTGAAAAGTCTCTGGAACACACTGAAATGTCTATGGAAATGGATATAGAAAGAATCAAGGAGCTTGATGTGCGTATTTCGGGGAATCCACGCGATGAGGAGGCTTATGTAGAGAGAGGACAGATACATTGGGCGCTCGGGCACAGGCGCGAGGCCCTTTCAGACTATCTCAAGGCCATCGACATAAATCCTGAAAGCCGGGCCCGTCATCTTCTCGAACATGTACAGGCGATTCTCTCCTTTTATAATAAGGATCTCTACAATCCCTGATAAAGTGAATAGTGAAAAGTGAATAGTGAAAAGTGAAAAATGTAGGGACATGGCTTGCCATGTCCCTGCGTCGTTTAATAAATTTTAAATTTTTTAAGAATTGCCGGAATATTTTTTCTTAAAAATTTGTTAGATTTATTAAAGAGTTATACCTTTGTGACGTGGTTTTGGCTTTATTCAGATGGAAGTCTTAAAATTCACTAAATATATATAGTTCATCAAAGTAGAGAACACATAATCAACTCTTGGCTTTTCTATGGGTGGAGAATTGGTTGTGTGGATTCTGCGTAAACCGACCTAAGTATAAGAAAAATAATTACATAAAACAACAATTCAAAAGTAAAAGGAATGAATAGAAGATTAGTCAACGGTTTGTTGCTACTGACCCTCGCTACGGGAAGTTGCAGCATGTTCACTTCCTGTAAAGACACCGACGAGGACTGGAAAAACCAGATGGTTCTCGGTCAGGTTTCAGTAGAGGATAAACTCAAGGATCTCGAAGAGGCAATTAAGGATCTTGAATCCATGTGCCCGAATTGCTGTCAGGGAATCATCGACGCTCTTAGGGCAGATCTTGAGGCACAGATCACTGCTCTCGGAAAAAAACTGGAGGATAAGGCCGACAAGAGCGAGGTTACCGATGCTCTGAATAAGATTAGTGAAGCGGTTGAAAGAATTACTTTTCTTGAGGGCCAGTATAAAACTCTCCAGACAAACCTGACCGACCTCAAGACTCTGGTTGATGGACTGAAGTCTCGTCTGGATGGCGTTGACACTAAACTCACCGGTCTACAGGATCAGATCAATGATGCCATCGAAGCCATCAATCAGGCCATCGACCTCAAGGTAAGCGAGCTCAAGAATCAGATTGCCACCATCAACACTTCACTTTCGACCCTTGAGGCAGACCTCAACACTCTTCAAGGCACAGTCGGTGGTCTCCAGACAGATGTCACAACTCTCAAGACAAATGTCTCTACTCTTCAGGCTTCTCTGACCACCGTTCAGACTTCTCTCTCTAACCTCACCAACAGGGTCGGAACTCTCGAGACAAATCTGGCTAACCTCACAACCACGGTTACTAACAACGCTACAGCCATCTCAACCCTCCAGACCAACTATACCGATCTCTCCACGAAGCTGACAAATCTGGAGACAAGCCTTGGCGGTCGTATACAGGTTCTTGAGGATTACAAGACCAACACCATCGAGCCCGCCATCACAAAGCTGAATACCCTTTATGACCAGATCAACGGTGAGGATGGTCTTCTTGCTCGTCTTGTAAAGGCTGAGGGCGACATTGCCGCCCAGGCTTTGCTGATTGCCCAGAACGCTCAGGACATCGCTACCAACAAGAGCGATATTGCAACCAACGCTGCCGCTATCGCTGCCAACAAGGCAGCAATCGAGGCTTTCCAGTCAAGCCTTGATTCCATGCAGCAGACTCTTGCTGCCCACACAAAGCAGATCAGTGCCCTTCAGGAGGCAGTCAACCTTTACTTCAGCGCCCTCAGGGATCAGCTGAACAGCCTCATCACAGGCATCATCCTCAACCAGACATGGAACCCCCTCTTCGGCGCAATCAACCTTCCCATCGGAATCGAGACAACGATTGCCGCCAACTATTATGGCCAGTCTGACCACGCCCTCGACTTCCCCCTCGGTTCGGGTGCCTATGAATACAATGGCAATGAGTCAGCCCTCAATTCCCTTATCGAGGACGCCGCTGCCTGGAACAACCTTCTCAACAACCTCAAGTCGCCCGAGACGATTGGCTACTACATGTTTGACGCAAACAGCATCAACGCAAAGAATCAGTATGCTTTTGTCGGCAACGAGCGTTACATGACAGACGTCAACAACAACCTCGGTCAGCTCTACCTCACCATCAACCCGAACAACGTAGACTTCTCCAACGTTAACCTCTCACTCGTGAACAGCATGGATGAGGCTGCTCCGATCGCTCTTGACGTCAAGAAGTGCAACGACGAGGTTCTTACATTCGGTCTCTCTCGTTCAGCCGAGAACAACGGTTTCTACCGCGCCAACCTCAAGGTAAGACCTGCTGATGCCACCAAGATCGGTGTCCGCATCGAGGATGGCCTCAAGAGTTCCATGAAGGAGGCTCTCAAGGATCGCACAAAGGGTGATCTCGCACGCTTCGGCAAGAAGCTCCTTGACCAGCTCTCGGGCATTCTTCCCGCTTACGCCATCAAGGCTGAATGGAAGGCTCCCGTGGTTGAGACTGATGAGAACGGCAAGGAGGTGACTGTCAACAAGACTTTCGCTACATATTCAGACTACAACATCGCTGCTACAGCTCTCCGTCCGCTCGGCTACAGCTTCCTCTATGGCGTAGACTTCACCGACCACACAATCGGCGGTCACCACATCCAGCTCCCCACCTACAGCGGTGGCATCGAGGAGATCCTCGACAAGATATTCGACGGCCTTAACTTCGACCTGAAGCTTGATCTCGGTACAATTGATAACATCACATATGATGATTTCAAGGTTGAGTTCGATCTCAGCAAGGTTGATTTCTCTTTCGATGAACCCATGGAAATCGAAATCAAGATTGACCTTAATGGAACAGTGCTGACAACCACACAGGAGATTGAAGGTGAGACCGAGCCTAAGGAAGTAGAGATCACTATCGGCGGTAAACCCGGAACACCCGAATGGAGCGAGTCAAACGTAATTACTACTACGCTTACATACAATCCTGACGGCTCTGTTGAACTTGGCACCATGGGTGAGCTTGCTCCCTTCGTGGATTCCATCAAGGATGCTATCAATAATTTCATTAACGGAGACGGTGACAAGAGCCTTGCTTACCAGATTAATGAGCAGATCAACAACCAGCTTGTTCATAAACTCGTAGATCAGGTTAATAACATCATTGATCAGATCAATGATATGATCTCCGGTGATGAGAATGGTATCGTAGGAAATATTGACAGCGCATTCGCTAATGTCATCGATCAGATCAAGAACTCTCTCGCAGGCAAGCTCGGCAAGATCGACTCCCTCATCGACAAGTATAACTCACTTGCCAAGCGCATCAACAAGATCCTGAAGAACCCCAACCACTATCTCCAGGTGATGATGGCTTACGAGGATGGCTCCGGTAACCTCCACCACCTCTCGACAAACCGCAACATTCCTTCATCGTTCCGCTTTGCCGGTGGTGACGCTATCGAGCTCTTCATGACTTCTTACACAGCCGAGCTCGTGGCTCCTTCCTTCGCCAAGTATGTAGCCGTTTCACGCGTATTCAACATGAAGGGTGAGAAGCTCAGCGACTCTGAGACTACAGCCAAGAGCATCAACGATGCCAACGACTACCTCAACGTACTCCTCCCCGGTACTCTCCAGCGCGTGCCTCTCAAGGCTCAGGATCTCAAGCCCGGCAACATCTACGAGGTTGTTCTCTCATCTGTTGACTACCGTGGCTTCACATCTTCTCGTCTCTACTACTTCATGGTATCGAAGTAAACCGGACTGAAACGAGATTCAACAACAACCCAAAAGAAATCAGAAAATGAAATTACATAAGATTCTTTTGACGGCATCAATCCTGTTCGGAGGCCTCTGTGCCTCCGCTCAGGAGCAGGTCGAGGAAAATCTCTTCAAGCCTCACTGGTACGGACAGGCTCAGTTCGGTGGTCAGGAGACTCTCGGAGAGGGTAACTTCGATATCCTCGCAGGCCCCAATGCCCAGCTCGCCGTCGGCTACAACATCACTCCCGCGTTCGGTCTGCGCGTCGCTGTCAACAGCTGGCGTAGCCGTGCCACAAGTCTCATCACCAACATGGATAACACCAAAGAGCGTTATAAATGGAAATGGAACTATGTGGCTCCCACCTTTGATCTCGTCTTCAATGTGACCAACCTTCTCGGCGGATATAACGCCAACCGCATTGTCGATGTTGACATCATCGGCGGTGTAGGCGCCAATATCGCCTGGAAGAACGACGAGGCGAATGCCGCCAACCAGGCTTTCCGCGACAAGAATTTCATGGCAGGAAGCGAGATGCACAACGCATATGACATGCTCGCCTATGCATGGGACGGCACAAAGACACGTTTCGTAGGTCAGTTCGGTCTCGATGTAAACTTCAATGTCACAAAGCGTCTCGCAATCGGCGTGGAGTTTATGGCAAACGTCCTCAACGACCACTATAACTCAAAGCGTGCCGGCAATGCCGACTGGTATTTCAACGGTCTCGTCGGTCTTAAGTATGCTTTCGGTCCCCGCAGCGTGAAGACCTACAGGGTTGTGGAAGTTCCTCCTTGCGAGCCTGTGATTGTAGAGAAGATCGTTGTTAAGGAGGTAGAGAAACCGGCACCTCTCCAGATTGAGGAGCAGCCCGTTCAGAAGAAAGAGACTGATGCTCTCCGTCGCGACATCTTCTTCAAGATATCAAAGACTGTCATCACTCCCGAAGAGATGAACAAGGTGGCTCAGGTGGCCGAATATCTCCAGGATCATCCCGATGCCAAGGTTGAGATCACAGGTTATGCCGACAAGGGCACAGGCTCCATGGCAATCAACCTCCGTCTCTCCGCCAAGCGTGCCGAGGTTGTGGCCAACACACTCCGCACAAAGTATGGCATCCCTGCAAGCCGCATGATCGTGAAGAGCATGGGTGAAGATGAATATCAGCCCTATCCTGATCCCGTCCAGAACCGCGTGGCAATCTGTATCGCTCAGTAATAATCGCGGCTTAGGCAAAATAACTTAAGCTTGAAAAGCGTTATATAAAGGTCATATCCTATGCCTTGAGGAAAAGGCGTGGATATGACCTTTTTTCATAAAATTCTGCAGAATGAGAAAAACTTTACTTCTTTCCTTAACATCATGTCTGGCCCTCTCTGCGGCAGCCGATTTTACCGCCCCGGGATATTACCGGGTAGAGAACTACAAGACACAACGTTACGTCTCGGTCATCGATAACCGTGGCCGAATTGACATTGCCAACACCACAGCCGACCTTCAGGCAATCCAGCTTCAAAAGGATTTCAACGAGGTCTGCTGCGACCCCGCCTCAATACTTTATGTCACTCCCAAGGGTGGCAACGAGTATCAGATCGATGCCCAGGGCACAGGCATCCACCAGATCATCCAGCATTACGTGAAGCTCTCGGAGTCCGGCACGTCCGGAGGTCAGAAGCTATACAAGGCATATGGGGAGATGAGTGGAGTGGTGAAATACCTCGGTGACTCCGAGTTTTTCCCAACCGACCTCGGCGTGATGGCTACAAATGCCTCAGGCGACTATACCAAATGGTTTATCTTGCCTATTGATGCCAACAGCAACAACTGGTTTGGTGTGCGTACCACTGTCTCGGCTGGCGGCAAGCATTATGCCACCATGTATGGATCGTTCAGCTATTCTCCCTATTCATCAGGCATAAAGAGCTATTATGTAAAGAATGTTGAGAATGGAATTGTAGTTATTGATGAAATCTCGGGTACGGTTCCCTCAGATACACCGGTGATCATTGAGTGTTCATCTACTGAGGCTACCAACAACCGTCTCAATATCGGCGGTTCGGCATCAGCTGTAAGCGGCAACAAGCTGAAAGGTGTCTATTTCTGCAACCACAACGGGTCTCACATCAACCGTGTGGAGTATGATAAGAATACAATGCGCGTTCTCGGCACCTGCTCGGATGGTCGACTCGGCTTCGTCACTGCCACCACCCTTCAGTATCTCCCCAAGAATACGGCCTATATCACGGTGCCCGCAGGTTCGCCGGCTCAGTATCCTGTGATGACTCAGGCTGAATATGACAATTACGCGAAGACTTTACCGACATCGGTAGCCCTGACCCCCGCGACATTGACAATGACTGAGGGTGAGAGCACATCGTTGACTGTCAACTTCACTCCGGCCAATGCTACGGGTGCCACTCTGACATGGTCTACATCCAACGCTTCCGTGGCCACTGTTTCCAACGGCGTTGTAAAGGCTGTCGCTCCCGGTTCAGCCACTATAACCCTCACCACCTCCAACGGCAAGAGCGCGACTTGTGCCGTCACGGTCTATAAAAATGTAATTGCTCCGACGGCAATCACTTTGTCTCAGACAACATTGACTCTGACCGAGGGTGAGAGCGGCAACCTCACGGCGACCATAACCCCTTCAAATGCTACTGACAAGAGTGTGACCTGGACTTCGGCAAATTCAGCAGTCGCCACGGTTGCCAACGGAAAGGTGACGGCAATATCGGCCGGCACAACCACCATCACCGCCAAAACTTATAACGGTCTCACAGCTACATGTGCCGTGACCGTCAATAAGCCGTATGTAGCACCGACATCCATCACACTCGACCTTAGCAATGCGACGATGCTGAAAGGTGAGAGCAAGACGCTTTCAGCCACAGTGCTCCCTGCGGATGCAACTGACAAGAGCGTGACCTGGAGCAGCAGCAACACCAATGTGCTTCAGGTGACCGCCAACGGTGTTATCACAGCTGTCAACGCCGGCACGGCGACAGTCACCGCCACGACAGTAAACGGACTCAAGGCAACATGCCAGGTGAAAGTTCCGGAACCTTATCCCACATCCATTTCACTCAATGTGCCTTCCGTATCACTTAAATGCGGCTCATCCTTCACTCTTGTGGCTACATTGCTCCCCAATGACTGTGTGGACAAGAGCCTGACATGGTCATCTTCCAATCCCGAGATAGCCGCCGTGAATGCTTCGGGCGTTGTCTCCTTTCTTAAGCCGGGTCAGGCACGTGTGACTGCCACCACTGCCAACGGCCTCACGGCAGGGTGTGACGTGACGGTTCAGCACATCTATCCCGAATCGTTCAATATCTCCCCCTCTAAAGTTGAGATGAAGGAGGGTGAGGAGCTGCCACTTGTCTTGAGTTTCTATCCCGAGAACACAACGGCACGCACGATTGAATGGACGGTAGCCAATCCTTCGGTAGCCTCGGTATCTGCTGAAGGTGTGATCTCATCATTGGCAGTAGGCGAGACCCTCATTACCGGCAAGACAGTCAACGGATACGTCGCAACGGTCATGGTCTATGTGAAGCGGGAGGTTATTCCTGTTGAAACTGTGACTATATCTCCCGAGTCACTGACAATCAAGATGAATGAGGAGAGCGACCTCACGGTTGAGATTTATCCGGCCAATGCCACCGACAAGACTATCACATGGACAAGCAGCAATATCTTCGTTGCTTCCGTCGAAAACGGTCATGTGAATGGTATCTCAATGGGATTGTGTACAATCACGGCAATGGCCCCGAGCGGAGCATTCTCTGTTTGCGATGTCAGGGTCAACGACCTCAACAGCGTCGACGGCATCATCTCCGAAGGTGAGAGGGCCAATGTATATGACCTCAGCGGTCGCCTCGTGATTGCCGATGCAGATGCGGAGGCTCTCGGCACACTTGCTCCGGGCATATACATCGTCAACGGACGTAAACTTGTAGTGAAATAAGAAGTGCAGAAATGGAAGAGAAAGTAAAGATCAACGGCCTTTCATTCGTTCCTTATCTTAAAAGGGAGGAGATTCTCAAGGAGGTGAAGAGGGTAGCCGAAGAGGTGCGCCGCGACCTCGAGGGGAAGAATCCTTTATTCCTGTGTGTGCTCAACGGAGCTTTCATCTTTGCCGCCGACCTCATCCGTGAGAGCGGGCTAAACGAGGCGAGTGTCTCTTTCGTGAGATACAAGAGCTACGAGGGTCTGAACTCGACCGGCAATGTCAAGCAGCTCATCGGGCTGACCGAAGACCTTGACGGGCGCGATGTAGTCATCGTCGAGGATATCGTCGACACCGGCCTTACGGCGGTGCAGATGATAGCCGACCTTAAGAAGAGGAATCCCAATTCGGTGAGGTTCTGCACCCTCCTCTACAAGCCTGAGAGCAGCAAGACCGGTTTTAAGCCTGACTACATAGCGTTCACCATTCCTCCCAAGTTCATCATCGGTTACGGGCTCGACCTTGACGGCAAAGCCCGTAACCTCAAGGATATCTACGTTGTCGAGGAATGACCGACATAGATGAATGACCATCATTAACCCCAAAATTTATTCTCCATGCTCAACTTAGTATTGTTCGGAGCCCCCGGCAGCGGGAAAGGCACCCAGAGCGAGAAGCTCATCGACCGTTATGGTCTCTACCATATCTCAACCGGCGAAGTGCTCCGCGACCATATAAAGCGTCAGACCGAACTCGGCAAGACCGCAGACAAATATATCTCACAGGGTCAGCTTATTCCGGATGAACTCATGATCGGGATTCTCGACGAGGTGCTTGATAATGAGGCCAAGGATAAGCCGGGTGTAATCTTTGACGGTTTCCCCCGCACGATTCCCCAGGCAAAAGCCCTGAAGGAGCTCCTCAGGAAGAGGGGAACAGAACTTCATGCTGTGGTAGGTCTTGAGGTGCCCGACGAGGAGCTTGTGGAGCGTCTCATCAACAGGGGTAAGATGACAGGCCGGGCCGATGACAATCCGGAGACCATCGAGAAGCGCCTCAACGTCTATCACACACAGACCATCCCACTCCGCGACTATTATCTCGACGAGGGGAAATACCTGAAGATAGACGGTATGGGTGACATCGACGGAATCTTCTCTCAGATCGCCGGCGAGATCGACAAACTGAAATGATCGGTAAGAGCCGATACCTCTGAAGCGTCTCCACAGATAATATCAGATGGATAATAAACGTTATAAAGCCATGAGAAATCATGGCTTTTTTCTTTTGCTCACACTGCTGGCGTGCCTTCTTTCCCTACAGGGATGCAAGAGCGCGAAGCTATCTGACGCCGACGCGGCTCTTGCGCGCGGCGAATATTTTGATGCCCAGAAAATCTACCGTAAGGTCTATAATAAGATGACGGCCCGGGAGGATCGTCCGTTGCGCGGAGAGATTGCCTTCAAGATGGGGGAGTGCTATACGAAGCTCAACATGGCTCCCCGTGCCGTGGCCGCCTATCAGAACGCCATCCGTTATCAGTATCCCGATTCCACGTCATGGCTGCGTCTTGCCCGTGCCCTTCAGGCTGACGGAAAATATCAGCAGGCCATCGAAGCATATGACACATACTTGGGTTATGTCCCCGGAGATAATCTCGCCGAGGAAGGTGTGAAGGGGTGCCGCATGGCAATAGCCGCCAAAGATAAGCCTAAGACGAGATATATCGTGAAGAACGCGAAGCTGCTCAACTCCAGGAGGGCTGATTTCGCCCCGATGTATCTCGACAAGAACTACGACCAGCTTTTCTTCACGACCACCAACGAGAAGGTGACCGGCGACAACCGGTCGGAGATCACCGGCATGAAGAAGGGTGATATCTGGATGACGAAGAAGAATGAAAGAGGGGAGTGGCAGAAGCCGGAGCCCGTGGAGGGTGAACTCAACAGTGATGCCGACGAGGGAATTATAAGTTTCTCCCCTGACGGACAGACCATGTATCTGACGCGAGCGAGACGCTCGGAGGCTGCCAACACCAGTGTCGAGATCTTTACCTCACGACGCAGCGACGCGACATGGAGCGCCCCTCAGAAGTTTGAGATCACCGGCGACACCCTGAGTGCCGTCGGTCACCCTGCGGTCTCGGCCGACGGACGTTACCTCTATTTCTCTTCCGACATGCCGGGAGGTTATGGAGGTCTCGATATATGGAGGATAAATATCGAAGACCGTGTCGGAAGTCTTGAGAATATGGGTCCCCGCATCAATACCCCCGGCAACGAGTCATTCCCTTACAGCCGCACAGATTCCCTGCTCTATTTCTCATCTGACGGACACCCCGGTTTCGGAGGGCTCGACATCTACCGTGCCCGTCTGAACTCCACCGGAGAATACTGGTCGGTTGAGAATATGGGTCAGCCTGTCAACAGTCAGGGTGATGATTTCGGCATCACGTTCGGGCCCGGCGAAAGCGGCTTCTTCAGTAGCAACCGTGGAGACGGACGCGGGTATGACCATATCTATTCATTCGAGCTCCCCGAAATCAAGGTGACAATATCAGGATGGGTCGTTGACAAGGATGATGAGCCTGTTCCGAATGCCGTGATACGAATTGTCGGCGACGACGGAAGCAATCAGAAAGAGATCGCGCGCGATGACGGCAGTTTCAAATTCAATCTCGAACGGGGGGTGCGCTACGTGATGATGGCCGGAGCGAAGGGTTATCTCAATGTCAAGCAGGAATTCGAAAGCGATAGTGCTGAGGAAGATGCGGAATATGGTGTTGATTTCACCCTTGCCGCAATCAATAAGCCTCAGGTTGTGGAGAATATCTTCTACGACTTTGACAAGGCCACATTGCGCCCCGAGTCAAAAGAAGCCCTCGACGAGATGGCGAGGATGCTGACCGACAATCCGCACGTCACGATAGAGATGGGTTCCCATACCGACCGTGTCGGAAGAGACGACTACAACCTTCATCTCTCCGAGCGGAGGGCCAAGAGTGTCGTTGACTACCTTACGGAAGCCGGTATCGCGCCGGAGCGTCTCACCTTCAAGGGTTATGGCGAGACAGTGCCGAAGACAGTGACAAAGCGCATCAACAAAGAGTATCCGCAGTTTCCTGAAGGAACCGTGCTGACCGAGGAGTATATCGAGGCACTTCCGGAAGAGAGCGACAGGGAGGCGGCCGATCAGATCAACAGGCGCACTGAATTCAAGGTATTGTCGATTGATTATGAGATTTTTTGAAAAAAAGAGTCCGGCATGGGCTGAAATCAAAATTATTTTGTAATTTTGTCGCATGACCCGGTCAGAGCGCAAATACAAGACCCCGTCGCCTGAAAATCTATGGCCCAAAAGATACTTTCCCTGATTATTGCCGCTATTTTTCTCCCGCTTTCCGCCGCAGCGCAGGAAACAAACTGGTTCAAACGCCATCACGTCGCCGACAATCTCGATGTGGCCTTCACGGCCGGCACCACCGGCCTCGGGTTCGAGTTGGCCACGCCGGTGACCCGCTGGGCCTCCTTGCGTGCCGGATGGGATGGTATGCCCTCCTTCAAGCTTCCACTTGATTTCAGCATCAGCACCTACGCCAACGGAGTGGTGAGCAACAAGTTTGACAAGGTCAAGGATATGATGTATAAACTGACCGGCGACGAGATCGACGATGTTGTCACTATGAATTGCCGACCGACGATCACCAACTTCAAGCTGCTTGTCGATGTCTACCCCTTTCAGAAGAACAGGCATTGGCATTTCACGGCCGGTTTCTATGTGGGAAGTTCTGTGATAGGGAAGGCGGTAAGTTCGCCAGACGAGACCAACTCCCTCGTGGCAATGAATCTCTACAACCGTATCTACGACAAGATGGCTGAGTCTAACGGAGAGGCACCGATCATCGGCGATATCTACCTTTCCCCGGAGCGCTATGAGGAGCTGATGTCATACGGTCGCGTGGGCATCCACCTCGGCGACTTCAAGGATGGAACACCCTACTATATGTTGCCCAAACCCAACGGCACGGTCAGTGCCAAGGCATATGCCAACCGTTTCAAACCATATCTCGGGTTCGGATATGGCGGAGCCTGCGACAAAGCCGGCAGACTGCGTGTCGGTGTTGAGGCGGGAGCGCTTTTCTGGGGTGGGGCGCCGGATGTCATCACGCATGACGGTGTCAACATGTCGAAAGATCTTGTGAATGTCCGCGGGCGTGTGGGGAGTTACCTTCGCCTGATGAACAAGCTCGTGGTCTATCCCGGCATCAGTTTCCGCATCTCCTATACTCTCTTTTGAGGTTATAAGGTTATAAGGTTAAGGTCCTTAAGGTCCTTAAAGTCCTTAAAGTCCTTAAAGTCCTTAAAGTCTTTAATGACATTAATCATAAACGCTAATCTCTAACCCTCTAACCCAATTCAGTTTCGCTCGCGAAACTGAATTTATAGGTGTTTTTATTGGAGATTACGGAATAAAATGTTAAATTTGCGGCTGATAACAGGTGTTTTAACAAATACTGACAGAAATATTGACGTCGAATAATCGAAAAGATTGTTTTTCATAAAATAAAAACCCACAAAAAACTCAATCACATAACCCATGGCGCCAAGCTGCCTGCCGAGATGGCGGTAGATGGAGAGCCACAACAGACATAGTCAACAATCAAGATGGAAGAAGAAAAAAAACCGAAACGTCCGAGAATCAGCTCGGCCCCCAGCGCAGCTGCCGGTGACGGTGACAACGCTGGAACACGCTATGAGAAGGTAAGTTATAATAATGGAGAGCGCACCGCCCCGCGTCCTTATGGAGACCGTCAGGGGTATCAGCGTCCCTATGGCTACAACCAGAACCGTCAGGGTGGCTATAATCAGAACCGCCCCGGTAGCTACAGCAATCACTACGACCGTCCCTCTTACGGCTCATCATCCTACACCCAGCGTCAGGAACAGACCCCCGCTACTCCGGCTGAAGGAAGCGAGACAAGCGAGTCTTCGACAGAGGGTGGTTTCCAGAATACCACTGAAGGGTATCAGCCCCGTCAGAACTATCAGCCCCGTCAGGGTGCCTACCAGCCGCGTCAGAACGGATATAACCAGAACCGACAGGGTGGTTACAACAACAACCGCCAGGGTGGCTACAACAACCAGAACCGTCAGAACGGTTACAACCAGAACCGTCAGGGTGGCTACAACAACCGTCAGGGTGGCTATAACAATCAGAACCGCCAGGGTGGCTACGGCAACCAGCAGAACGGTCAGGGTGGCTACGGTCAGCAGCGTCAGGGCGGCTACAATCAGAACCGTCAGGGTGGATATAACCAGAACCGTCAAGGTGGCTACAATAACAACCGCCAGGGAGGTTACAACAATCAGAACCGTCAGGGCGGCTACAATCAGAACCGTCCCGGTGGCTTCAATGCCCAGAACCGTAAGCCCGGATTCAACAAGGGTGCAAACATGAAGTTCACACCGCGTCCCAAGCAGGTTGACTACGTAATCGAGGATATCGATCCGAACGAACAGATCCGTCTCAACAAATATATGGCCAATGCCGGCGTCTGCTCACGCCGTGAGGCCGATGAATATATCACACAGGGCCTCGTGAAGGTCAACGGTGAGGTGGTAAAGGAACTCGGCACCAAGATCTCGCGTAATGATGTTGTCGAATACGACGAGAAGGTAGTTACACCGGAGCGCAAGTGCTATGTGCTTCTCAACAAGCCGAAAGATTGCGTCACGACCAGCGACGACCCTAACGGACGTCTCACTGTGCTCGACCTCGTGAAGAATGCATGTCGTGAGCGCATCTACCCCGTAGGGCGTCTCGACCGCAACACGACAGGTGTGCTCCTCCTCACCAACGACGGCGATCTCGCCTCCAAACTGACTCACCCCAAGTTCGTCAAAAAGAAGATCTATCACGTCTGGACAGACAAGGATATCACCGAGGAGGATATGCAGAGAATCGCCGACGGCATCACCCTCGACGACGGTGAGATTCATGCTGACGCCGTGAGCTACGTATCAGAGACCGACCGCAACCAGGCCGGCATCGAGATCCACAGCGGCAGAAACCGTATCGTGCGCCGCATCTTCGAGAGCCTCGGCTATCGCGTCACCAAGCTCGACCGCG
>CAZMHE010000039.1:0-17583 GCA_964566015.1 uncultured Sangeribacter sp. | reverse complement strand
CAGGCGGACGGCCGGCGCGGAGGTCTTCATCACGGAAGCACTTGGCGATCTGGAAATAACGGTCGAAACCGCTGACCATGAGTAGCTGCTTGAAGAGCTGCGGGCTCTGGGGAAGAGCGTAGAACTCACCCGGGTTCATGCGTGAAGGCACGACAAAGTCGCGGGCACCTTCGGGGGTTGACTTCACGAGAATAGGTGTCTCGATCTCGAGAAATCCTTGTGAGTCAAGATAGCGGCGGATTTCGAAGGCCATCTTGTGGCGAAGTTCGAGATTCTTGCGCACCGAAGGACGACGCAGGTCGAGATAGCGGTATTTCATACGGAGGTCATCTCCTCCGTCGGTATTGTCCTCGATGGTGAACGGGGGGATTTCGCTTCGGTTGAGAACCTTGAGCCCATCGGCGATAATTTCGATCTCACCTGTCGGGATATTCTTGTTCTTGCTGGTGCGTTCGGCAACTTTTCCTGTCACCTGCACCACAAATTCGCGGCCGAGCTGGTTTGCGGCATTAAAAAGTGAGTTGTCCTCATGATCGGAGTCGAAGACCACCTGTGTGATGCCATAGCGGTCGCGGACGTCAACGAAAGTCATACCTCCCATTTTGCGGGCACGCTGCACCCATCCGGCAATCTTCACATTCTTGCCGGCATCGGAGAGGCGCAGTTCGCCGCATGTCTTGTCTCTGTACATATCGTAAAGTTGAATAATTTACATACTTACATACGTTTTCGCCCTCTGTTGGATCCGTTTTCCGGGTGGTCAGCGGCCAGACAGGGGGTTTAAACGTGCAAATTTAATCAAAAATCCCCTTAAATCCTACGAAAGTAGGCAATTATTTATCGCTCAAAATGATTTCCCGAATTTTTCGGGAATATTTAGTTAGAAATCATAAATAGTCCTAAAAAAGGGAGAAATGAACATACCGGCAGAATGTTCGATTGTTATAGTGTAAAGATTATAAAAAAGTAAAAGTTATGAGCGATGTATTGAATGAGGAGGAGCGCAGGGAGCTCCCCGACAGTGTCTACGGTCTGCCTGAGCGCAGGGAATATCCTATGCCGGATGCTGCACATGTGAGAGCGGCCGAGGCTTATTTCCGTTATTGTCCCGAAGACCTCAAGCCCCGTCTTGCAAAGGCGATATTGCGTTTCGCGCAGAAATATGGTGTTGACGTCCAGAGCCCAACGATACTCTCCTATGCGGAAGAGTAATTGGTCCTTAAGAAGAAAAGGAGCCGTTACTCATCTCCCTCTTCCGGTGGATTAGGAAGGGGGAGGTCTTTCAGAAGGTCAATGGCGAAGTCAAGGATGGCATCCTTCCCTTTGGCGAGTTCATCGTCAGGGGCGTGTACCTCGCACCCCTCTGAGGGATCTATGCCGAATTCCGTCTCCGACATATCCGGTCCCATCAGCGGACAGGCCGAGAAGCGTACGCTCCATCCGACCGGCACTTCCGATGAGAAGGGAAGACCACCACCTCCTCCTGTCCTGGCTCCGACAACCGTGACGTTGGGAAGGCTCTTCATGACCGCCGTGAAATCATTTGCGGCTGAATAGCATGAGCGGTTGGTGAGCAACACGATCGGTCCGTTCCATTTCACCCTGTAATCTGGCGCTGGATCGTATGTCACCGGATAGGGCTCGGAGAAATCATCGTGTCCGGGTCCGGTCTTATGGATTAAATACCCTCCGGTGACCTGCTTGTCAATAAAACGGCCGACAAATGTGTCGATATTGGTGAGCAGGCCTCCGCCATTGTCACGTATATCTATGATCAGGCCTCTTGAATTAGAAAGGATGGCAAGGACATAATCGAGGGAGGTCTCCCCCACAGGCGTTGAGAAAGAGGGGAAATAGACGTAGCCGACCTTGGTGTCAGGAAACTGATAATACATTATTCCGCCGGCTGTAAACCAACTGAAGTTAAGGTAGTTCTCCTGCAAGGTCCTGAGGTTGAAATCCTGAGGATAATCTGTCCACCATTTGCGGTAATAACTCGTGTTGTAGCGTGATGATAGATTGACGTGGCCATCCTTCAGTTCGTCGAGCATATCGGCGCAAATGAAGAAGAGGTCGATTGAAGTGGTCTCTTCAGTGATTTGTGCGCGGTATTTCTTTCCGACCTCATCCCAATCTATCCCCTTTTCACGGAAGAAGCAGTAATGACGGTCTACGATATCCCACAGGGCATCGAAATTGCCATAAAGGTCGTTGTCATAATCCGGCTCTTCATGGCAAGAGGTGAGTCCTGTCGTGAGAAGCAGAATAGCCACAAATGGTATAAGAATAATTTTCTTTAACATAGCTGAGGGATGAAGGAGTCAGAGGTTATAGAGGGAATAGACCGGAGAGGGGTAGGACGCGTGACGCTTCTTCTTGAGGCCGATTCCCCCGGGAATCACTCCGATGACGAATGAGTGAGTGATGATCCTGGTGTTGAGATTGCAGGCCCATTGCGTATAGGCCCCGAACCGATACCCTATTGTCATGGCCGTGCGTCCGAAGTCGAGCGTGGCCGAAAGGGTATTGTCGATGCTGAAATTGTTGCCCCACCAACCGGTGTGTGTGAGTCCTTTGTGGTTGCCGAGGTAAATCTCATAATAGGTCTCGCCGTATTCAGGACTGAAGAAGACCCCTAAAGTCGGCAGGGTAACCTCATCTCGGACAAGGATCGGGAGACTCTTTATGTGGAAAGGACGTGCCAAGGAACCGCGCAAAGAGAAACCGGTGTTTACTATGGCCTCTACCGGATTGTTGCCGTTGCGGGTGAGATAGTAAGCACCTCCGCGGATTCCGACGGTAGCTCCGGCCGTAGCCTGAATCTGCAGGGGAATCATTGTTCTCCATGACATACCCCAGAAAAATTCGCCGTTAAATCCGATCATGGTGGCTGTCTTTGCCGGGTTGGATAAGTCGGAAAGGCTCAAACGGGTGTCGAAGTGCATGATGGCGCTTTTCGGTGCGAAAGGCATGGACTTGCTCCAGGAGCCGGACGCGCCAAGCGTCTTGCCGGTGTAATGAAGCGGAGACAGATATGTGGCGAGAACATCCTGATGGCCGATTTCAAGGGAATAAATTCCGGTGACGGGGCGTGATGTCGCGTCATGTTCATCATAACCGGACGTGGCGGCTCCCGCCGTCTGTGCAGAGCAAAGAATGACAGCAAGCAGGGTTATGACAGCAAGAGTGCCGGGAAGACCCTTCTTGAATGAAGATAGAAAAGCTTTATTGATCATTATCGGAGGTTGTGGCATCATCGGCAAAGGCGAAGAGATCCCCTTCGATGACTTTAGGGTTAAGGCTTTCGTCTGCTTCCTCACCGGTGAGGTCGTTTTCCTGCGACTCAGGCTCCGGTTCAGGTTCCGGCTCCGGGAAGCGGGTGGGTTCAAGTTCCCTGACGGTATCGACAGTGTATGTCGAGATACGTTTCCCTTTGGCCTTGAAACTTTTCACCGCAATGAATTCCTCGGCATCAATTTCCAATGGCGGACGCACCTCATCGGCTCCTCCGAAAGTCACTTCAAGTCGGGGATAGACGGTGTCGGTGAGAAGAATGATGTCGGACGCGGCATCATTTCCCACAAAACGTTGAGGTTTGGCCGACGCCTCGAAGGTGAACCGCTTGAGATAGGGATAGCCGAGGGAGGCATCATTGAGGGCGAGGGTCCAGACTTTGTGGGGATCAAATTTTTCAATCTTCAGTATATTGTCGTCGTAGTGGTTGGAGTCGGAGTAGCTCGAGGTGAAGAACTCACCTGTTTTGGTGATCACAAGCACCTGGTCATCGCCCTGGAAAATGCCGAGACTCTCGCCGCGACCGTCATAATTGAGGCGCAGCACGTCGCGGTCAAACCAGACTTCACGCCCTCCGAGTGTGCTTGAGCCACGCTCGAGAAGCCGGACGTCGTCGATCTGATATTTCGTGACGAGGTTGCCGAGCGACTCCTTACCCTTTATATCGAGTTCGGAGAAATTGACGGTCACCTCCTTCGCACGCGGGCGTCGTCCGGATTCGTTGGGTTCATCTTTCAGTATGACCCTTACGATCTCAGCCTCTCCGTTGGGGTTGCAGGTGAGCCATTCCACTCTCGACCCGGGCAATCCTTTTGTGAGGTTGTATTCCTTCTCGCGTGTGAGACCTGTGATGAAGAATCGTTTCTTATAGGAGTAGGCATCTTTGGCGCCATTCCTGTAGATGACATTATAGATGGTCCGCTTGTCGCCCTTCTTGAAAATGCCGATATGGATTATCTTCTTCCCTACATATAGCTTATCCTGCACCTTGACCAATTTATATGTGCCATCGCGGTAGATGATAAGGATATCATCGATGTCGGAACAGGTGAAAAGGAATTCGTTATCCTTGAGGGATGTGCCGAGGAATCCACCCGTCTTGTCGAAATAGAGGCGGCGGTTGGCCTCGGCTACCTTGGCGGCCTCGATCGAGTCGAAACCGCGCAGTGCGGTGCGACGCGGGTAGGCGTGTCCGTATTTATCGCGCAGATGTGTATACCAGGCGATAGTGTATTCCGTCATGTGGTTGACATCATATTCGAGGCGTTCGATGTCGGCCTGAAGGGAAGCTATCCTCTCATCTGCTTTCTGAGAGTTGAATTTCAGGATGCGACCCATCTTGATCTCCCAGAGACGTATGAGATCATCGCGTGTAACCTCGCGGAAGAAATCTTTCTTGAAGGGCTCGAGGCGCTTGTCTACGTGAGCAATCGCCTCGTCCATAGAAGAGGCTTCCTCCACCTCCTTATCTTTATAGATCCTCTCTCCGATGAAGATTTTCTCAAGGGAGCAGTAGAGTTGTGTCTCGCGCGTTTCGGAAAGTCTGATTTCAAGCTCACGTTTCAGCAGGTCTTGTGTATGAGCCACAGAATAGCGGAGCAGCTCGCTGACGGATAGGAAACGGGGCTTACGGTCAACGATGACGCAACAGTTGGGGGAGATGCTGACCTCGCAGTCAGTAAAGGCATAGAGGGCGTCGATCGCCTTGTCGGAAGATGTGCCGGGTATAAGGTGTACAAGGATTTCGGCTGTAGCTGAGGTGTTGTCGTCAACCTTGCGGATCTTTATCTTCCCCTTCTCCATCGCCGACAATATTGAGGTGATGAGGGTTGTTGTTGTCTTGCCGTAAGGGAGTTCGGTGATCGAGAGGGTCTTATTGTCGATTTTCTCTATCTTGGCACGCACCTTGATGCTTCCTCCTCGTGCACCGTCGTTGTATCTTGAAGCATCCAGGAGTCCGCCGGTCTGGAAATCGGGGATAAGCTTAAACTCCTCTCCTTTGAGTGAGGCTATTGCGGCGTCGCAGATTTCCACGAAATTGTGGGGGAGAATCTTGGAGGAGAGACCGACGGCAATACCTTCCACTCCCTGAGCAAGGAGTAACGGGAATTTGACAGGGAGGGTTACAGGCTCCTTTTTCCTTCCGTCGTATGACGGTGTCCATTCAGTGATCTTCGGAGAGAAGACTGTCTCGAGGGCAAATTCCGACAGGCGAGCCTCAATGTAACGGGGAGCGGCAGCCGAGTCACCCGTAAGGATATTTCCCCAGTTTCCCTGTGTGTCGATCAGCAATTCCTTCTGGCCGAGCTGCACGAGGGCATCACCTATGGAGGCAGCGCCGTGAGGGTGAAACTGCATGGAGTTGCCGACGATATTGGCAACCTTGTTGAAACGTCCGTCGTCGAGAGTCTGCATGGAGTGCAGGATACGCCTCTGCACCGGTTTAAGACCATCCTCTATATGAGGCACGGCACGCTCCAGAATCACATAGCTGGCATATTCAAGAAACCAGTCGCGATACATGCCGGAAAGGATAGTAGTCTTTCCGAGGGGTTCGCTGTTGTCGGTCTTGTTTTCAGTATTGTCAGGTAATTCGTTTTCAGGTATGTCAAATTCTTCGGCCATATTCAGGGAAAAGTGGAATTTGGCGTAAAATTAAGAAAAAGAAAGCAAATCTGCAAATCCCTATTTCTTCACCTTTGTGTCTCTTACGAGGCTGATAAGGAAAATAGTGCCTCTGAACATCAGCTCGATACACATTGCGAGCCACACACCCTCCAGCCCCATTGACTTGGAAAGAAACCATGCGAGCGGCACGCGCACCACCCAGATACTTCCGAAGTTCATCAATGCCGGGATTGTGGTGCGTCCCATACCCACGAAGACACCGTAGGCCACAATTGAGGCGGCGAACATCGGTTCGGCCCAGGCCTCGATACGGAGAACATCCGCGCCGAGATCCTTAATGGAGGCCACCGGTGTGATGACACTCATGATCTCCGGGGCGAACCAATACATGAGCACACCCATCACCGACATTATTATCATGCCGAGTCCGACAGACATATATCCGAATTGCCTCACCAACTTCATCCTCCCTGCGCCATGACTCTGACCGACGAGTGCCGTGGCTGCATCAGCGATGCCATAACCGGGCATGTAGCAAAGACTCTCAGCCGTGACGGCGAAAGCGTTAGCCGCGATAGCAACAACCCCGAGCGGCGTGACAATCATCGTGATTGCGATCTGTGCTCCGCATATCACGGCGTGTTCCACGGTCATCGGCACGGAAATCTTGACAGCCTTATGAGTGACATCTCCTGTTGGGCGGAAACTTCCGCGACGCCCTTTAAGTCTCAACTCAGGCTGACGCACACATACGTAATACATCATGAAGGACGCGCATACAGCCTCGGCAAGCACAGTGCCGAGCGCTGCTCCGAGCACTCCGAGTCCGGCACCGGGTATTGTAACAGGAACTCCCCCCACAATGAAATGGTGCGTAGGGAAGATAAGCAGGAAATTGAAAAGACAATCGAGGATACACATCACTCCGCTGACGAGACTCGGCACCTTCATGTTACCCACACACCTGAGCATACCTCCGGCGAGGTAGTTGAGAGTCAGAAGAGGGAGTGCGGCCACAAAGACAACGAAATAGAGTGTGGCTTGTCCGTTGATAGCTTCCGAGCCTCCGAGCCACCGTGGCAGGGGAACGGCTATCGCTATACCGATCAACGCGGCTATGATGCTGAAAATAAGGCTTGCCGTGATTCCCTGACGGAATACACGGCGGGCACCTTCATCATCCTTGGCACCCACACGGTGAGCCACCTGCACGGAATAACCCGACGTCATTGCCGAACATATACCCCAAAACAGCCAGAGGCTTGTGGAGACAAGTCCGATGGATGCGGAGTCATCGGCACCGAGGCGTCCCACCATCGAGGCGTCAATATACTGCATGGCGATGCTCGAAAGTTGTGCGAGCATCGCCGGCAGCGATAACATTACAGTGAGGCGCAACCGCTGTCCCCACGACAACGGCCGTCCCTCACGGATGAATTTTATGTCGACCTGACCCATTACGACAGGGTGGTGCAGATTGCGTCGAGAGCCCTCTTTAGGCGTCGGGCCGGACAGGCATAGTTGATGCGGATGAAATTCTCGCCTCCGTAGATGGCGCCGCTGCTCACTCTTACCCTTGCTTTCTCAAGGAGAATGGCGGCAGCCTCGTCGCCGGTAAGGCCGAGCGGACTGACATCGACCCACGAGAGATATGTACCTTCCGAGTCGCAGACCTTTACCTTGGGAAGACGGCTGGCAAAAGCCTCGCGAAGCATACGGTAATTGTCCGCCAGATAGTCGTTGAGTGCGTCAAGCCATTCACCGCCACGATTGTAGGCAGCCTGAAGACCCGCCACTCCGAACGGATTTACATCACACACCTCATTGTCATTGACCGCACGGTCAATCTTCGCCTGAACATCAGGGTCGGGTGAGATGATGTTTGAGATCTGGAGACCGGCCGTATTGAAAGCTTTGCTCGGCGAACAGCATACGATTGCTCTGTCATCGACAGTGGCATATGGTATATATGGTCCCGCGCCGGGATGCACAAGTTCACAATGGATTTCATCGCTTATGACCATGACATCATGGCGCCGGCATATGTCGCGTACGCGCTCGAGTTCATCGCGCCTCCAGATTCTACCGGTCGGATTCTGCGGATTGCAAAGAATCAGGAGTTTGGCCTCAGGAAGTGAAGCAATCCTTTCAAGATGGTCATAGTCAATCCGGTAAGTGAATCCGGAAGGGGTCTCCTCTCTTACAAGGGGATTCTCGAGCATCTTGCATCCGTTGTTTCTGACAGAAGAGAAGAAGCAGTTGTAGGTGGGAGTCTGGAGAATCACTCCCTCTCCGGGTCGGGTCAGAGCCTTGATGATAGCCGAGAGGGCGGGGACAACCCCGGGGGTGTAGATTACACGTTTGCGGTCGATTTCCCAGCCGTGTCTCTCGCGAAACCAATTGACGAGAGCATCGTAGTAACTTTCATCGACGTTGACATAGCCGAATATACCGCTTTCGGCACGCCGTGTTACGGCTTCCGTCACTGCAGGCGCAGTGCGGAAATCCATATCGGCCACCCAAAGCTGAATCACATCGGCGGCATCTCCCTTGCCGTCCCATTTCATCGAGCCGGTGCCACGTCGCTCCGTCTCGAAATCGAAATATGATCTATCTATCATTTGTCGACAGTTATGGTGACAGGTTCAATCGCCTTTGAATGATTATCGATAATCATTTCCCCTACAGAAACGGCATGGATAGAGCCTTTCATTGGGTTCTTGATGCTGGTGACCGGAGTCAGGATATTCCCGCGAACCTCGCTGTCTTCGAAAGCAAGGTCGCTGTCTTCGGTAAATTCGCAGTCAATCAGGGTGAGGTCCTTGCAATAGCAGAGTGGTTGTGTTCCGGAAATGCGGCATCTCACGAGAGTGAGCCTACGCGAATGCCATCCGAGGTATTCCCCGTTGAGTTCGGAGTCGTAAACGGTTACATTCTCCGTTCCCCAGAAAGCATCCTTAGAGTTGATGATTGCATTGTGGATCTCCACATTGCGGCAATATTGGAAGGAGTAGTTGCCATCCTGATGCCAGTTGCGGATCTTAATGTCGTGGGAGTGCATAAAAAGGTAGTCGGCATTCTTGACGGAGACATCCATGATGTCGACATTGGCGCAATGCCAGAGGGTTTCCTCGGCATCCGGAATCTCAACATTGCGGAGCACTATGCCATCCATTTCCCTGAACATCTTCGGAGCCTCGACCTTGGTGTCTCTCATTTCAAGATTTCTCGAATACCACAGGGCCGCGCGTGCTCCGGGGGTAAAGAGACAATCCGTGATTGTAAAGCCATCGACATGCCAGAAGGGGTATTTACCTTCAAACCGGCAGTGGTCGGCCTCAATGTCGGCACAGCATTTAAGGGCTGATTCGCCGGCATGAATAGTGACATTCTCGAGTCTCAGTCCACGGGATCCGAAAAGGGGACGCTCCCCTCCGAATTCCCTATCTTTTATAGTTCCCATACGTATTCAAGGTAATGACAAATTCAATTTTATAATTGCAAAATTACAAAATCAGATTGAAACATTTTTATCAATATTCCATAAATCACTACCAGTAATCATGATGAGACCCCTTCTCGATCGCGAAAAATGGATCTTCCCGAGCCTGCAGAATAGAAAAGGATTGCGAATCTCACCTGCTGAAGCGGTAGATACGGACATCCTTTGAGGGTACTTCCACACGCAGTTGTGACGGGGTAGATTCCATGCCCGTCCACAATTCCTTCACCGATCTGTAGGCACCTGGTTCGAGGCCGATACGACAGTAATCGGGAGTTTTGGCCAACACCTTGTCATCATCGGTATTGTAATTGAAGACCACATAATAAAACTCATCACCGGTGTCATAGGTAAATTCGTTGTCAGCAGTCACGTCGTCCTGAGAGAATAGTGTTGCCTTATTGCTGAATCTTCCCTCCACCGGGCGGAAAGAGCGACCTATGTTGCCCATCCGCATGAGATCCTTATTGGAGGCGAATTTCACTACCCGCGCACGTTCTTCGTCGGTGCCGGCGACAGTGTGCTTCGCGCCGTTATATTCAATGGTCGGGCCATTGTAGGCATATGTGCCGCCGAGAAGAGTCATCCCCGTCAGCAGACCGCATGTGTAGCGTATGCGTGCCTCATTCTCATCGTTTGAACCCTTACCGTTGAGGGCCACTTTCGAGAGGGTCATATGGTCGGGGTCATTGAATGCGTAGCAACGGTCGAGCCACCATGAACCGTTGATGCAGTTGAGGGTGTACATAGACTGGGGAAGATCGCCCCATGCATCGCATCCGATGCGGCGCACGTGTGCTTTAGCCGGGAAAACCGGTGCGATCGAGAAATCGATCATCATGTCTCCGGCTGCCTTCACGATATAGTCCATGCCATAATTGTAAGCCTGCATTCCGGTGGTGATCTCCGAAAGGTAGAAGCTGTCGGCTTCCTGCGATCCGTTGTTCATGAAATCAATCTTGACAAATTCGAATCCGAGGTTGCGGAAATGCTTGAAATTTCGCTCGTTAAGTTCCTTGACCTTAGGATGTGTGGGATCTAACGAGACAGCGTTTATATGGCGGTAACGCCCATTTGATTTTAGTGCCATCTCGCCCAATCTTCCACCCTCCCATTCACGGTTGTCTTCTGCATCTTTTTCGCTTCCCCAATATGAGAAAGGTGTGGTGTAGATGCCGGGAACCATGTTGAGACTCTTGCATTTGGCAACGTATTCTTTAAGCTGTTCCTCGTTGAGTGCTCCCCAGCCGGAGTCGAGCACCATCAATGTGCGTCCCTTGTCATTGAAGAACCCGGCGGGGAGAAGTTCTTTCTCATAAAACTCGAGAAGACTCATGGCAGATTCGTAGTTTAGGCCGAATTCCATGCCCCCCCAGGATTGCCAGCCGAACAGGGCGTTGTCTTTATCCCATGACATCTTGGGGCATACGACAGTGTTCGCCACACCATATTCCTCCAACGCGTTTCGCCAGTCGTCATAATATCCCACCATGAAGCGAGGCGAAGCGACACGTTCCCCCTTAACAACACCATGACGTGTGGCTGATGATTTCCCGGCAAGGACATCCCATGTCCGGTCGCTTATATAGCCGGCTTTCACATTGAGGTTAGCGACCTGGGCGGAGCTGCCGGGATCGACCGAGACAGCTGACTTCCATGTGGAATGATCAACCGACCCGATTATCAGTCCCTCCCGATTGTCGGCATTGAAAATCACGGTAGCCTCGCAAGATGTGACAGGATTTCCCGGTTTCATCTCATAACTATGGAAAGTGGCCCAGTTGTCATTGGCGAAAGGCATGTCATAGATTCTGTTTCCATCCTGAGGCAGTGGGAGAAGAGTGGCTGTCGAGGATACAATCGGTGAAATACTGGAGGCGGCATTACTGTCTCCTGTCAGCGTTGCATCCACGAGGAAGAAGTCCAAGCCCGGATAGACATAGATGTTCTGCTCGATCGTCGGAGTCAGACCGGAATAGGTGTAAGTATACTTTTTCCCTTTTCCATAGCCGTCTTTGATGTTCTTTTTCTTCAGGGAGACTTCGGGATAATTGCGCGAGTCTATCTCCGTGCCGTTTTCCAGTGTAGCTGTCACATAGGCTCCCGAAGTGACTGTCTTGTTCTTATGGTTTATCGCGCAGGTTCTGGAGGCTTCGTCATATTTAACTGAAACATTGCCGTCGGATATATTTAGTGTAGCCCCACACACCGGTAATGATATGGACATGCTGACCGCCAAAAGAATATTGATCTTCAGATTCATGATTGTATCGTGGTAAAGGAATTATTTTAAAAAATTGAGGTTGCCTCCGGCCAGGATGCTTTTATGGGAAAGTTTCCAGTCCTTTATAGCCTTGCCGTTGAGTTTCACCTGTTTTACTTTGCAACTTCCGGATTTTTTATTATTCCCCGAAGTGGAGATTGTAAAGTCATTTCCTGAGGGAAGATGAATCACGGCATGGTCAAACAAGGGGGTGCCTATGGAATATTCACCCGAAACAGGATTCACCGGATAGAATCCGAGGGCTGAGAAAACATACCATGCTGACATTTCGCCACAGTCGTCATTTCCGGCATAGCCGTTGTAATTGTTATTATAGAGGTCGTTCATGATACGGCTGACCATTTCCTGAGTCTTATCAGGTTGTCCCGCATAATTGTAGAGATAAGCCACATGGTGACTCGGCTCATTGCCGTGGGCATATTGTCCGATAAGTCCGGAGATATTGTCATTCTTTGCCCCTGACGAATCAGTGAGTGTGAAGAAAGTGTCGAGTTTATCGGCAAATGCCTTTCTTCCTCCGGTAAGTTCCATCAGGCCCTCCACGTCGTGTGGCACATACCAATAATATTGCCAGGCGTTACCCTCGGTGAAGGGATTTCCCCCGTTTGCTCCGTATTTCAGCGGGTCAAAAGGCTCAATCCAATTGCCATCCTTATCCTTAGGTGCAAAGAAATTACCATTTGGGTTATGAAGGTTGCGATAGAATAGTGCACGTTTACCGAAGCGATAAGCCTCAACATCGTCACCGACATGATTTGCGAGTTGTGCGGCACACCAGTCATCATATGCCATTTCGAGGGTGATTGAGACCGACTGTGTCTGAAGTTCCTCCGGCATATATCCGTATTTCTCCCAGACCTGGAACGGTGAATTGGGATGTGACTGTGTGCTGCTGTTTCTGACTGCTTCCCAGGCGTGGGTGGTGTCGATTCCGGGAATCCCTTTCAGTACGGCGTCGACTACAACCGGAACGGCATGATTGCCTATCATGCAGTAATTGTCCTGACCCCATAAATGCCAGATAGGAAGGTAGCCGTAATAGTCATAATGACGTAGCATACTGTTGACGAAATCACGGGTGCGCTCAGGTTCAATAATTGTATATAGGGGATGAGCTGCACGGTAAGTGTCCCAAAGTGAAAAGGTTGTGAATTGAGTTTCATTCTCAGGGACTTTTGCCACGGAATAATCCGGAGTCATCCATTCTCCATTCACATCAGAGAATGTATTTGGTTGGATCATTGTGTGATAGAGGGCGGTGTAGAAAGTCTTCATCTTCTCCTGATCACCCTTTACCTCTATCTTGCCCAATTGGGAATCCCATGCTTTGTCGGCGGCTGCGACGTAGGCGTCGAACTCATTGCCGGATGCCTCCTTTGCAAGATTTTCTTTTGCATTTTCTAAGCTTACTGCGCTGAGTCCTACCTTAGCCGTTACAGGCTTGCCGCCCTGACCGAAAGAGATCAGGGCACGAGGAGACTTACCGTTTATCACATTTGCCGCTCCGTCGGAATACTCTCTGCCGTCGTTGTCGAACAGCGTCATGTCAGCTATCGGTTCGGAAAACTCGATTACGAAATATATCTTCCGTAATTTTGCCCAACCTGTAATCACGCGGTACCCCACCAAGGTGTTGGGGCCTGTCCGGCGTATCTGCGCATTTATGATGCGCCGGTCCCAGCTCCCTTTCTGTGCTGAATGGTCGAGATCAAGCCAGATCTTTCGATTTTTGCCGGTAGGGTATGTATATCGGTGTATGCCGGTCCGGGTAGTGGCGGTGAGTTCGGCCTCTATCCCCTCGTCGGCGAGGTTGACTCTGTAGTAACCGGGATGAGCCTCTTCGTTGTCATGGCTGAATGTTGACACGCGCAGGTCGCTTACAGTAGGCATCATAAGGATGTCAATGAGGTCGCAGGCACCGGTACCACTCAACCTTGTATGGCTGAAACCGTATATCCGGTTGTCATTATGGTCATAACCGGAGGCATTAAACCAGTCGGGTGCCTCATGGGTATCAGGACTGAGCTGCACCATCCCGAAAGGCATGGTGGCTCCGGGATAGTTATTTCCCGAAAGACCCCCTTCGATGGCTCCGGTCCCGATAAAAGGATCGACATATCGGGTATAGTCTCCCCCGAAAGCGGCCAAAGGGGAGGCCACAATAAGAGAGATTAATAGATTCCTATACATTTGCCTGTCAATTCTTGATATAATGCTGAAATCTCTTGTCAGTGGGCGTTAAGTTCATAGAGGCGGCTGGAGAGCCTGTTGCCGGTAAACATCGGTAGCCCGATGGTCATAAGGTATTCTCCGGAATAGGTGCCGATGTCGGATGCGGTTGCATCTTCTTTGTTTATCTCTTTCACAGTGTATTTACTGTTGGGGAGGAGACCACGCATCTTGACGTTGGATGTGTGTTCCTTGTAACGCGGATGGATGTCAAAAGCAAATGCCACAGCCTGACGCTTATCCTTAGATACGTACATTGTTGAGGTGTGATTGCCTGAGTAGGGAGAAACCAGACCGTAGCGATCCCCCTCAAGAATCACCGGTTTAAGGCGGTTGTATTCCTTGATCGCATTCTTTACATAGCGCAGGTCATTGGAAGAAAGATCGTGGAGGTTAAGGTCGAAACCAAGTTTACCCATCATGGCCACATCGGTGCGGAACTTCACGGAGGTAT
Organism: uncultured Sangeribacter sp.; assembly: GCA_964566015.1. Classification (GTDB taxonomy): domain Bacteria; phylum Bacteroidota; class Bacteroidia; order Bacteroidales; family Muribaculaceae; genus Lepagella. The sequence goes on along the minus strand of CAZMHE010000039.1, from coordinate 3,192 downwards.
TCTTGTTCCAGGTCGTCACGTGCGCACTCTGTGCCTTTACGGGGAACACCTGGGAGTAACCCCACTGTATGAAGAGGCGTTCAATCGGGTCGGTATTGTCGCTGGGCCAGAATTCGGTGAAATATTTAAGACCCTCATAGTCTGTGCGCCCACCACCACCGGAACAGAGCATCATGGGAAGATCGGGATATTTTGCCTTGATACGGTCCAGCACATTATAAAGACCTCTCACATAGTCGACATAGAGATGCGATTGATCTTTCTCATAATTGGAATAGATGTTGGTGATGGGTGAGTTGCAATCCCATTTGAAATAGGCAATGTCAGGGTATTTTGTCAAGAGGTTATCAACTACACCGAAGACATAATCCTGCACTTTAGGATTGCTGAGGTCGAGAACGAGCTGATTGCGGAAATAATATTCATCGCGGTTAGGAAGGGTGATGACCCAATCCTTATGCTGCTCGTAAAGCTCGCTTTTGGGATTTACCATTTCGGGTTCAATCCATAATCCGAATTTCACACCCTTCTTACCGGCTTCCTCGGTGAGGCGTCCTATACCGTTGGGCAGTTTGCCGGCTGTCTCTTTCCAGTCGCCGAGACCCTGAGTGTCGCTGTGTCGGGGATACTTGTTGCCAAACCAACCGTCATCGAGAAGGAACATGTCCACCCCGAGTTCCTTTGCCTCTCCGATAAGTTTAATCAGTTTTTCCTCATCGAAGTCGAAGTAGGTGGCCTCCCAGTTGTTAAGGAGGGTCATTCGCGACTCATTCCCCTTGTTTAGCTGGTAATTGCGCGCCCAATCGTGGAGATTACGGCTTGCTTTCCCGGTTCCCTCATCCGAAAGGGTGAAGATAAATTCAGGGGTGCGGAACGTCTCTCCCTTCGCGATTGTATATTGCGAAGCATAGGGGTTGATTCCTGAGATTACCCGCAGTTTATCATTATTGTCCACTTCAAACTCAAACAGGAAGTTTCCGGTCCATCCGAGGGTTCCGACGAGCACCTCACCCTGCTCCTCCTGAGCCGGAGCATCGAATGCGAGTTGGAAGAATGGACTTACAAACATATCTGCCCTGGATCCGAGTTTAGTTCCGATATCCTTCTTGCCGAAAGAGAGGGGTAGTTCTGTGGCGTTCACCTCGTCAGCCCAGTCACCGTTAAACTGCCTGAGATAGTAGTTGTCACGGTCAAAGTGAAGTATCGAAGAGGCAAATTTCTCCAACTGTATAGGCTTTTTCTCACCATTGGTTATTTCGGTAAATGTCTTGATAACATCCTGTCCGGGGTATGCCGTGAAGTAAATATCAACGTTGTCGCCATACTCCTTATCTGTGAGAGAAATCACAGTCTGCACACCTCCGTCGGGAAGTGTGGATGTTTTATGGCCTGTGTATGTCAGGAGGGTAGATTTATTGCCGTCGGCGTGGTTGATATGTAGGGCCGGCTCGAAATAGTCTTCCATACCGTTGGTGATATAGATTTCCTGACCGTTGGGAATTGCAGAATAGTCGCAGGAATCGGAGAGTTTCTTGCCGAAATATTTCTGATATACACGCCCGTTGTCGGCCACATTATAGACGAGGGCAGTATTGCCGGTAGAGATGATTATGTCTTCAGCGTTCACCCCAAGACAGGATGCGAGCATAAGAAGAGTGATTATTTTGGTTTTCATACAAGTATATGTTAGTTTGGTATATTGGCAGTTATATGAAAGTTTAGATTAGATTCATTTGTCGGTTGCGAATGGCGCGACAGGGATTCCGCCACGGCTGTATAGATTCCCGTCGGGATAGTCTGCCCAATTGTAGCGTGCGCGATCAGGGTGCTTGATCCGGGGGGAGGATAAGACCACGGTGCGACGGTCGGGCATCTCTGTCATGGCCTGAGCGAAATTTCCATCCTTATCTCCTATAATAAAGCCTATAACGGCAGCGGAGGTCGGATAGATATCCCGGTCAAAAGTCAATATCAGCTTGGATCTGTCGATCTTCATATCCGTACATACAGGTGCGGAATATTCAATCTCCCCCTTACCGTAGTCGCGGTTTAGGGCTGTCATTGCGAGCCGGTGCGCTACAGTCTGCTTGTCGCGGGGGTGTATGTCACCCGGATTACCGAGATCTATGGCACTCACCATGGAGGTATTGGGAAGCGTTAATGCCTTGCTCTGTGCGTTGCGGAGAGCCGCCCATTCGGAGTCGGGCTGCACGGTCTGAGGCTTTAACCAACCGGCAAGTTGAACAAAGTAGAATGGGAAGTCTCTGCCCCAGAGAGTTCTCCAGTCTTTTATCAGAGCCTGGAACAGAGTCTCATATTGTTCGGCGCGCCCTACATTGGCACACCCCTGATACCAAAGCACACCTTGGATCGGAAGACTGTGAAGAGGGTGGAGCATGGCATTGTATAGGACGGAGGGATAGCTTGACCCATCGATTGATACCGGTTTCTGCGGGAGGGTGGCGAAATCCACGCCAATCTTATAATTCCAGTCTCCTGAGAGCGGAATTGAGATTCCACCGATTTCGGCACGCATATTGTCGGCAGGTCCGGCGAATCCCCCCTCTCCACCAAAATCTGAAATACGGATAGTCAGGATGTTTTTCCCGGCTTTAACGTTACTGCCTGAAATGTTGTAGATCCGCGGAGTGTTGTAGCCGCTCCCGTTTGCCACTTCCCGTCCGTTGAGATAAGTGACATCCTCATCGTCGATCGCACCTAAATATAAGGTCATGTCATTTCCTGCAAGTCCGGAAGGAACATCAAATTCTTTCTGAACCCACATAATCCCGTCAAATGAATTGCCGAATCCGATACGCTCGAAATAGTCTGCCGGAAGGCTCCGCCCCTCCATCAGTTTTCCGGGATTAATATCTTTCCCTTCCGATTTAGAAAGGTTCATCCAGTCGGAGAGCCTCTTCTCGTAGTCCTTACGGAGCAATAGGGGATCAAAGTTGCATCTTGCGAGAGCTTCCAGTTCCGGTTCAAAGCCGGGAACAAGTTTTAATGCTTCATAACCGGTCCATGCTTCTGCCGGTGTACCTCCCCATGTGGCATCTATGACTCCGACAGGCACTTTCAGGCTATCGCGAACTTCCTTTGCAAACAGATAGGCTATGGCAGAGAAGTTCATCGTGTTTGAGGCTGCCTCGACCCATCCCCCCATATTTGTCTCAATATCCTCCTGTGGTG
>CAZMHE010000038.1:0-17612 GCA_964566015.1 uncultured Sangeribacter sp. | reverse complement strand
GTAGGAGTGATGTGGTCGGGGAGGTGTTGGGGAAGAAGTTGGAATATTTATTAAATTTTTGTAGAGAGTAACGTGATTTTAGAGTTTTTTTATTAATTTCGTCAACGTTATAAGGTGGTTGCCCTGAAATGGGATTAATCGCATGTGTGACAGAATGACCATTAATAATCGTAGACGACATGTATGTACCTCCGAAGAATGATCCTGAATATAGCCGTGGTCGGTTGGCGGGCATTCTGGGGAGACGGAGGCTGACATTTAATCCTTATTCGGTGTCTGACGACCGTCTGCTGGAAATTGCCTCCTCAACCGGATGGGGTAATGAACTTGACATTGTCCAGATCGCAATCATGCACTTCACACGGTTGCGTGAGACTGGCGATTCCAGCCTGTTTGACGGTATATTCATGCAATTGGGTGACAGTCCGGAAGAAGTATTTATCCCAAAGAATGCCTTGACGTTTGGGGTTACGGCCAACGATACGATCCGTCTTGAAAGATCGCTTATCGGCAAGAAACCGATCCGCAATGATAAGGATGTTGAGGCTCTTGCGGGGAAGAGGGTATTCGTCAGCCGGATTATCCGAGGGGTAAATAAATTCGGTACACCGAAAGCAGCCTACAGGATGCATCGGCTGACGGGGAAAGGCAGCCGGGACGCGAAGGTTATCCGAGAAGCGATGTGTGCCGCCAAGATAGAAATGCTTGAACGGATTCTCCAATATCCTCAGTCTCCGGATTATCTGAGTTGCGATAAAGGTCTGATTGATTATGAGTCAGTAATCCGTCGAGCTATAGACGTTATCCGCCATTTCCCGGACTTAACTGTTCCGGAAGGTTAGTCATAAGATACTTCAGCAGGTTCTATTCTCTGGTTTATATCATGATAAATTATGGCTGATGTCCGGTTTGACGGTCAGCATGTAGCCGAAGCCGGGTTGATTGATGATGCTGATGTTCGGGTCGTGGCTGAAAGCCCGGCGGAGCTTGTGGATGTAGCCGTGGAGGGAGTTGCGGTTGCTGACTTCATCACGTCCCCATACGGCTATCATCAGTTCGGAAGCATCAACGGTCTTGCCAATACTGGATGCCAATTTACCCAACAAGCGGGCCTCTATGTTCGATATCTCCATCTCTTTCCCATTGAATACCAGCATCTGGTTTGTAGCATCATATCTATAGTTGCCAATCCTGTATATTACATTGTCAACAATACCATCAGACATATTCCGCAACAACGCCTTGATCCTTATGATCAATTCCCTAAGTTCAAAGGGCTTTTTCAGATAGTCGTTTGCTCCTATGCCGAAGCCTTCTTCCACATCGTCAATCGTGCTCTTGGCAGTCAGGAAGATGATCGGCACGTTGCGTGAGATGCGCCGGATCTCCTTAGCCATCGCGAATCCGTCAAGCCGCGGCATCATCACATCCGCTACAATCAGGTCGGCACCGTCGGTCTTGTATCGGGCGAGACCATCAATGCCGTCATACGCCGCCACGACCTCATATCCCTGCTGGCGCAGGGTGTCGCAGACTATCAGCGAAAGGTCGCGTTCATCCTCTACGAAAGTATCTTAGCTTTCATGTCTGTCGAATATAATGGTGAATACTGTGCCTTGTCCCTCCTTACTTCTGACTGATATGCTCCAGTCCATCTTCTCAAGAATGTGCTTCACGTAATACAAGCCGATTCCATAACCGCGCACATCCTGACGGTTGCCATGCGGCACACGGTAGAATTTATCGAAGATATACGGCAGACTTTTGGCCGGTATGCCGATGCCATTATCCGAAACCGCTATACCCTCAGCGGTTATCCTTATGTCGATTGCAACGGACTCACCTGAATATTTGATGGCGTTGTCGATCAGATTGTTCATCACGTTCGACAGATGCGATCTGTCGGCCGTTACTGTAGTGTCACCCTCTGAATATATTTCAATGGCAATTTCTTTATCACATCTCATCCGCTGTGCCTCCGCTATCTCATTCACGAGTTCCGACAGATCAATCTTCTCCGGCTTCAGGCTCATTGTCTTCCTGCGCTCCATACTCATGGCGAGAATGTTCTCCACAAGTTCTCCGAGACGTCTGAGTTGCTTGATGGCGATTGTCAGGTAAGCCTCTTTCTTCGCCGGGTCGTTGACGGTGTCGTAATTGAGTAGAGCGTCATTGGCGGAATAGGCGATAGAGATTGGTGTTTTCAGCTCATGGGTCATGTTGCTGACAAAATCATCCTTCATCTCCTCGACGGTGCGCAGTCTGGAGACTGTGTGGAACAGATACCAGAATGCGGCGGCGAAGACACCCATCAGAAGAAATATCGTGACAATCACACCCATCATCTGAGATAGTATATGGCGTGTCAGAGGAGAAACACTTGCCCTATAAAACCATCTGTTTTCCGGGCTGAAGCATAATCGGAATACATCATAACCCTCAATACCATTTTGAAGTTGAATATTGCCCAAAAGCACAGAGTCTGTTTCTGAGACTATTTCGATTGCTACTAAATCGGGATATATTTGACGATCGGCAAGACGAGCTCTAAAAATACTGTCGGTTATATTCAAGTCGTAGCCATAATATCTATCCATTGATTCGTGCATTTGCTGGCTCATAGCCTTCATCATCTGATTGGTATATGACTGGTCACGCATCAAAGGTGCACGTTTAACAGACAAATCACCATTTTCTTTGTGGGTGGTCGTCTCGAAATTTCCATCTTCATCCACATGACCGGATATTTGTCCATGTTCGGCATGATAAATTGAATCAGCTTCTTCCCTCGTCAGAATCGGATCATCGTTGGCCTGAGCCATCATTCTCGCCCTCTCCGATCGTTCCCACATATCGTCTATATCTGTGTCGGCAAGAGCGGTCATTACTTCCCGCTCTACATCCTCTCGTATGGAGTTGTAGAGACGTACGAGATAAAAGACATTGCAGCCAAAAATCACCGCAATGACAGATATGAAGATTATGGAGTTAATTCTAAACTTTTTCATACACAAATTTACGAATTATCTTCTTTTCCGCCCGTCAGTGAATTTCAGATTTAAGACTAAATAAGGGAAGACATAAGGCTAAATAAGGTTTGGCGTTATGATCGGTGGCATTATTGATGATAATTTTGCGCCATTACAATATTTTATCAACCATTTCTTGAAGATTATGAGGAAGAGATTATTTATCCTATTCATCGCTCTGACAGCTGTCAGTTCAATGCCGGCACAGAGTGAAATTCAGGACAGCGTCGTAGGTCGGGAACTCAATGAGGTTATTGTCAAAGGAGAGAAGCCACAAATCAAGGGACAGGATGGCATTATGGTCGTTGACCTGCCCGGTATCGTAAAGGACAAGCCTGTTTCCAATATTCTGGAAGCACTCGGTTATCTTCCCGGCGTGGTCAACAACAACGGCATGATCGGTCTGGCGGGGGCATCTGACGTCACCATCATCCTCAATGGTGAACTGACAAACATGCCGGGGCAGAATCTCTATCAGCTTCTTTACACGACACCCGTTGACCGGCTGAAAACAGTGGAGGTGATGTACACAGCCCCTGCAAAGTATCATGTAAACGGGGCTGTGATAAACGTGGTCCTGAAAACACCGACGCCACTTGACGGTCTGCAAGGACAGGTACGCGCCGGGTACAACCAAGGTCATTACTCCTCTTACGGCGGCGGACTCTCCGCGACTTACGCGGTCAGGGACTGGACCTTCGACCTCAATTATGGACTATCCCGGTCGAAGACATGGAATCATGAGGAGACTTTCTCCAATCATCTGTATGAAGGCCGGCGCATAATGATTGAGGATGATATGCACCGCATATCGGAGAGTTGGAATAATACAATCAATGCAGCGGCTACTTATAAAAGATTCCGCCTGACCTACAACGGGCAGATTACTTCTTCGGCAAAAGGGAGGAGTCTTTCAGACGGTACCCTCGGCAGTTTTATAAACAACTATACCTTCGACGGCCCGGTAAACTATCATAATATCGCGATGCGATATTCAGCGCCATTCGGTATGACGGCCGGAGGTGACTACACGTATTACGGTGAGAGACGCAATCAGTCTCTTCTTCAAGGAAGTGATCTGCTCCTGAGAGAGCTGAACAGGCAAGCCATCAACCGCTGGCACATATATCTTGACCAACAGCATCAACTCGGCAAGTGGCAGCTCAATTATGGATTGGAATACCAGCGTTCTGATGACCGCAGTTCACAGGTGGCTGACCCGGCTGACGGCTCAAAGGGATTCTGCGGTACGACATCGGAGGATGTGGCGGATGCTTACGTCGGGGTGCAAAGCACTTTTGACTGTGGTCTATCGCTAAACGTCTCCGCGAAAGGTGAATATTATCACAACAACTATCAGAACAACTGGAATTTCATTCCACAACTCGGTGCCACCTACTATAAGACTCCGACAAGCATCTTCGAACTGAACCTCTCGACAACACGGGTTTATCCATCATATTGGGAACTCCGCAACAGCACATCTTACATCAATCCATATTCTAAAGTGTTGGGTAATGCGGCATTGCAACCATACCTCAATTACGCAGGTCAGTTAAGGTACATCTTCAAGCAAAAATATGTGGCAACGCTTTATGTGCAGTATGCCGACAAAGCGACCGTGCAACTACCTTATCAGTCTCCCGACGGGTTGAGCCTCATTTATCAGACCATAAATATGAATTTCAAGAGAGTGGCCGGACTGAATCTACACGTGCCGTTCAACGTCGGCAATATCTGGTGCCCGACAGCCACTGCCAATCTGTTCAACCAGAGAGAGAAAGCTGACCATTTCCATGAAATCAGCTTTGACAACAGTAAGTGGATATTCTACGGCGCGTTGAACAACTCATTCAGGTTCATCCGGAACAGCCCGTTATCCCTGTCAGTAGATCTGACTTATATATCCCCGTCGATTCAGGGGCTTGCCGAACTTTCAAGCATTTGGAGGGTTGACGCTGGTGTGAAATGGCAATTCGGCAGGAGTCGCAGTTGCGAACTCGACTTGCAGGCCAATGACATATTCAACCGTTGGTCACCGACAATGACGATCAACCATGCAGGGCAAGACTACCGGATGAAAGTGCGAGATATGACACGCAGCCTCAGACTGACATTCATCTGGCGTTTCAATGGTTTCAAAGCCAAGAATGACTCCGATATCGACACCTCGCGTTTCGGAACAGGAAACTAAAAGATGGCCGGTTATTTCCTCGGCACGACGGTCGTTATGGGGTCGGTGGGAATCCAATCGGCAACGTCAAAGCTGAACAATATCTTGCGGTTGGTTATAGATAATGAAAGGGTGTATGTGAGGCCGGGATCCCATCCTTTCGGAATTGTGACCGAAGAGGTCACTTCCCTTTCCGGGGAACCGTTATGGTCAAGGATTTTGTAGGTTATCGTCATCTCCGTGTCCGCATCCGGATTCGGGAGGAGCAACAGGGAGTCGTCGCTTGAGAAAATGTTGATCGGATCAAGGTTTATAGGGATAATCCTTGAGTTCTCTCCTGATTCGTCAAAGGAGATGTTCAGGTCACCTCTTTCTGCGACGGCCCAGCCGTCGAGCGTCCCGGCGGGATATTCGAAGTCGTAGGTCATGTTGTCGTCTCCATTGATAGATGCCGGAGTGATGGCATAGTCTGACCGTACGGGGATATTCTTGAATGTAATGTCGGTGATGGCGAGTCCATTAGAAGCCTCCGGGGGGCTGACATACACCACGGTTACATTGATTTTAGAGAGAATGTGCGAGAATCTGAACCTGACAGGATCGGTCTGGCCTCCGTTGTAGTTGCGGCGGTGAGTCGAGACGAGCAGGTCGGTGGCATCGTTGAAGTTGCCGGTCGGGTAATTATATGTGAATTTTAGTTGACTTTCTGAGTAAAGTGTGGAAGAGAGAGCAGGAGCATCGGCCGGATAAAGCGCAACGAAAGAGTGCTGAAATCCGGGGAACCAGAAAGAGGGTGTTTTGCAAACCCATTTATCGGATGAAGGGTCATATCTGACTTCTTCCGGGTTCTGTATTATATGAAATTTGCTGTCCGTCTGCGGAACCATATTATTCATGCCGCTGAAGACGGAGAATGGGAGAGAAGTGATGTTTTCTTTGCTTACGAGAGAGGAGCGCGTTGCAACTTCGGGGTTGAATGTGATTTCATTGTCGGCTGTCCCGGTTGCCGGTTCTTCCACTCCTGACTGACACGCGGCTATACCCCACGACAATGGGGTCACGAGCAAGAGGTATCTCAGTTTGCGAAACATCATCTGATTGATTTTTTTGATTGTGAGGGAGAGAAAGAGTAGGTTGCGCCTTCAGACGCCTGAAGGCGCAACCTACTGATGATAATTTAGCGATTTACCGGTGGCTTGACCGGCATTGATTACATAGAGAAGCTCATGTCGGTTGAAACCTCGCCGCTCCAGCCGTCGGGGTCAGTGATGGGAGAAACCTCATGTTCGGCCTCGAACTTGATTTCCTCGAGCTGAGCAGTTGAGCCGGTGATGTGGATGAGGTATTTGTACTGGTTGCCCCAGCTCCATGAGGGCATGAATGAACCCTTGATGTTGCGCTCCAGGAAGATGTCATCACCCTCCTTGACGGTGATTGTGAATTCGAATCTCAGGTTGGCGTTGTCATAGGAGACAGGAAGCATGTACACAGGGTCAACCTTCACCCTTGAAGCCGATGCACCCTCCTCATATTTCTTGAGGGTGGATGTGGCCTTGTTGTCTCCGTTGATATTCATGGCGATATCGGGAGTTGTCTCAGAACGGTTCGGCATTGACCATTCAAGTTTGTTGTCGGTCACGTTAAGGTTACCCTTGTCATAGAAATTTACGAGCTTAACGTTTGAGACATATACGTCATAGATGTCAGGGAGATCGTTGACGAATTCGGCGCTGACTTTGCAGAGAGCATGCTTGAAAGTGAACTTGACGTTTCCGTTGCCCGAAGGTTGTGACGGGATGTCTTCGGCGGCATCGCAGATGAGGTCATGCTGATGATCTCTGTTGCAGATGTAGTCGGTGATACGGAGCGTGCGGTCTTCCTCAGTAGTGCCGGTGATGTTGAGGAACGGATTGCCGTAGGGGCGCTTGCCGCTTTCATCTGTCATCAGGGCGATGTCGGCGCAGCTGTAGGCATAGAAGTAGTACGTGGATTCTACGTTCCAGTAACGTGTGCCCTGATAAGTCCACATCCCGTCACCGGTTTTGGTGACCTCAACACCGTCGAAGACCTGAATGGGGTGAGCCTCCAGTCCATTCTTGGTATAGTAGCCGTATACCACGAACTTGTCGAAATTGTTTCCATCAAGATCTCCTGAAACAACTCCGGCGCGGACAGACTTGTTGATGACGTTCTCAAAGCCGATTGCATTGCTCTGAGGGCCTTCTTCCACTACATCAGTCGATGTACAGGCTGTGAGGGCGGTGGCGCCCAACGCGAGCCACAAGAATTGATGTTTCATCGTGTTTTGTTTTAAAGATTAGTTAAAAATTATTTGTTGTTTATTGTTTGGTTATTGATTTGTTTTCTTGATTCCTACATCGGGAGTTCGATATCGACCGGGTCTCCCCATCCTGAGAGGCCTACGTCAAATCCTCCTCCGTCTCCTATATTCTGTTCATCCTCGACCCGGACTCCCTGTATGCGTACGACTCCCCCTCGTGGCTGATTGGCTATCTGGTCGGAGACATCGTAGTTGAACTCCACATATTTGCCGTTGGTGAGAAGCAGCTCCAGGTTGACGGCATTTGGGACTGTCCGCTTCGAGACCCTCGGCTTGCCGTAGTATTCGTCGGGGAATGAGGGGACGCCGAACGACCTCACACGGGCCTCGAATCCATAGGAGGTGGGAGTGCAGTCGAAAAGAACGATGGCTGTTTCGTCAGAGGTGACACCTGTGCGGAGATAGACAGATTCTGCCATTCCTCCGATAGCTCCGCGGGCGAGGGCCACATGCTCGAGACCGTGTTCAAACTCATAGCGGATCACATATGTATAGACCAGCGGCTGCATCGTGACAGGGAGGTGAAGGGTCTCGTGTGAATTTACATGTGGTATATCCTCCACATAAGCTGCGTATAGAAGGTCGGGAGGATTGACCATGCGGGTCTCAGGGGCAAGAGACTGCAGATACTGGAGGGCGCTTCGCGAGCGTCCGCGTGTGGTCGTGGTGGCTCGTGCACGGGTCAGGGAAGCCATATCCTCCAGCACGATATACTCTGTGTCTCCGTTGTAGAGAAGGTAAGAACCCTCATTCTCATTCTCGATCTGAATGTTGCCCCCCTTTATTCCAAGGAAGAAATTCTCGCTCCTGCCGTCGCGGTTAAACTTCACGAGGTTGACCCATTCAGGTAGGTCGGGATTCAGTTCTGAGTAGCCGAAACCATGGAAAGATGCATCCCATGTGGAGGGATGATGCATTCCGTAGTCACGTTCCCATACCTGCTCCCATGCGAGCCGGACATCGGCCGAAGGGAAGTGGTTATAGCACAACTCCTGGCGGCATGATGCAAGGATAGGCAACATGACGAGCATAATGGCCATTATGTAATATCTGCCCTGTTTCATTCCGCCGGTTCCGTCTTTTTAGGTTTCCTGGCGTCCATGAAACGCCATACTAATGAGAACTTCGCCTTGATGGGGCCGAAATAGTTCAGATCCTTCGTGCGCAGATAAAGGTGGTGGCCGTCAAGATTGCGGTATTCCTTGTAGCGGGTGTACATGTATCCGAATCCGACTTCCGCCTCGAGCGAGAGGTGACGGCGGATAGGCCACATGTAGCCGACCGAGAGACCTGTCATGAGGCCCTCGCCATATTTGCCGGGATCACCTTTCTCAATGTCATACCAACCGCCGCCGGCGATGACTCCGGCATATAGGCCGTGCCAGTCGGCGCGTGGCTTGATCCAGTAGCGGGCCTCCCCGTCGAGTATGACCAGACGGTAGCTCCTCTCTTTCCTGTAGCTACCCCACCATGCGAGATTACCCTCGACGGCTACAGACCAGTGCTTGTTGATTCGCCATTCAAGTTCAAGGTTGGGGAGCAGCAGCGGATAATAGAGGAGGTTGGTCTTCAGGGCGAGGAGATAGGGGTTGACAAAGGGTTTATTGACTACATCTTCTTCACCCTCTTCGGCCGGGGTTTCTTCCGGCTCTGTAGCGGGTTCATCTTCCGGCTCGGCGGGAGCGGGCTCCTGTTCAGGCTCAGGGAGGTTTATGCCTTCCGATGTTTCCATCGATTCGCGCTTGAGGAGTTCCGGTTCCTCGACATGAAGCTCCTCCTTCGTGTTGATGAAGAAGAGCACCGCCACCGCATTTCTCAACTGCGGGAACAGGTTGGCGAGCATCCAGCGGTAGGGTACACCTCGGTCGAGCTCCATCAGTTGCTTCTTGCGGCTGTCGACGAGTTTGCCGGCCTTGTCGAAGACTTTCACCGGTGTGTTGTCAAGTATGTCGAGCACCTTCGCGCGTGAGGGAACGTCGGGATTATCGGCTACGAGCCGGCGGAGTTCACTCCATGCCACCCCTCCGGGCTCTTTCTTTATGAGCGAGGGATTGATGCCGGTGTGAGACATGATATAGTCGGCGATGACGTCGCAACCCTTGACCGACAGCTGTTGGTTAAGACGGTCCGGACCTTCGGGAGAAGCGTAGGCGCGCACCACGATCTCCTCGAGGGTGCCGTCAGCCTCGGCCTCGCGCACATGGGCAATGAAGCGTTCCAGTTCGGATCGGTTGTTGCCCAGCGAAGGGTCGAACTGGCGATGACCCACGTGGAAATAGACCTTCACCGAGTCTGAGCCTGTGGAGGCCAGCACGGAGAAAGCCGTCAATACCGCGAGTGCAAACGCCAATAGTCTCATCTTCCGGGGGTGGTTTTAAATTGTTGGGACTATTATTAAATCACCAAATTTGTGATTTATGGCGTAATTGCGTGATATGCAATCGGATATAATTGTCATACCCCCCCCATTACTGCAATTTTCATGCAGTGGGGCGGATTTTTCATGATTATAAGGCAACCGTAAAGTGATTGTCGCTAATCCGGAATGTGTGGCCATAAAGGAGAAGAGATCATTCATGGACGCCAGGTAAATTATTTTAGTTAAATGTTAGGTAGTCAGCTATTTAAGCGTTAATGTCGTTTGAAAATGTAAAAGTATGGTCATCAATCTCCTCTTTACAGGAGTTATGATTTAGAGCGCAAAAGTAAACAATAATCCTATAAAATCCTAACAATTCAAGAAAAAATTTGAAGAAAAAATTTGATGAGGGATTATTTCCAGATTCATGGAAGCTTGGTTCTCACTTCTGCTTGCGGAAGTTGAATATATTGTCTAATTTTGCAGACGCTCCGGAGCGTATTAACACCCTTAATATATAAAGCATCGTGAAAGAGGAAGTTTTTCAATCGAGACTGGCCGGGTTGTCGGCAGACAGCCTTGCAAAATACCGCAGGAGCCTCATGTCGCTTGAGGCTTTCCTCAACGGGCATGGCCTGACGGAGGGGGATCTCTCGTCGCGGGCCGTTACCGACTGGGTGTGTGATATGCTCCGCGAGGATAAACCGCGCACAACCGTCAGCCGCAACCTCAACGTGCTCAGCAGTGTGCTGAAGGGTAGCGAGGAGGCCAACCTCAGGGAGGCGGCTCTTCGTGCCCGCGAACTTGCCCGACGTTTCGAGTCGACGCCCCCTCTGACCCCGCCTCTCCTACAGGAACGGGTTTTCAATATCTTCCACACCCTGCTTCAGGCTTGGCTGAAAGGGGTAGGAAAGGCCGATGTCTACCGCGACATAATGCTCGTGTCGCTGCTCAACGGTTGCCTGCCACTGCGCGAAGTTGCCATGATGCGCAAGGAATCAGTGGAGAAGTTTGGCGGCACGACAAGGATGTTGCTTGAGAGAAATATGTCGACGAAGCGGGGATACGTCTTCGATCTGCGCCAGTCATATCAGACCCCGAGGCAGGTTGAGAAAGGGATTTCCGCGATTTTGCTTGATAAATTCGGGAAATATGTCGGCACTGAGGATTTCGATGCCGATGAACTGATACGCTCCATATGGGTGGCTATGGCAATGCGCAGCGGAGCCACAGCGTCTGTGGCGGTCGGGTGTCTTGACGGTCCGGCAAAATATGCCACTCCCGATTTCCTGCCTGTGGTTAAGGATGAAATGGCCGACGGCCTACGCTGGAGCCGGGCCGTGGAGATGCTGCTCGAGCAGGATGCTCCCCGCTGGTATGCGATGCAGATGAGGCGCGGAGTGTCGTTTGAGGAGCTTCAGAAAGAGATAGCCGCCGAGATACGCCCCATGCCGCTACTCTTCTATCCCTGCCAGAACATAGCGCGCAACGCCCACAACCGGCGTGTGCTCAAGACGCAACCATTCATCACGCAGACCGTCTTCTTCAGGATGAGTCCCGACGGTGTGCTTCCGATGTTTGCAAAGATTGGCGACAAGGCATGGTGTTACAGGCTCTTCAACAGTCCTGAGGCACCGTATGCCGTGATACCGAAGCACGAGATGCAGCGGTTTCAGTCAGCGATCGGGCAGTTCACGTCAGACATGGAGATACATCCACTTGGGGAGATAGCCATCAAGCCGGAAGACAAGGTAGTGTTGCTGATGGCCGACTTCTACAATCAGGAAGCGAAAGTGGCGAAAGTCGTATCGGAAGAGGGGGGCACGACAATCTACCGTGTGGTTTTCCGAGACAACTCCGGCTTCGAATGGACCGTCAATGCCGACACCCGCCAGCTCCGCCCCGCTCCTGACAAGTGACCGGCCCCCGGAAAGTGAATCTTGGAAGGATGCGGCTTAGGATTCTGTCATTTTCGCCATTCTTCCAGGTCTCTTCACACTCCATGAGTTCATCAGCTGAGAAGCCGAAATCGGTGGATTCAACTATATTGATCCCTACTTCCTCCAGATAGGAATTGATGGTCTCGTCGTTAAGTTCAGGATAAAATTCCTCCCTGACACGTGTCAAGGTGTCGTAAGAGAATGTCTTCGACTTTTTTATCGCTTCTGCATGAGATAGAATAGGGCTTACGGGGAAGAGTTTTCTGCTGCGGTTGGTATAGTTGAAGATGAATTCCGACACCTCCGGGTCGTGATTGAAATAATCAGTGGATATTGCAATCTTGTTGAAATCATCATCCGGACGCATTTCGTAGACAAGACCCTGTTGTTCTCCCGGTCTTGAAAATGGTTGTAAACCTACGGCTCTCATCCTGTTTCTCGTTTTCCCGGAAAGTATGATCGACGGAGGCTCGCTATATCTGTAAAAGGCGCCTTTCTTCTCCCTTTTGTCAGTGATGGGATAGTAGACGTCATCAATACAGTCAGTTGTTGCAAAGAATGCCGCTACAAATTTGTCGGTTGTGAGATCCATCAGCTCTGTCTTGATTCCATAGTGTTGTGCGAGAGCCAGGGAATCGATTGCCAATGGGAGTGGTATACGGGAGGAGTCGGGTGCAACCACATAGAAATCATTACGGAAGAGCTTGGTAAGAGGATAACTCTCCACAACTTTTCTAAACTCAATATATTTCAAACGCTCTGCAAACTGACGGGCTTCAGTCATACCTTTCCTGTATAATGTGGGCTTGGAAACAGGATAATGTTCAGCCTGACCACGGTAATAGACATTGAACGCGAGACCGAGGGGATAAAGATGATGTAGACCGTCAGGCATCAATACCGGCTCAAATAATCCTTCCTGAGAGTGATAAGGAAACATACACCGTATAGGGGATTTATCGAGAGCCCATAATTCGTCCTGAAGAGCGTAATGGTCGAGAATATCGAAAAGAGTATTGTCACGACTGTTGTTGGGTGGTATGAAATAAGGAATATACGGAACAGGGACACCGGCCGCGATAATCTTTTCCATATCAGTTACTCTACTTCTTATATCACGCGAATCTCCATGAAGAGAACGAGCATCCCTGAAGTAGGATGTAGCCATATCTTTTGCTTTGGCGAACTCACCCTTTTCAATACAGAGACCCATATAACACTCCTCGTAGAGACATTTATCAGGTAATGCTTCTACATGAGCCATGTCATCGATCAACCTCTTTATAATATTCTCGTCGCGAAGGATGACCCCCTTACGGTGTAGGAAATGTCTTATCTCATGCGGGTTGAAACGTGATGTATCTGTATTTGCAAATATAGTTACGGCTTCATCCTCGAGGCGTTCTTTGTGATTCAGATTTGGCTTTATTCTGGCAGTGATGGCGCAGAGGTAAGCGCGATTTATCCGCTGTTGGGTGAGATTATGGGAATCTCCGGCCTCACTATATGCCCGTTCCGCTTTACGGTGAAAATATATAGCCAGGCCTTGATAGCGTATTGAGAACATATGGGCAATTTCTCCGTAGGCCTCCGCTATCATCAGCGGTTTTGCTTGGGATTCAGCTAATGCAAGTGCCTCGGAAAAGTAGCGGGGTGATATGTTTAGACGGTTGGAATGACATTCAAGTTTCCCCGCTTTCAGGAGTAACTTAAACTTTAGATCAGGGTATCTGTCAAACGACGCCAGATTAAGCTCGAGAGCATGAAGTGCCTTCCGGTAATGACCAGTACGGAGTGCCAGTTCAGCCTGAAAATATAAAAAGCGGAAAGTTAACTCCGGCGGCATTGGATAGCTGCGTGTAATCCTCTCATAATCCCTAAGAAGTTGGAGTGCCTGCGGATGCCGCATCTTATTCAACGCATCGGAACATTGATTCAGGAGATTGACCCCACTTTTGATGAATCCAAACATATCGTACTAAAATTATTAACCTCTAAACAATAGATAATCTCGCAGAAGAAACCTGATGTTCCCATGCCGGTTATACAAAGTTAAGTTCATTTCCTCATTCAACCAAATATAGTTGAGCTTTTGCTTAATTCTTCACTTCTCAACATACCTCGTGTACTATTCATTTCCAATATTCACTTTCCAGTCATCAACCATATTATTTAGACATTCGGGAATTATTTTGACATTCGGGAAAAATTACATAATTTTGCACATCAACCAACCCGGGACCTCGGGCAGGTCAACCGATCAAGCATAAATTATTGACTTTAATGATGACTGACCTTCATCAGGCTTACCGCACTTTCTTCGGAAAGGGTGACGCCCTCTATCAGCTTTTCTCGCCATATCGCATATGTCCACTCGGGGCTCATGTGGATCACCAGCATGGACTTGTGTCCGGTTTTGCTTTCGATTCCGGTATCGAATTCCTTTTCTCAGCCACGGATACGGGTAAGGTTGAGATGGCCTCCCTCTCTTTCGAGGGCCTCATGACGTTTAATGTGCAGCGTCCCGTCGAAGAGAAACAGGGCAACTGGGGTGATTATCTCCGTGGTGCTGTCTGGGCTCTTCAGCAGGATTTCCGGCTTGAGAAGGGTATCCGCGGTATCGTGAAAGGCTCGATGCCTATCGGGGGATTGTCTTCGTCGGCGGCTCTCCTGTGCGGTTTCGTCATGGCTATCGATAAGGTCAACAATCTCGGACTTACCCGTCAGCAGGTGATTGATTATGCGTCGATCGCTGAACGAAAATACGTCGGTCTCAACAACGGTATCCTTGACCAGGCATGTGTCGTGCTCTGCGAATCCGACAAACTTCTTTTTCTCGACACCGAGAGTGGCGAACACCGGCTTATTCCGTTCGGCGGGGAGAATCCCAAACCCCTTCCGTTCAAACTCGGCATCTTCTTCTCCGGTGTGACGAGGAAGCTCACGGGAACTGACTATAACCTCCGTGTGTCGGAATGCAAGACCGCGGCCTGGATCATGCAGGCTTATGATGGTGAGCACCTCGTGGAGTTGCATGACACCCGTCTGCGTGATGTTCCACCGGAGCTCCTTGACCGGTATGCGGAGCGTATGCCGGAGCGGTTTGCCCGCCGTGCCCGTCACTTCTATTCCGAGTGTGACCGTGTCCGTCGCGGTGTTGCCGCCTGGGAGGAGGGGAACATAAGGAAGTTCGGTGAACTTGTCTTCGAGAGTTGCGAGAGCTCAAAGAATAATTATGAGTGCGGATCGCCGGAGCTTATAGCCCTTTATGAAATCATGCGTGAGACTGACGGTATCTTCGGAGGCCGGTTCAGCGGGGCCGGTTTCAAGGGGGCTTGCATTGCTCTTGTTGACCCGAAGAAGATAGAGTCGATCCGGGACACGGTTAAGGAGAAATATCTGGAGAAGTATCCGCAATACAAGGATTCATTCGAGATATTCTTCTGCAATCCGGCAAACGGTGTGGACTTCCTTTGAATATCATTTCATTAATTATGAAGAATATAATTATAGCCGCAGGGTATGCTACCCGTCTGTATCCCTTGACGGAGAATTTTCCTAAGCCCCTTCTGAAAGTCGGGGACAGGAGCATACTCGAGCGTATGCTCGACGACATCGATAAATTGCCGGAGATAGACTCGCATATCATCGTGACAAACCACAAGTTTGCCCCTATCTTCGAGGAATGGCTCTCCACGGTGTCTTATACGAAACCGATCACTGTCATTGATGACGGCACGGTTACCAACGAGACCCGTCTCGGAGCTGTCCGCGACCTTCTGTTGGCACTGGAGCAGTGTAATGTGGATGATGACATCATGGTACTTGCCGCCGACAACATACTCGAGTTCTCACTGCGCGGGTTCATTGACTTCTTCAAAGAGAAGGGTACTTCCGTCATAATGTGTCACCATGAGCCGGATCTGAAGCGCCTTCAGCGCACAGGAGTCATAGCCGTTGATGATGAGATGAAGGTGCTCGAGATGCAGGAGAAGCCGGAGAAACCGGTGTCACACTGGGCTGTGCCTCCGTTCTATATCTATTCCCGTAAGGATCTCCCCGCAATCAGGGAGTGCCTCAAGCATGGATGCGGCCATGATGCCCCCGGTAATCTTGCCCATTATCTCGCGGATGTCTCTACGCTCCACGCATGGCCGATGCCGGCGGGCCGTTTCGATATCGGCTCACTCGATTCCTACAAAGAAGCACAGGAGAGATTTAAATAAAAATTGCTTTATGAATATACTTGTGACCGGCGCGGCCGGATTCATCGGGTCATATGTTGTGCGCCGTTTTGCCGAACGTGGTGACACAGTCACCGGACTCGACAATATCAACGACTACTATGATCCAGCATTAAAATTTGCACGTCTTGCTGAAGCCGGAATAGATCCGAAAGAAGCGGAGAATTGGTATAAGTTTGTGGTGTCTGGCAAATACGGAGGACTTTATCGTTTTATCCGCATGAACCTCGAGGATACCGATGCGATGAAGATGCTGTTTGCCAACGGCAACTTTGACGCGGTGGTTAATTTAGGAGCTCAGGCGGGTGTCCGCTACTCCATTACCAATCCACGGGCTTATATCGAAAGCAACGTCGATGGTTTCATCAACGTGCTCGAAGGGTGTCGCGACAACGGGGTGAAACATCTCGTCTATGCCTCATCCTCAAGCGTCTACGGACTCAACGGGAAGGTGCCCTTTTCAGAGCATGACGGCATTGCCCATCCGGTATCGCTCTATGCCGCCACGAAGAAGTCTAACGAACTTATGGCGCATTGCTACTCTCAGCTCTACGGCATCCCGACAACCGGCTTGCGTTTCTTTACCGTCTATGGTCCCTGGGGACGCCCTGACATGTCGCCATTCCTCTTTATGGACGCTATCCTCCATGACCGTCCGATAAAGGTATTCAATAATGGCGACATGTGGCGCGACTTCACCTATATCGATGACATTGTGGAGGGAATTGTAAGGATAACCTCGGTTATACCCGAAGGTAATCCGGAATGGGACAGCGTTACAGCCGACCCTGCCATGTCGTCTGCGCCATACAGGATCTACAATATCGGGAACTCTCAGCCTACACGCCTGATGGACTATATCAAATTCATAGAGAATGCTGCCGGTCGCGAGGCTAAGAAAGAATTCCTGCCGATGCAGCAGGGTGATGTCTACCAGACCTACGCCGATTCCTCGGCATTGGCAGAAGCCACAGGTTTCAAACCCGACACACCGCTCCAGAGCGGCATCGACCGCACCGTCGCCTGGTTCAAGCAATTCTACAACCTTTGAACCCGCCACCGTCCCCCGGCACGACCCCTCGTAGGGGCGCAATACATTGCGCCCGCAACAAAACCTTCAAAGGCTACAGGCCTCAAGAAATCCTCAGGAACCGCTCCTGAGGATTCCTTGCATAATTCCTCTTGTCGAAAAGGGGAAAAGAATAATCAGCATTGATTTTGACATTCGGGAAAAATTACATAATTTTGCACATCAACCAACCCGGGACCTCGGGCAGGTCAACCGATCAAGCAATTGATTTCAATGCGGATTACAATCCGTCGGCACACTGAATTGACATTCGGTGCAGACGGTGCAGACCCTTCGTTGAAGGCATAACGCCTGAAGATGAGGGGAATGTGAGTTTGCGCGTAGAAAAGCTGTCAGGAAAATTATAACCTGGTTTGAGTTGAATAGGAGAAACAGTGACATCAGACTTTATGATTCAGATCAAGCATATAAAGATATTAGGATTGTTCGGAAATCG
>CAZMHE010000037.1:0-17950 GCA_964566015.1 uncultured Sangeribacter sp. | reverse complement strand
TTTCCAAGTCGGAGACTTTTGGTTTACTGACAAGTCTGATCCGGAGTTGTTCTGGAAGAATCATCAGGGAGCGCGTACGGTATTGAGATGGCGGGAAGATGTTTTCAAAGACTGGGTTAACCGGCTTTCCCTACTGAAGAACCCATAACGGATCATGCATTCCGGTGCGTGTCCTGAATTTGGGGACACAATTCCGCAATTCTGTCCTAAATTTGGGGACAACATGTTTTTCTCAGTCTTTAAGAACTTGGTTATGATTATGGAATATATTAACTTTGCAATCTAATATTATAGCATAGCGTAAACGTCAGGTTATTTAACCGATTGATTCATATGATTTCAGGTCAGCGTCTTATAATAAGCGTCTTATTTTTATTGATGATCTTTGGAAAAGCAAATGCTGCTGTGCCTAAATATGCGGAAACTTCTATTCCGCCTCATACCTTTGACATCATCTTTCCGCACAAAGCTCCGTATGCCCTCTTTTTAGCTGATGACAAACGATTCCTGAAGCATCAGAAACTGATAGTGAAATCGTTTCCTTCGGATAAGGAGATTTGGTCTATGCCCATCAACACACTGATCTCCGGAGTTTATCCCCTTGATTTCGGAGTGATAGTAACCAAAGGAAAGAATTCCATCCTGTATGACTATGCTTCCGGAAAGAAGATCCATAAAATGAAGGGTATCCCGGCATATATCGATACCGTCAGGAAAATACTTGTCGGGTATCAGGGTGAGGGTAACAGCACGCTTGTGGGTTACGACCTGACTTCCGGGAAACGTCTGTGGAAAACGAAAGTCGGTAACAATTTCGGATATAATTGGGACAAGGTTGTTCCGCTCGACTCCAATACGGCAATCTATGAGGGTGGCGATCTGTGGAAATTAAATATCCATACCGGCCAATGCGAGCGCTTCAAGGTAAAGCGTCATATATTCGATAAGGCAGCCAATGCGGGGACTGCCGCGTTAGGTGTACTCTCTGCCTTTGTTGGTGGAGTCTTCATGTATTCCCCTTCATATTTCTCGGATCTGGGTTCCAATGTGCTGACGGAGGAAGACGGCCGCCTGTATGTAGCCGACAGAGATGCCCTGACCTGTGTCGACACGACCCTGAATGTGGTGTGGCGAACGCGATTGCCTGAGAACACAGGTTCCAAGTCGATGATACGCCTAAGCGGAGACACGATCGAGATGCTGAATTTAGGACAGGCCATGACGGGCGCGAGAACGCGCAACCTCGGAGATGCATTCATCGCTACCTTCAACAAGAACACAGGTGAGCAGTATGACCTTCTCACATTGAATAAAGAATGGGATAAGGATGAATATAGCAACGAACTCCACTTTATCAGCCGTCCACCCTACCTCTATGATAACGACAGCGAAAAGATTGTACCCATTGACTATTCACCCGGTACATTCCCGATTCTGACCACCGCCGGGGATGTGAGTATAGTTGACCATACATTGAAGGAAGTGAGCAGGTACCCATACGGAGATATCTTTTATAAATTGGATGATCTGCCGCAGGGAGAGGCCTTTTACAGGGTCATCACGGCAGACACACCGGAGATATACGTCATAGACGGGGAAGGGAAAATCACTGATTCGATGAAGGGAACATTCCCGATGACGCGTCTTCATGACGGCCATCTCGTCACCATCTACGACGGCTCCCTCGTCATCTACGAATAATGACATACCCCAAAAGGCCCGGGTGCGGGATGCACACGGGCCTTCGATCGGAGATGGGTAGCTTATGCCGGAAATGATGGCTACCTCTTTGTCACGCGCAGTTCGTCGACAAGCACATGGTTTGTGGCGATGTTCATGTTTTCGTCTTCGGGGAGGAATCGGATCGATACGGTGTGCCGACCTTTTGGCAGCTCCATCAGCAGGGAATTTGTCAATCCCCAGTCGCTCCAGTTGTTGCGTCCCCTGTGCGGCATGACCACAATCCCCGCCTCCTTGCCGTCGACAAAGATGCTGCGTACCCCGCAACGGTTCTCGGTGTTGACCGGGCCGTTGCCGTTGGCATAGCGTAGTTGAATGGCATACTGTCCATCCTCAGCGATTACGACCGGGATGTCAACGGCGGCTGATGACTTGTCGAGTTCCACGAAGCCGTCTCCGTTGAACCCCGTAACTTTTTTGCCCGGCTGATAGGCGATCTCTCCGGAAGTCATCGACGTGGATTCTCCGGGGATCTGCAATGTAAGCACGGGGCGTGTGGAACGGGGTTCGGAGGCAAACCCCTCAGTGCCGTTATCGGCCACTCCGATCACCTGATATTCTCCGGGAACGGAGGCATCAAAAGTAGTGGACGTCGTCTCCGCGATACGTTTGCCGTCGCGTATGATGACGTAGCGGTTGATGTATTCGATCGGATTCCAGCACAGGGTCGTGCCCTCAAGCCAAGCAACCGGAGTAAGCGGAGCCTTCTCGTTGGGGAGGTTATTGACACGCATCGCCGGAATCTCGTTGTCCGCCATGACTATCTCCACATTCATGACACCTTTTGCCTTACCGGCAAGGATTTCCGGGAGCTGTTTCTTGCCGTTGACCGTAAATGATTTGATCTCGTTGCCATATCCCTTCAGGGTGATGTTGAGCACGGCATCGCGATATTTGAAGTTGTCGAGCTTGAGTTCACCACCCAGTGCTTTCGGCACAAATGGATGGAACACGAGGCGGTCTTTGTCATACCCGATTCCGAAAAGGATCTTGTGTGTCAAGGCAAGATTGCCGCTCAGACACCAGAGCATATTTGAGGAATTGAGTTCGGTGTAGATGTCGCCGTTGTCAAGATTGAAATTCTCCTTGTTGGTACAGAAGAGGGCCGCAGGACGCATGATTGCGCCGATGCCCTGCATCACACCCTCCTCATTCCCCACTTTGGCATTGGCGATAGCCCACCAGCATCCAACCCATGGCCACAGGGCATTGTTGTGGTAATTGGGAATATCGGCAATCTGAGGGTAAAAGACAGCTGCTCCGAAGGGTGTGGTGGGATTATTCTCCGTGATTGACCTGGCACGCTCCGCATCCGCTATATCCCACATGATGGCGAGTGACTCGCCGAGAGTCTCGGCACGCGGATTCATGATGAGATTGTCGCGTCCGTAGAGATACATTCCGTAATATCCCTTGTCATCCATCCAGAGATGGGTGTTGATCCCTTTTGCAATTCTGTCAGACATTTCCTGAGCTTCGCGGGCCACCTTCTTGTGCCCCAGATCAGAGGCGATTTCGGAAAGCACCTTCCATGCCTGCGCATGCACGATCGATGTGGAGAGGGTCTCGGTGTTGTAGATGTCGGCACACTGCATCCAGCGGGGATGACTCTGCTCACGCCAGTCTATGAATGACGTCTCACCCTTCGCGAGCCCCGTTTCCCGATCATAGACAGTCTTTGCATCAGTCTCAAGGGAGTTTTTTATTATCGGATAGATATACTCAAGCCATTTACGGTCTCCGGTCACCTTATACACCTCATAGGCGGCGATACACCAGATCTCGCGGTCGGTCGAAACGGGCCATGCCCCGCCACTGCCGGTGTCCTGGATAATACGGCCCAATGAGTCGACCTTCTTCATCAGGGAGATCTTGGAGGCTTCCGGCTGGAGATAAGCCATCGAAAGGAGGATGGAATAGCTGACGTCGCGTGTCCATACTCCGGCCCATTCCTTGCCGGTGCGGAGAGTGGTGTCAGGCTCCACGGCGTTAACCATCTCGTCGAGAGCCATGTTGTAGACGGCCTGATGCAGACAGTTTCCGGATGAAAGCGAAGGATATGGTGAGAGATCGTTCTTCTTTTTCCATTCTTTCGCGATCGGCATGAAATAGCCGGGACGCGCGGAATAAGTGGATCGGATTTCGTATGGAGATACTGCCGTGGCGATAAATTCTTCCTGATAAATCGTGTCGCCGGCCCAACGGTATGCCGGGGTGGATACGATGTCTTTAGCAGCGAATGAAGCTATTGACGACAATCCGAATATGATCGATGTAATTGCTGTTTTCATTTTTCAGATGATGAGATGGACTCTAAATTTTAGCAAGTTTAATGGCGCAACCTCCGCTCCTTCCCTGAGGTATGTCAAGGATTGAATCACTGGTCACGTCTCGCTGTTCGATAATGACCGGGTAAGGATTTGTATCGAAGTGAGCCTCTTCCCCGTCACGATAGATGGTGGCGCGATATTTCACTCCCGGTTCGAGGAAAGCAAGGTTGATGTGGGCAATGCGGGCCTCGTCGCCTGTGGCGCTTCCGACATACCAGTTGTCTTCACCTTTACCCTTGCGGGCGATTGTGACATATTTGCCTATTTCCGCTTCCGGATAGCAGGTCTTGTCCCAGTCGGTGGGGCAATCACATACGAATTGGAACGGACCCGGGTTGGCCTCATAGTTCTCGATCTCGTCTGAGGCCATCTGGAGGGGGGAGTAAAGTATGACGAATAGCGCGAGTTGCTTTGCAAGAGTGGTGTTGACATGAGTCTGAGGCACCACGGGATTCTCGAAACGGAAAGTCACGGGGGTGAAGTCCATCGGTCCGGCAAGGCCGCGTGTGAAGGGGAGAGTGACAGTATGCGAGGGTGGATTCCCGCCGTCGGGGTTCCAGGCATCATATTCCTGGCCGCGTACACCCTCCTGGGTCATGAGATTGGGGTAGGTGCGCTGCAATCCGGTGGGCATGACCGGCTCATGGTTGTCGATAGCGAGGCGGTGGCGGGCGGCAGTCTCGATGACCTTACGGTAGTGACGCACGCCGAACTGGCTGCTGTGGAGTTCCTTATTGTCGAGCATGTCGCCTACGTAGCCGGTCTTGACATAATGCATTCCGTTGTCGGCATAGAGTTTCATGCCTTGCTCCATCTGCTTCTCATAATTCCCGATTCGGCCTCCCGTTTCATGGTGTCCGATTAGAGCGACACCGATTTCCCGGCCGTGACGGTTGATCTCGGCAATATCGAAATCGTCATAAGGTCTGGTAAAGTCAAATTCCCAGGTGGCCCAATCGGGATTCCACCCCTCGACAAGGACACCCCCGAAATTATTGCGGGCGGCGAAATCCATATAACGCTTCACATTGTCGGTTGTGGCACCGTGACGGGGACCTGCCTCCCATGTCGCTGTGCGCATATGATAGCACCACCACACCCCGAGATAACGCTGAGGCTTGCAGAAATCAGCCGCATCCTCGATGGCGCACGGTTCGTTGAGGTTGAGCATGATACGGCTGAGTGCCATGTCGCCGGCATTGTCGACGATGATGAGGGTGCGCCATGGAGACACCCTTGTGTCCGTGACGAACACCTTCTCTCCCGTCTGCCACGGGGTGAGATCGGCTTTAAGGGTATTACTTCCCGGAGTCGCCTGAAGATTCAGCGCGGCATAATCGGTGAGATTGGCCTCATGCAGGGCCATGTGAGTGCCGTCGGCACAACGGATTGTGAGGGGTGTCGATACTTTCCCGATGCTGTCGAGTGGCATCTCGCGGAAAAGGGCCTCATAGAAACGGTATCCTTCCGAGGGTATGCTCCAGGTCGTCGGGCACTCGTCGAAGGCAAATTCCGTCACCTCATCCATGATGACGAAATCCTGAAGGTTTTTCTGACGGGGAAATTCATATCGGAAACCGATGCCGTCGTTGAAGACGCGGAAGACCACGTCTATCTCGCGCCCGGGGGCGAGCTTCTTCTGTGTGAGCGTCACCCGCAGTTCATTATAGTTGTTGTCGATTGCAGACTCCTCACCCCAGACAGGTGTCCATGTTTCGGTGTGGGAGTCACGTGTGGTCTTTTTCACTGTCATTCCCCCGGTGAAGTCGGGAAGATCTTTCAGGCGAAGCCCGAGACGGGAAGGACGGAGTATATGATGGCAACCACGGTCGACCGAATATTGAGGCACACCATCCTTGATATCAAACACGACTCTGACATTCGAGTCGGGAGAAGACACTTCAAGAGGCTTGGCTCCCATCGTCATGGCGGCTCCCATCATAAGGGATATGGAAAACAGGCGTATATTCATCATGATATTCGTAATCAATAACCGGGGTTTTGGATCAGATTATGGTTTGTGTCGATGGCCTTGCGGGGCACGGGGAAAATGGCCGTGTGGTTGTCGGCATCCGCATTCTTGTCCCACCATATTCCATTGTTGAATTTACCGAAACGGATGAGATCGGTACGTCGGCGACCTTCGGCGAAGAACTCGCGTCCCCATTCATCAAGAAGTTCCTGTTCATCGAGAATGACGTTTCCCTCCGGTGCGTAGAGGGTGGAAGCCCAGGCTGTTGAAGGATAGTTGCGTTTGCGGACACTGTTGAGCAGTCTGGCAGCCTCCTCCTTCTCTCCTGCGCGGAATTTACATTCGGCGAGGGAGTAGACAACCTCGGCCAGACGAATCTCCACATAGTCTGATTCCAGCTGACCGGCATCTGAGTCGGAATAGAAGGGGTATTTGGCAAAGTGATAGCCTGAGTTATGGTCTCCGCTCTGGAGATTGCTCGTCTTGTCGGAAGGCCACTCATTGTCGGCCAATCCGCTGAATCGACCCACGGCATCGCGGATATTGAGTTCATAGTTGCCGTAGGGGTCGGTGACATACTCCTCACCCTCCTTGATAGAGGGGAGTTTACCGAAGATGAAAAGACCTTCGCGGGTGCTGTTGCCGAGATTGCGGTAAAGTTTCAGGCGCACATCCTCCGGGTATTTGCGGAATTTCTGCACTGTATTGCCAAGTGTGTAGGAATAGAGATTGCCGCTGAGGTCGAAGCTCGGTGTGCATGCATACTTGCAGTTATGGTCGCCGGCCTCTACTTTGGTGTCGCCGACGTAGTAGCGGAACTGTGAGGGGGTTGTCCACCAGTAGGTGTCTCCCTGGTAATGCCAGAACGTGTAGCCCTGAGCGGAGGGGAAGGCGAAGATCACCTCGGCGCAATTCTCATTGTTCCAATCGAAAGGAGCGTCCCAACGGTCGGCAATGGAGTATGAGCCGAATTCCCCGGAAATTATGCGCTGAGCCCACTCCGCGCACTCCTTATACCGGGGTGTGCCGGTCCAGACTTCGGAATTCAGGTAGAGTCTTACGAGAAGTGCAGCCGCACCGGCACGGTTCCATTGAGCCTGATAGATGCCGTTGCCGCTATCGCCTGACTTCATGGATAGAAGGGCGACACATTCGGTGAGCTCATTCTCGATGAATGAGAAGAGTTCTCCGGGTGACACCTGACCTTTTGAATTCTGCGAGGCATCCTTGCTCACTGCCAGGGGGACATTACGGAAGGTGTCGAGAAGACGGATATAGAACCATGCGCGTAGCACGCGTGACTGAGCCTTGAGATTATCAAATTCCTCGTCAGTGAAACCGAACCGGGATGCTGAGAGCGTCTGGAGGTCATCGATGACATAGTTTGCCTGCATGATGCCCTGATAGCAGCCGTTCCATTCAGACTCGATGGTGCCCTCCTCGATGGTCCATGTGTGGTAGTGATAGCGGCGCCATAGGCCACCGTCATCCCACCAGCCGTCGCGTGACGGGGTGATGAGCTGGTCGGCTGTAAGCTCGTTGAGCACGTGGCGGCTCTGGATGCTCCAGAATCCATGCTCGAACGGACGAAGCACCGCCCTGATGACGTCGCTCTTGGTGTTGTAGTAATTTCCTGAGGAAACCTGATCGTAGACGGTTTCGTCAAGATTGGTGCAGGCTGTCAGGGGGAGTGCTCCGAGCAACGCACCGGCAATATATGATGAAATCTTCATTTCTTTAATGGTTTTAGGTATTAGAAGTCTAATTGTACACCGAAAATGAACTGACGGCATGAGGGGTAGTAGGTTCTCGAACCGGTCGCGCCGGGTGTCAGCCCGTTGGTCTGGAATGATGAGGGGTCAATCCCGCTGTATGAGGTGACGGTGAAGAGATTCTTCCCTGTAAGGGTGAGACGGATGCTGTCAAGGAAGCGTTTGTTGAGGTTGAAGGTATACCCCAATGTGAGCGCATCGAGTTTCACATAGTCTCCTTTCTCGAGATAATAGTCGGTCACCTCCTGGCTCCCCTTGAGTTGAGCATACTTGGTGTAGGCTTTCTCCATCACATTGCCGTTGAATGACTGATGGCCATAGTAGAAATCGTGGATGTTGAAGATGTCGTAGCCGAATGCTCCGCGGAAGAAGAGGGAGAGGTCGAAGTTGCGGTAGCGGAAGGTATGAGTCATGGAGGCTGTGAATTTGGGGAGACCGTTGCCTACGATCTGCCGGTCATCTTCAGTGCCTTCGGAAGCCGGTTTGATGTTGCCCTCCTTGTCATAGATGGTCCAGTTGCCGTTTTCATCGATGCCTGCGTGGCGGAACATGTAGAAATTACCGAGGCGTTTCCCCTTCTCGATGCGCTGGAGATTATGGAAAGGGTAGGGATCCTCGGTGCCAACCTGATCGTAGTAGTCCTGGCCGACATATTCAGAATTGCTGAAGTTGACGAATTTATTGTCCATTGTCGCACCCACGAAGTCGATCGTATAGTTGAAATCGCGTGTATTGACAGCGTTCCAGCGGAGGTCGAACTCAAATCCGGAGTTGCGCATCGTTCCGACATTTACGAATGTCGAGCTGAAGAGATAAGGGGGGACGGAGACATCGTAGTCGCCGAGAAGATCCTGCTGGTTGCGTGTGTAATAGTTGAGCGAGCCGCTGAGCTTGTTGTTGAATAAGGCGAAGTCGACTCCGATATTCCAGTTCTTTGCCTTCTCCCAATGGAGGTCTGGGTTCACGTTCTTGCCGGGTCCCCATACCTGATAATATTTCCCCTGATAGTAATAGTAGCCGAAGCCACTCATCGTGTTGAGCGATTTATAGCTGTCGAAGTCCTGGTTGCCGGTTTCGCCATAGTCTCCGCGGATCTTCAGCTCATTGATCCATTCGATGCCGCGCATAAATGGTTCTTCAGAGATGCGCCAGCCGAGAGAGACGGCGGGGAAATTGCCCCATTTATGGTTTGCTCCGAATTTCGATGATCCTTCATGCCGGATAGATGCTGTGGCGATGTAACGCCCTTTCCAGTCATAGCTCAGGCGACCGAAGAAAGAGATGAGCTTGCAGTCGTTCTTATAGGAGCCGAGTCCGACATGACCCTCATCTTTGGCCCATGTGCCTGTGCCGAGGCTGTTGGCTCCGAGGCCGTCGTTGGGGAAATCCTTATTTTCGGTATTCACACCGGAATACTGGCTGTATTGATAGGAATATCCGAGCATCGCCTTTACATTATGGTCGTTGAAGGAGCCGGTATAGTTGATAAGCCATTCCAGACTGCGCTGGAAACCCTTGGAATAGCTGCGTGAGCCTTCACCGTCATAGCCGTTGTTCTGGGCAAGCGTCGAGGTCGAGGGGCGGAACCAATAGTTGAAGTTGGAATCCTCATGGTCAGCGACAGTCACCTGAGTGTTGAGGGTCTGTGATGGCCAGTTGTCTTTGGCGAAAAGGGGGAGAAGGTTGAGTTTTACCGTGGCATCCGTCTCGAGGAGTTTGGTGGTGGCTGAATTATCCTCGAGTGCCATCGTCTCAACAGGGTTATATCCGGCGGTCTGGCCTGTGAAGTTGGTATACTGTCCCCTTTTCTCATCCCATATGGGGGTTGTCGGATTGGCTTCGAGCGCGTTGCGGAATACGTCCCATGAAGCGATCTTGCGTTCGATCACACGGGGCGCGACGTTGAGGGTGAAGGTGAGGAGACCCCCTTTGGTGGTATGGTTGATTGAAGCACGCCCGCCGAATTCCTCGCGGTTCGAGTAGCGGTCCACACCATTCTGCGTGCGGTAGTCGACAGTGGCGCGATAGTTGGTCTTGTCATTGCCCCCGCTGATGCTGACGGTGTGCGAAGTGCCCCAACCGGTACGTGTCACGGCATCAAGCCAGTCATCATTGCCGCCGAGGTCTACACCATTGACGGCATCCGCGCGATATTTGCGGTAGGATGCTGCATCGAGCATCTTGAGTTCATGGTCGGCCACATTGGCAGTGACACTTCCGATATAGGAGGTATGCACGGCTCCGTCACGGGCTCCCTTCTTGGTGGTGACTACAATCACACCGTTTGAACCACGAGTGCCGTAGATAGCGGCAGCGGCACCATCCTTCAGGATATCAAAGCTGGCGATGTCGTTTGGGTTGAGGTTGGTGAGGTTTCCTCCCGGCACCCCGTCGATCACGATCAGCGGGCCGAGCCCTGCGGCACGCGAAGAGACACCGCGGATCTGTATTGACGCCTGGTTGTTGGGGTCACCGACACCGGTGTTGGTGATTGACACTCCGGGCACCTTGCCCTGAATCATCAACGTGGGGTCAAGGGAACTGGATGCAAGGAAATCTTCGGAACTGATATGGGCCACTGTGGAGGTCACCTCCTTTTTGTCCATCGTGCCGTAGCCTACCACCACGAGTTCATCGAGAAGCGCGGAATTTTCCTTTAACATGACAGTGATCTCCGAACGCCCGTTAAGGGGAATTTCCTTGGTCTCGTAGCCTACATAGCTGACCACGACAGTGGCTTTCGGGTCGACGTTCGGAAGGGAGAAGGAACCGTCGATGTCGGTTGCCGTGCCCAGTGATTTCTTCTTTACCTGAACCGATGCTCCGATCAGGGGCTCATTGTCTTTCTCATCAAGCACTACTCCTTTCAGATCGAGCGCGTGTGCAGTGTTGGCAAAACTGCACAAGATCAAGGAAAGCAGCAAGAGAGCCGATTTACTTTTGATTTGTTTCATGGCTGTTGATTTTACAGTTATACCGCAAAATTAGCCATGCTGTGAGCCCGCGTCAATCCTTTTAATGACGAATTAAACTTTTATTGAAAGTTATATTGCAGATATTGTGTATATTAATATAATTCCGAAGTGCTATGAATTAAACTTATTTCTCTTGAAATTAAGGTTTGTATATCCCGTGTTTTCCCTTATCCTTTCCTGATAGACATGATCCTTTCCTCGAAATTCCCCTTCTCGACTATTGATTTCGACTTCAGGCGCGTACGGTAGACATAGACGGTCTTCACCGAAAGATTGAGATACTTCGCCACTTCCTTGGGGTCGGAGATGCCCAATCTCATGAGGGCAAAGATACGCACGTCGACCGGAAGTTCCTTTGAATCCGGTTCTACCGGATAATCTTCCGGTGCAAAGAGACTGTTGAACTCACTTACAAAATTGGGGAACAGAGAGAGGAATGCCCTGTCAAAAGACTCGTAGATCCGTGCCCGTTCCTCTTTTATCCCGATCTCATATGGCAGAAATTTTATGGAGTCATATTTTTTCTCCTTAAGGAGACGGACAACATTGAGGCACTTTTCCTCCACGCGGTTCACGAAGTCAGTGTTCATGTAGAGCGACTGCATGATGTAGGCATCCTTTATCTCGGTCACTTCATGCAACTGGTCTATGACGGTATGCAATTCGCGGTTGACATTGTCTACTTCTTCCGTTTTCCTGCTCAATGCCCGGTTTGCCTCCTCTATCTCCCCGGATTTCTCTTTCAATGCCCTGTTGGCTTCCTCTATCTCAAATTTCTTCTTCCTGATCTTTGACAAAAGCAGCAGTGTAACCACGAGGAGCAGGAAAATCACGACAGCTACCACCCCGTATCTCCAGATCCTGTCCTGAAGCATATTGTGATGATCCACCTCAATCCTGCGCATGGTTGTGCTCGTCTCTTCTTTGCGGATATGTGAATTATAGAAGGCGGCGTCATCGAAGGCATATGGATCAGGCTGTATGCACGGTCAAACTCAGATTCGGAGTATAACAATTCCGCGAGCATTTTGGCCGCAGTAGTCTCCTTGATGTCGCCGCGTATGTCATGGATGGCAGATAATGCAAGGTAATACTTGGCATCTTCCGTATTCCCCATTCCCAACGAAAGACGTCCGAGTATGGAATATTGAATTGCCTTCTCATGGTTGGTCAGGTCATACCGTCCGAGCACTCTCTGCCGCTCCTTGAGGGCACGTTCCGGTGACGGGGATTCGATCTGCTCCCGTTCAAGGACTGCCAGATGATATGCCCCGGAATTGGGATCAGTCACAGCAATCAGAGAATCGAGCACCAGAAGCCGGGCGCGTTCGTACCTGGCATTCAATCCCGTGGCGGATCCCGCCACATATCCTCCCATGTTCTGGTAATAGCGGTCGCACAGGTCATAATAGAGGGGGAGAAATCTTGCCGGAAGATCCTCCACCCGTATCCTCTCCTTTATCTCAGTCGCTTCCTTGAAGAAACCAACGGAGGTGTAATAATCCATCAGTGACATATTGGCGATCGCCACGCCCTGAGGATTATTTCCGGTTGAGGAGAGATCATTGAGCATGACCGCATAGCGATAGGCTGAGTCAGACTGGTAGGAACGGTATTCATTGAAAAGCGCAAGACAGGCATCAAACCTTCTTCCCGGATCTCGTGTATCATGAAGTTCCTTCCTTATGGTGGCAATCTTCCCCTCCTTGAGATTTGTGTAGTGCTCCCTTTTGCCGATTTCGGAGTTTAGGATATTGAATACGGAATCCGTCTTTCCGGCTCCCGAGGCTATCTGACAGGCAACGAGCGCCATCCCCGCCACCAGGATCATCCTGTTTATGAAAACTGCTAAACCGCTCCGCATCATATTAACATATCCGTAAGTTACTTATTATTTCCGTCAGTCCCGGTTACGCCTGTCCGGCAAACCTCCACCTCAAAGGGTGGATATTGACTCGCAAAGCTACTAATATTTTTTCATTAATCGGGGAGGTTGCTATTTTTTTATATTCTGTTTTTGATTAATTTTGCGTTTTGATTCTATTGACGATACGGACGCGCGCACTTGCGCACCCGTCCGAATTATTCCTACAGAATGTTTTCAAAGAAATATCAGCTGATCAACAATGCCGGAGGATGGCTCGTCTTTGTCATCGCCCTGGCCACCTATTGGCTCACTCTCGAGCCCACTGCATCCTACTGGGATTGCGGTGAGTTTATCATTCAGGCAAATAAACTTGAGATCGGTCACCCGCCGGGCAACCCGATCTTCATGCTGACGGCCCGTTTCTTTGCCAATTTCGCTCCGGACGCCGGCAGCGTCCCCCTTATGGTCAACGCCATGAGCGGACTCCTCAGTGCCTTGACAATCCTGCTCCTCTTCTGGACCATCACACACCTTGTGCGCCGTCTCGTCGTTAAAGACAATCAGAGGAAGGAGATCTCCATCCAGCAGTATGTGGCCATCATGGGGTCAGGACTCGTCGGCTCGCTCGCCTATTGCTGGAGCGATACCTTCTGGTTCTCGGCCGTAGAGGGTGAGGTCTATGCCTTCTCATCATTCTGCACAGCCCTTGTCTTCTGGCTTATCCTGAAATGGGAGAACCGGGCTGACCAGCCCCATTCCGACCGCTATCTGATACTCATCGCCTACGTGATCGGTGTCAGTGTCGCGGTTCACCTCCTCAACCTTCTCTGTATCCCCGCGATCGTGCTTGTCTTCGCCTACAGGAAATGGAACGACATGACCCTCGTCAAGTCGCTCATTACGCTCCTTGTCGGCTTCGCGATCATCGTGCTGGTGCTCTACGGACTCGTGCCGGGCTTCATCAAGGTGGCCCAGCAGTTCGAGCTCCTATTCGTCAACAGTTTCGGAATGAGCTTCAACAGCGGTGCATTGGCCTACGTGATCATCGCTGCCGGAGTCTTTGTCTGGGCAATCCATTCACTCGCCACGCAGAAGAGCGGCCTGATGATCCGCCTCTCATTCCTTTGCGCACTCGCCATCTCTGGAATATTCTTCTTCGGCAACGGATTCATCTTCGGGTGGATATTGCTCGCAATCACCGCAGCCCTGATGTTCACGAAATTCGGACGTCGTCTTCCGGTGCGCGTGCTCAACGTGGCCATGTGGAGCATCGCCGTGATCTTCGTGGGCTATTCGAGCTACGCGCTGATACTCATACGCAGTTCGGCCGATACCCCCATGAATCAGAACTCGCCAGACAATGTCTTCGACCTTGCATCATACCTCAACCGTGAGCAATACGGCGAGAATCCCCTCCTTTACGGTGAAACCCTCTACTCATCACCGATGAAGAAGATTACGGGAGTTTCCCGAGACACCGTCACGGTGCGTGAGGACGGTAGCCCCATCATACTTGCAACCCCCTACTATGAGCCTGTGATCAACCCCGGTAAACCACTCTACTCGAAGGGTGTGGCCGGAGCCAACCCCGTCAGCGAGTATGGTTTCCTTTCACCCGGTGAGAATGCCCGCAACGCCAAGCTCGCAGCCCGTGGCGGCGACTACTATGTGAAGCGCGACTATAAGCCAGAGGCTAAGATGAACCCCGAGCTCAACATGCTCTTCCCCCGCATCTACAGCCGCCAGCACCGCAACTATTATCAGCAGTGGGTGGCTCTCGACACGATGCCCGACCAGCTTGTGGCCATCAACGCTGTCGACGAGGCCACAGGGGAGAAGATTCCGGAACTCGACCTTCAGGCCGAGCCCCGCTACAATCAGGTGACCGGTATCTTCGCCTATCCGGAGAAGTATGCCTTCAAGCCTTCCTTCATGCAGAATCTCTCCTACTTCTTCAACTATCAGCTCAATCATATGTACCTGCGTTATTTCATGTGGAATTTCGCGGGCCGACAGAACGACATCAACAATCAGGGTGGTGAACTCGACGCCGGTAACTGGATCTCCGGCATCCCCTTCATCGACAATTCACGCCTCGGCGACCAGAGTCTCCTCCCCGCCGATCTCGGCAAGGACAATGCCGGACATAACGTCTACTTCATGCTCCCCCTCATCCTGGGCCTCATCGGCCTGATCTGGCAGTCGTTTGCCGGAAGACGGGGCATCGAGCAGTTCTGGGTGGTCTTCTTCCTCTTCTTCATGACCGGCATAGCGATCGTGCTCTACCTCAACCAGCCACCCAACCAGCCGCGTGAGCGTGACTATGCCTTCGCCGGCTCCTTCTATGCCTATGCAATATGGATAGGAATGGGAGTGGCAGCTCTCTGGAGGATTCTTCTGTGGCTTATGGATCCTGAGCGCAGCAAGGGTAAGGGAGCCAAGGCTCCTGCCGAGGAGGAGCTTCAGCCCGTCTCGATCGTGGATGAGCCGGAGCGACTCTCCAAGAATAGCCGTTACTGCGCATGGATTGCAGCAATCATCGGTCTTGCAGTGCCGGCTCAGATGGTGAGTCAGACCTGGGACGACCACGACCGTTCCGGACGTTATGCCGCACGCGATTTCGCCGTCAACTACCTCAACAGTCTCGAGCCGAACGCCATAGTATTCTGCAACGGCGACAACGATACATTCCCCCTCTGGTATGCCCAGGAGGTGGAGGGTGTGCGTCCCGACGTGAAGATCATCAACCTCAGCTACCTCAACTCCGACTGGTATGCCAACCAGATGCGCAGGCAGAGCTATGACGCCGCTCCCGTCGACTTCACGGCGACCCCGGCAGATTATGCCTACGGACGCAGCGACGTCACCATCCTCGGAAGGGAGACAGCCCCGGCCGACCTACTTACGAGCCTGAAGATGGTCTATGAGGGTAACGGACGCGCCCAGTCAGGTTATCCGATGATGCCTTCGTCGGTGATCAGTATTCCGGTCGACAAGAAAGCCGTGATTGCGCGCGGACTCGTCGCCCCGGAAGACAGCGCGAAGATTGTGGACCGCATCACCGTGGACCTGCGCAATACCCAGACCTACCGCAACAAGGGGTATCTGAGCCTCGGTGAGATACTGATGCTCGATATAGTGGCCACGAACGCCGCCAACGGCTGGAAGCGCCCCATCTATTGGGTGACTACTGTCGGCGATGAATATCATGTAGGCCTCACTCCCTATCTGCGTTCAACCGGTATGGCCAACCAGATTGTGCCGACCGTGCAGGAGGGTATGGCCGCGCGTACAGACCGTGCTTATGACGTCGTGACCAACTACCGCTGGGGTGGCGCCGACGTCAAGGAGGGGAAAGCCCCCTACTTCGACGAGACAGCCCGCAGGATGCTCCTCACGACACGCTCGAGTATGCTCGACGTGGCCACGGAACTCGTATTTGAAGGCGACGGCAATACCGACCCGGCCAAACGCACCGAGGATTACCGCAAGGCCCTCAACGTGATCAACCTCCTCTCGGCCAATCTGCCGGAGAAGACAGCTCCCTACGGGTTGAGCGTGGCCGCCACACTCGGACAGCTCTATTGCGAGCTCGGCCAGAAAGACCGACTCAACGACAGCAAGCTCACCGAAAAGGGACTCGGCATTCTCTGGAACCTCATGGAGCGCTATGCACCCTATCTCGCCTATAACCGCGAGATGGCCATGAGTTTCGGCAACCCGTCGCTGACTCCGGAGAGCCGCTATATCCCCTATCAGTTCTACCGCTTCATTCAGCTCTATGAGCAGTTTGGCGGTGACGGCAAGAAACTCGACACCCTTCTCGCCGAGAACAACATCAACCGAAACGAACTCCGTAGCAACTACAACCGTCTCTACGGTGGTGGCGGTGACGACTATATCTCCGCCTCGTCGCAATCGACCGATGCGGCCACTTTGGGAGGCTATGCCGAGGAGCTGGCCAAATACTGCGAGATTGCCAATGAACTTGCGGGGCTCTCACCGGCTGACTATGCCGCGCGTTCCGAAGAGGAGCACCTTATCGACTCGGTGCTCTGGCAGGCGATGCAGTATTATCTTGGTGTGGGTGGCACGGAGGATGCACTCCGTGTGTATGACAACTACCGTAAGCTCGATCAGGCGCGCTCACGCCGTCTCAACGAGGAATACGTAGGGAATCACCCCGAGTTCAACAATTGATCGGCATTTTCAGCAGATGAGCCGTCAGAGCCGGGGAATCTATCATATCCCATGGATCGAGCGACCTCCGGGGTGGTTCCGGCTGATGTTCCCGGGGGCTGTCTTCCGCAAGAAATCACCGGCGGGGGAGGGGAAGAGAGTATTCCTGACCTTTGACGACGGCCCGATTCCGGAAGTGACACCCTGGGTGCTTGACACGCTCGACCATTACGGTGTGAAAGCCACATTCTTCATGGTCGGACAGAACGTGGAGAGACATCCGGAACTCCTCGAGGAGGTGAGGCGCAGGGGTCACTCTGTCGGCAATCACACCCTGCATCATCTGAAGGGAGCGGGGGTGACTACAATGCGATATATGCGCGACTCCGCCGAGGGAGCGGCATTGACCGGCTCGAACCTCTTCCGCCCTCCTCACGGATGGCTGCGTCCGCGCCAGATGCTGGCCTTGCGGCGACACTACAAGGTCATCATGTATGACCTCGTGACGCGCGACTACAGCCGGCATATGAC
Source organism: uncultured Sangeribacter sp. (assembly GCA_964566015.1). GTDB lineage: Bacteria > Bacteroidota > Bacteroidia > Bacteroidales > Muribaculaceae > Lepagella. Next base: position 584 of record CAZMHE010000037.1, on the reverse strand, counting down.
CGCGGAGGGGGTTGTAGCCAACGTGAAGCGTTACACCCGTGACGGATCGATCATCGTCTTCCACGACTCACTCAAGAGTCTGCCGCGTCTCAAGGATTCGCTTCCCGAGGCGATTGAGTGGTTGCTCGCGGAGGGGTATCGGTTCGAGACGCTTTAGCATGCTGACAAGCAATATACGGTAAACGGAGTTTACGAAACACAATAATAACGATCGAGATGAAGAGAGTGCTTGTTGTCGGGGCCGGCGGTTTTGCCGGCGGATTTCTCGCCGCGGAGGGTCTGCGGCGTGGTTATGAGGTGTGGGCAGGTGTCAGGGCCTCCACTTCGCGCAGATACCTGACTGATCCTGCCTTGAAATTCATAGAACTCGACTTCGACAAACCCGAAAGCCTTGCCCCGACATTGAGAAGTGCCCTTCCGGAGGGGGAGAAGTGGGACTGGATAGTCTATAATCTCGGAGCCACCAAATGCCTCAGTTTCTCTGATTTCTCACGCATCAACTGCGACTACCTTCGCGACTTCACCGATGCACTCCGCGAAGCCGACATGATTCCGGAGCGACTCCTCTACATGAGCTCCCTCTC
>CAZMHE010000036.1:0-18010 GCA_964566015.1 uncultured Sangeribacter sp. | reverse complement strand
TTCCTGTATACCCATTTCGATGAGATCTGCGAAATACTCAACAAGTATGATGTGGCCATCTCGCTCGGCGACGGAATGCGTCCCGGCTCCACTCATGACGCCAACGACGAAGCCCAGTTCCTTGAACTCGACATTCTCGGAGAATTGACCCGCAAGGCGTGGGAACATGACGTGCAGGTGCTCATTGAAGGTCCGGGTCATGTGCCCATGCAAAAGATAAAGGAGAATATGGAGCGTCAGAAGGAGAAATGCCATGAGGCTCCCTTCTATACTCTCGGCCCCCTCACCACAGATATAGCCCCGGCCTACGACCATATCACCTCTGCCATAGGAGCCGCACAGATAGCCTGGCTCGGCACGGCCATGATATGTTACGTCACACCGAAAGAGCATCTGTCACTCCCGACGCTCGAGGATGTACGCGAAGGTGTCATCACTTACCGGATAGCGGCACATGCCGCCGACATTGCAAAAGGTCTTCCGGGAGCCACCGTGCGCGACGATGCCCTGAGCAAGGCCCGTTTTGACTTCCGTTGGAAAGATCAGTTCAATCTCTCGCTCGATCCGGAGAAGGCACGCCGCTACTATGTAGAGAGCCGCAGGAATGCTCCGGATGCTGATGACAGGTTCTGCACCATGTGCGGGCCGAATTTCTGCGCGATGAGAATCTCACAAAATATCATAGGGTCATGCAGCGAGGAAACAGGGAAATAGATACAATCGGAAACTCACATGGGTTCGCCGACCTTATAGAGGATGACGACTGGGAGAGGATTACCGAGCGAATCAGTGCCGTCACGGAGGGAGATGTGAAGAGAGTTCTCGACAAAGCGGAGAGTGACAATGAAAGGTTGACCCCTGATGATTTCGCCTGTCTGATTTCACCCGCCGCCGCTCCTTTCCTGGAAAGGATGGCCCGCCTCTCCCGCAGGTTCACGCTCGAGCGTTTCGGAAAGACTATCTCCTTGTATATACCGATGTATGTGTCAAACGCGTGTGCCAACGCCTGTGTATATTGCGGCTTCAATCATTCCAATCCTTTTGAGCGCACAGTGCTGACCGAATCTCAGATAGATGATGAATGTCGTGCTATCAAGGCTCTCGGACCCTTCGACAATCTCCTCATAGTCAGCGGGGAATTCCCTTCGGTCTGTGGTGTTGAGTATTTCAGGAAAGCCATTGAGATTTCACGACGCTATTTCAACAACATCTCCTTGGAGGTGCAGCCTTTGAGGAGCAGTGAATACCGCACCCTTGCCGAAAGCGGACTCTATGGGGTGGTATGTTTTCAGGAGACTTATAACCGGAAAAACTACCGTAAATATCACCCGAAAGGTCTGAAGTCGGTCTATCACTGGCGTCTCAACGGCTATGACCGTATGGGAGAAGCCGGAATACATAAGATCGGGATGGGTGTTCTTCTCGGTCTGGAGGAGTGGCGTACGGATGTCACCATGATGGCGCGTCACCTCAGGTATCTTCAGAAGCACTACTGGAAGACGCGGTATAGCGTCAACTTCCCGCGTCTCTGCCCATCGGAGAGTGGTTTTCAGCCGAATTGCGTGGTCACCGACCGCGATCTCGCTCAACTCACCTTCGCATTCAGGATTTTCGATCATGATGTCGACATTTCTTATTCCACCCGCGAAGATCCGGTATTCCGTCACAACATGATGAAACTCGGCGTCACCTCGATGAGCGCGGGGAGCAAGACTGAACCGGGTGGTTATGCCTCGGTGCCGGAGGCTCTCGAGCAGTTTGAGGTGACTGACGGCAGGTCGCCGCGGGAAGTGACGGAAGACATCCGTAGCAACGGTTATGACCCGGTCTGGAAAGACTGGGACGAGTGTCTCGATACAATCGGCAGATGATGGATGAAGGTATGATGAGATATGCCCGCAATCTACAGTTGCCCGGTTTTGATGAGGGGAAACAGTCAGCACTCCGGCGCTCCCGTGTCTTCATAGTGGGAGCGGGTGCGTTAGGGAGTGTGGCTGCGGTCTATCTGGCCGCTTCCGGAGTGGGACATATAAGAATTGCGGATTTCGATAACATAGACCTCAGCAATCTCCAGCGTCAGGTGTTCTACACCCTTGATGATGTGGGAAAAAGTAAGTGTGCGGTGCTCGCAGAGAGGATACATGCACTAAATCCTGAGGTTGAGGTGGAAGTTATCGACAGGTTCATGACCCCGTCCCTGTTTCCGCAATACCTCACTGATGTGGATCTGATTCTTGAATGTTCAGACAATCCGTCCACCAAGAACATGGTGGTGGAGGCGGGTAAGAAAGCCGGAATCATGACGGTTGTCGGAGGAGTTAACGAGTTCTCCGGACAGGTTGCCGTGTTTGCCCCTGACTCCCCGGATTATGCCGATATTTTCCCCGGAGAGTCTTGCTCTGCAATATTACCATGTGGCGCGGCGGGAGTTTTCGGTCCCGCACCGGGGATGGTAGGGTCGATGCAAGCATCTGAAGCACTGAAGATCCTTTGCGGACTTCCGGGGCAGATGAGGAATATGCTTCTGAATTTCGACATGCTGACGATGAATTTCAGCAAATTTAAATTCTGATTGGTAGGGACATGGCACGCCATGTCCCTACAATTATTCAATTTATGTCGCGTAAACGTACAATGATTACACCAGCGGACAAAAACGTACGGAATCGGACACCCCTAAATTTTTGATAATATTAATAATCAGATGGTTGTGATTTTGGCACGGAGATTGTCAGTCGTTTGGGCAAACGAACAGACTAATCTATGGATAGAGAAATACCAAAATCAGAACGACTGAAGGCCAAACGTGGCAAATGGATCCGGATAGGTGTTGTCGCCGGTGTGGTGATTGCCGGAGTGATCGGTCTTGGATCCATGATGCGTAAGTCAGTCTCCCCGAATGATATTGCCGTCGGCACGGCCGATACAGGCACGATCGAGGTGACGGTATCCGGCACAGGCACCGTGACTTCAGCTTTCGAGGAGGTAATCACCTCGCCGATCAATAGCCGCATTGTGGAGGTATATTGCAGGGCCGGTGACTCGGTTAAAGCCGGTACACCACTTCTTCGTCTCGACTTGCAGAGCACTGAAAATGAAGTGAGCCGCATGAACGACGAAATTGCCATGAAAAATCATGAACTCGAGCAGCATCGTGTTAATTCCGACACCCGTCTCAGCGATCTGCGGATGCAGGTGAAGGTGAAGGAGATGACATTGAGCCGTCTTGAAGCCGAGTTGCACAATGAGCGTTATCTCGACAGTATCGGTTCCGGCACAGGTGACCGTGTGCGTCAGGCCGAACTGGCGGTGAGCACCGGGCGACTTGAACTCGAGCAGATGAAGCAGCAACTTGCCAATGAGCAACGTGTCGCCGGGGCGACAGAGAATGTTCGACACCTCGATATAGACATAGCCCGACGCAATCTCAGTGAAAAGAGCCGCACCCTCAACGATGCACGCGTATCATCTCCGCGAGATGCAACACTGACCTACATCCTTGACCAGATCGGAGAGAAGGTCAGCGAGGGTCAGAAGATAGCGGTTATCACAGACCTTAGTCATTTCCGTGTGAACGGTGAGATTTCCGACAGCTATGCAAACCGTGTCGGAGTCGGGAGCCGGGCAGTGGTGAGGATAGGTAAGGAGAGACTCGAGGGAGTTGTCTCCAACGTCACACCCCAATCTCAGAACGGAGTCATAAAGTTTACCGTCCGCCTTGAAGATGATGCTCATCCGAGATTGAGGCCGGGACTTAGAACCGATGTATTCGTCTCCTGTGATGTCGTTGATGATGCTGTCCGTATACCAAACGGCACATATTATACGGGTCCGGGCAATTATTCACTATTCTTTATGAGTAAGGATGGGAAGACTCTGGAGCGTCACGATGTGGAGCTCGGCAGCTCCAACTATGATTATGTAGAGGTGAAGAGTGGCATCAGGCCCGGAGACAAAGTTATCCTCACAGACATGAGCCGTTTCAAGGATTCCTCCACCCTCCGCGTTCGCTAACCAATTAAGGTTTTGGGTGTTAGGTATTAGGCATTAGATGCCATAGTAAAACCTAAAGCCTAAAACCTAAAGCCTAAAAAACCTAAACCCAATGAAACTACTGAAAAAAACAATCAGGGAAGCCTTGTCAACGCCCGGTTTCACCCTGCTATATATAATAGGTGTGGCTTTCACCGTAGCCTTCACGACGGTCTACGGGATGCTCCTCTACGGTCAGCTCGGTCCTGTCTATCCCGAATATGAAAGGTCAAACACCATTTATGTAGATACGAGCCTGATCAAATATGAGAACTATATCGGAACCGGCTCACTGAGCCGGAAGTTTATCGATGACTTTATCCGAGATTCCCTCCCTTCGGTTGAGAAGGTGACTGCCATTGTGAAATACAACGGCGGTTATCCGATGGTGCAGACCGATGGACTTGGACCTGAGTTTCATGTTCAGACACGCTATGTGGAGCCCTCCTTCTTTGATTTCTACTCATACGAGATAAAGGCGGGCAAGCCGTTCAGTCAGGGTGATTTTGAATCCGGCCGCAAGGTAGCAGTTGTCAGCGACAAGATTGCCCGCAGACTGTTCGGCGATTCCCACGAAGCCATCGGCAAGGAGATAAGCATCGACCATGTCAGGTATCGTATATCTGGAGTGGTGCGTGAGGGGAGTGCCCTCTGCATAGACTCTTATGGTGAAGTCTTCATTCCGTATACACTTCCTTATCTCACCCTCTCTCCGAATGGTAAACTACCCGATGATTACAAGGGTTCGCTTAAGGCCATAGTTAAAGTCAGGCCCGGTATGGAAGATGATTTCCGCAGAAGTCTCAACGAGATCAGTGCGCGTATCAACAGTGTGGATTCCGCTTCTGCAAAGTTCTATCTTCCGAGGGTGGTGTCTCATGCACAACAGGTTCTCTCTAACCCTGAGGTTTCTATCAAGATGGATCAGGAATACAAGGTCGAGGAATCTCCGTCGCCTCTCACCTTATGGAAGCCATTTCTGTTGGGATTCCTTGTGGTGTTGATAATTCCGGCACTCAACATCAGCGGATTGATCGGGGCAAGGATGGACAGGATGAGAGAAGATATCGGCATACGCAGATGCTTCGGTGCACGCCGTCCACGCCTTATGGCTATGGTGATGAACGAGAATCTGATCCTCACTTTGATTGGAGGTATCATAGGACTGATTGGGTCATGGATAATCGTATCCTCAGCCGGTACATTCCTCTCCGAATTGACACCACACGCTTTCGGCGACGGTAATTCTTTCGGTGATTCAGCAGCGTTCGCCACGGACGAGATGAAGTTTGCGCCCCTGCTCTTCCTCCTCACGCTTGCAGTATGCCTCGTGCTGAATTTAGTGTCGGCATGGATCCCTGCCTATCGCGCCATGCACCGACCCATCACCGACTCCTTGAACTCAAATAGATAAGAAGGTCATGAAATACATAATTAAATCACTCATAGCCCGCTCCGGAAGGGTAAGCGGATTGATTGTAGAGATCATTATTGTGACCATCATCGGGTGGATGGTGATCGAACCGGTGGCTGTCAAGACAGCGATAGCCCTTATCCCCGCAGGATATGACTATGACCGCCTCATAGAGGTGAAGGTTTCACAATTCATGGACAATTCTGAGGAATTCGATTCCACTATATCTACAGATGGGGATCAGGTCGATTCCAATCTAAGGAGACTCCTCGAGATGGTAAGGAACCGTAAAGGTGTGGAGAAAGCCACCTTCTCATTATATCAGGGAATCGAACATGAAGCTCAGGCGACAATGGCTATCGATGTTGATTCACTCTATCATAAGGATGGGGAGGATAACACCACGATGATTTCCGTAGTAAATTTTGTGCCCGGCACAGATTATTTCGCCACCTATGGGATAACAGCTCCCGACGGTCGCCCATTTCAGGAACCGCACGATCTCAACAACAGTTTCATAGTAAGTAATCTGGCGGCTAAAGCCGTCACGGCCGACGGTCAGCCGCTCGGTAAGGACCTTTTCGATAATCCCAAACGCCCAGCCCTGATTTCCGGAGTTGTCGCTGACATCCCATACAGGAAAGGAGATGGTAGAGGGAGCATAGCCTACCGGATTCCCTGGGGAATGGCTGAGGAGGGGTTCGGTGGTAATGTCTGGGGTATTGTGATTCGTCTCGGTGACGGAGTTAACAAAAGACAATTTCTTGAATCGCTGACTGCCGACCTTGCCGACTACCGTGTAGGCAATCATTATCTCACACACCCCGTGGCCCTGTCTGATTCGCGTGAGGAGGCCTTTGCCGACCAACACAGGGAGCTGGTGCAGAAATGGATAATCGTGATCTTCTTCCTTGTCAATGTCTTTCTCGGCATAGCCGGCACATTCTATGTGCAATGCCGTGGGCGTATACCTGATGCCGGTGTGATGAGGGCATTCGGAGCAACACGTCACCGTATCGAGGGGAGCATTATCGGAGAAGCCTGCCTCCTGACTTTCATAGGTTGGCTTGTGGGAAGTATCATCTACCTTATTTATCTGAAATTCCAGGGATTCCCTATGGAGGGTGACGGCGACTGGATCATACGCCAGATCAGTCCGAGATGGTATGACACCCCTGAAGGTCGATATGGAGTGATCAGCGGGATAATCCTTCTGCTTCTGTTAGCTACCTCAACCCTCGGCGCATGGTTGCCGGCTCGCAAGGTTGGACGTGTAAACCCCGTCGACGCTCTCCGAAATGAATAATTCTAATTCAAAAAACACTATAATCATGATAACATTAAAAGAAATCAACAAAATCTATCGTACGGATGAAATCGAGACTCAGGCTCTCGAGAATGTGAACCTCCATATCGGAAAAGGTGAATTTGTCAGCGTGATGGGCCCCTCAGGTTGCGGTAAGTCCACTCTCCTCAATATTGTCGGACTTCTCGACACTCCGACTTCAGGTAAAGTCATAATCGACGGCACTGACGTGGAGGGGATGAAAGATGCGCGTCTCGCCGCCTTCCGCAACAGTAAGCTCGGATTCGTCTTCCAGAGTTTCCACCTTATCGATTCGCTCAATGTCATCGACAACGTGATGCTCCCCCTCATCTACAGAAAATCGAGTGGCTCGGAGCGCGAGAAACTCGCCAAGGAGGTGCTGGAGAGGGTAGGTCTCAGCCACCGTATGCGTCACCGTCCGTCGCAGTTGTCGGGCGGTCAGTGCCAGCGTGTGGCGATCGCACGCGCCATCGTCGGCAATCCTGAGATAATACTCGCCGACGAGCCCACCGGTAACCTCGACTCGAAGATGGGCGCGGAGGTGATGGAACTTCTCCACGACCTCAACCGTACAGACGGACGCACCATCATGATGGTGACACACAATGAGGAACAGGCTCGCCAGACAGACCGTATCATCCGCTTCTTCGACGGACGTCAGGTGATGTGACAAGACTAACCGTTTCGCAAATATTTTTTCAAATATACCGATGTCAATAACGAGATATTTCAAGCAGGCCTGGGGATCTCTTGCCCGTCAGCCCCTGCTCAGTGTCACCAGTGTGGCGGGTACGGCCCTCGCGATCTTCCTGATAATGGTGATATATATGATCGACAATGTCAAGGTGGCTCCCTTCCCGCCGGAGAGTGCGAGAGACCGCTGGCTCGTGCAGGCCTACGCCACGCTTGCCAATTCCAACTGGGGAGAGGCTTCATTGGAGCGAAGCAGCAACGGCCCCCTTAGCTATCAGACAATCCGCAAGACCTTCGGCGAAATGGAGACTCCGGAAGCCGTGGCCACCTATGGAATAACAGCAGACAGTCACCTTTCCGTGCCGGGAAAGGCTCCATTCGGGGCTAAACGCTTAGATACAGATCACGGCTTCTGGAAAGTTATGGACTTCACCTTCATCGAAGGGCATCCTTATGATGAGGCGGATGTTCACTCCGGTCTTCAGGTTGCAGTTGTCAGTGAGAGTCTGGCCCGCAAGTTGTTTGACACCACTGATTGTGTAGGGCGGGAGTTCTCGGTAGATCATGTTCCCTACAAAGTGTGTGGAGTCGTAAAGGATGTGAGCAACCTTGTAACCTATTCCTATGCCAATTTCTGGGTGCCGCTGACCTCCAACGGTTCGGATAAGGAGACCTGGAACACTCATATGGGTCCTTTCCATGCAATTGTCCTCGCCAAGTCAAAATCTGATTTCCCGGCAATAAGGAAGGAGTATGATGAGGTATGGAAAAAGTTCGGTGAGGAGATCAAGGAAGATGGTTGGGTCTTCTTCTCGAGGGGACGTCCGTATGATCAGGTGACTGCCGTGCATACACCCTGGGCCAACAATGATCCGGACATGGAATCCGTGAGACGCCACGACCTCCTTGTCTACGGTATTCTCCTGCTTATTCCGGCCATCAACCTGAGCAGCATGACGCAGAGCCGACTGCGACGCCGGCGCGAGGAAATCGGTGTAAGGCGAGCCTTCGGAGCCACACGCCTATCCATCATGAGGGAGATTTTCTGTGAGAGTCTAATCATCACAGTGGCTGCCGGAATAATGGGCTTCATCCTCAGCATCCTCTTTATCTTCTTCGGAGGGAAGAGTGTGCTCGCCGAGGGGGCGGAGGTCACCGGACTGACACTCGGGATGGTCTTCAACATGAGCACCTTCCTGATTGCCCTCCTCTTCTGTTTCCTCCTTAATCTGCTGTCGGCCATCATACCCTCCTGGCAGGCTTCACGCACAAGAATCGTAAACGCCCTCACGGGGCATAATAAGTGAGAAAAGTCATGAAACGACAACTATTACGCCAGATGGGCGCCGAATGGCGTGCCAATGTCTGGATGGCCATCGAGCTTCTCATAGTCAGTGTAGTGCTTTTCGTGCTCACCGACAAGATTTACACAGCTATCGCCACCATCAATGAGCCTCTCGGTTTTGATTCATCACATTGCTACATAATCGACACACGCCTTCTTTCCGAGTCGGCTCCCGACTACGTTGAGAAATCTGAGAAGGAGATGGTGGATGATCTCATCACGCTTATGGAGCGTCTGCGAGCACGTCCCGAGATCGAGGCCGCATCACTCGCCTGTGTGTCTCATCCCTACAATAACAGCAACTCCTGGGAATACGTCACGGTCGATACCTTCAGAAATTCCACTCACTCCGTCTTGCGCCGCTGGGTTGACAAGGACTACTTCAAGGTTTTCCGTCTGAGGGGAGCCAACGGGGAGACACCGGAACAACTTGGTGAGAATCTCGAGAAATACGGTGTGCTCGCATCCGACAATCTTCTTCGCCTAATCGGGGTAGAGTCAGTGAACAGCATTCGCAGAAATGACAGTAAGCTTTATGTCAATGAGGATACCCTTGACCTCGGACCGACCGTGGCTCCGATGAAATACAGTGATAATTATTCTAAACATTCATCGATCACGGAATCCGTCTATAGATTCCTGCGCCCCCGCAGATATATGATGGCCGGTGAACTGACCGTCCGAGTGAAGGACGAAATGGACAAGGATTTCATCGATAACCTGATGAAGGATGCCGACGGCAATCTGAAAGTGGGTAATTTTTATGTGGCTTCGGTGAGGAGTTTCGATACCATTAAGGAGAACTTCAACAGAAGTGATGACAAGGACCGTCGCAACACAATTATCTGCGCCCTTTTCCTGCTCATCAATATTTTCCTCGGAATCTTCGGCACATTCTGGTTCCGTACGCGCCAGCGTGCCTCGGAGATTGCACTCCGGGAGGTCAGCGGAGCCACCCGACGTGACATCTTCGTCAGGATAATAGGAGAGGGTCAACTGCTTCTTTTCCTTATAACAATCCCGGCAATCGCGATTGACTATCTGCTGACGCACTATGAGCTGACTACATGGTATAACGGTTTCTTCGAGCCTGTGCGTTTCATATCTTCAGTTTTGATCGCATGGGTACTGATGGCTCTGATGATTATTGCCGGAATCACCTTCCCTGCCCTCAAGGCCATGAAGACTTCCCCGGCTGAATCCCTTAAGAACGAATAACGATGACACACAAAAGCGTAAAGAAAGTCTTGGCTACATTGATCTGTGTTCCTGCAGCTGTCATGGCTACGGTTACTCCGGCCTTGGCGCGCACGATTACGCTCGATGAAGCCGTGATCATGGCGAGGGCAAGGAGTGTTGACGCGGCTGTAGCTCTCGACGAACTGCGCACGCGCTATTGGAGCTACCGCACATATCGTGCTGACCTGCTTCCGGAGATCGGTTTCAAGGCAACAGTGCCCTCCTACAAGAAAAGCTACAGCCCCTATCAGCTTGATGACGGCTCCTACACTTTCGTACGCAATAATGTAATGGACATGAGTGGTGAGATCTCCCTGACCCAGAATATCTGGTTGACGGGAGGTTCTCTCTCGCTCACTACTTCGCTCGACTGGATGCGCCAGCTCGACGGGGGAGCCTACAACCGATTCATGTCGGTGCCTGTGGCGCTGACCCTCAATCAGCCGGTGTTCGGAGTGAATCACACGAAGTGGAACCGACGCATCGAGCCGATACGCTACGAGGAGGCTAAAGCCCGTTTCATCAGTGCCACGGAAGAGGTGTCGCTGAAGGCCGTGGAGCATTATTTCAATCTGTTGATGGCAGGCGAGAGTCTTTCGATTGCCCGCCAGAACTATTCAAATTCCAAGAAGTTGCATGAGGTGGCGAAAGCCAAGAGGGAGATGGGGCAGATCAGCCGCAACGATCTTCTCCAACTCGAGCTTAACCTTCTCAACGCGGAGTCTTCGCTGACAGATTGCGAGAGCGACTACCGGGCTGCCATGTTTTCTCTGAAATCCTTCCTCGATATCGAGGGAGATGAGGAACTCGAGCCCGTTGTGCCCGGAGAGGTGAGGGTCGACCTTCTCGAATATCCCGATGTTCTCGACAAAGCTCTCGCCAACAATTCCTTCTCCAAGGAGATCCGCAGGCGTCAGCTCGAGGCTGATTATGAAGTGGCGAAGGCGAAGGGAAACATGCGGCAGATCAATCTTTATGCTCAGGTCGGTTTCACGGGAACCGCCGACAATACCCCCGGAGCCTACCGCGGATTGAAAGATAATCAGGTCGTGGAACTCGGAGTGTCGATTCCGTTGCTCGACTGGGGTAAGCGTCGCGGCAAGGTGAAAGTGGCGGAGAACAACCGGCGCGTCGTGGAGAGCCGTCTGCGTAAGGAACAGATGGAGTTCAGCCAGGATATCTTCATCCTTGTGGAGCGCTACAACAATCAGCGACGTCAGCTCGAGATCTCGCAGCGTGCCGACACTATCGCCGAGGCACGTTACCACACCAATCTCGAGACCTTCATGATCGGCCGCATATCCACACTTGACCTCAACGACTCTCAGCTAAGCAAAGACCAGAGCCGCAAGGCGATGATCAATCAGCTCTATCTTTTCTGGAGGTACTACTATCAGATCCGCAGTCTGACGCTATGGGATTTCGCGACCGGAAGCAGCATCGACGAGGATATTCGCAAGATCGTTGAGTCCGAGTGACCGGATTAGTGAATAATTTGTGAAAAAATTGTGTTAAATTTGCAATCATGATACTGATAGTCGACGATGATAATTCGGTTAGGGTCTCCCTCAAACTTCTTCTCGGGCGCAATGGCTACGATGTGACGGCTGTTTCGACTCCCGCCGAGGCGGTTGATTTCGTGCGCTCCACCGCTCCCGATCTTGTCATCATGGACATGAACTATACCCGGTCGACCACCGGCGACGAGGGAATCATCCTTCTCAAGCAGATAAAGGTGTTCCGTCCCGAAGTGCCGGTCATCCTTATCACAGCGTGGGGGAATATTCCGCTCGCGGTGGAGGGGATGCGTGCCGGTGCTTTCGACTTCATGACAAAACCCTGGGACAACGGTGCTCTTCTCGGCAGGGTTGCCGATGCCTTGCGGCTTTCCGAAAAGGAAGAGACGTCGCCGTCGGGTGATTTCGACCGATCGCGCATCATCGGGCGCGACCCTGCTCTCCTCAATGTGCTCGACACGATTGCGCGGGTTGCCGCCACGGATGCCCCGGTGTTGATCCTTGGTGAAAACGGCACCGGCAAGGAGCTCATTGCGGAGGCTCTCCACAATAATTCCGCCAGAAGGGGTAAGCCCCTTGTCAAGGTAAACCTCGGTGGTCTTCCTCATTCGCTTTTTGAAAGCGAGATGTTCGGCTATAAGAAAGGTGCATTCACAGGGGCTGTCGCAGACCGTGAAGGGCGCTTCGCCAAAGCCGAAGGTGGCACTATCTTCCTTGACGAAATCGGTGATCTCGATGTCAATTCGCAGGTGAAGCTACTCAGGGTGCTTCAGGAGCATACCTATGAGCCTCTCGGAGACGACCGCACAAGGCGTTCGGATGTAAGGGTTGTTTGCGCCACCAACGCCGACCTTCAGAAAAAGATTGCGACCGGAGAGTTCCGTGAGGATCTTTTCTACCGTATCAATCTCATCACGGTGACCCTTCCTCCTCTTCGTGACCGACGCGATGATATACCGTTGCTCGCCACCCACCTCCTGAGGAAGGCTTGTGCCGAAACCGGGAGGGATATGCCTGAAGTGACTCCGGAGGCTATGGAGCTTCTCCGTCTTCAGCATTGGCCCGGAAATATCCGTCAGCTTTCCAACATCATGGAGCGCACATTGCTCGTCACCCCCGGCGACCGCCTTGACCGGCAGGATTTCATCGCGCAGGGGTTGAATCCGGCTCCGGCAGACGCTCCGGAAGCCGGGGAACTCGGTCTCGCGGAGAAGACGGCTGTGGAGAGTGCGCTGACACGCGCGGGGGGTAACCTGACGAGAGCCGCGGCTATGCTCGGTATAACCCGGCAGTCTCTTTATCGACGCATGGCCAAGCTGGGCATTAACCCATCCAAACAATGAGAATCAGCTGGATCTTTTCCCTCATAATCCTGTTGCTTGCCGGGACACTTGTAACCCTCATCATTCTTGAGCCGGGTAGCATAGCTTACATGGTGGTATGGGGACTCGCCTTGATAGGCGTGGTCCTCATGACTGTTTTCTACCGCCATGTGATCCGGCCGCTTCGCGCCATCATCAATGGAGTCGACCTGCTCAAGGCTCAGGATTTCAGCAGCCGGCTCGCTCCCGTAGGTCAGCGTGAGGCTGATCATATTGTCATGATGTTCAACGGCATGATGTCGTCACTTAAGGAGGAGAGGCTCAGGCTTCGTGAACAGAACCATTTCCTCGACTTGCTGATCGATGTCTCACCGATGGGGATCATCATTCTGAGGCCCGACAAGAATGATGTGATAGGAAGTGTCAACACTGCGGCGGCAACATTCTTGGGAAGCCGTGATCCTGCTGACTTTGTGGATAAGCCGCTTGGGGAAAGCCCCTCATCGCTCGGCCGTATATTGGCCGGCCTGAATGACAGGGAAGTGAAGGTTGTGCGTCTCAACGACTCGATGGTATACCGTTGCTCACGGCTGAGATTTATGGACAGGGGAGTGGGACATTACTTCATACTCGTAGAGAAACTGACCGACGAGGTGATGAGGGCGGAGCGTAAATCCTATGAGAAGGTGATCCGTATGATAGCTCACGAAGCGAATAATTCTTTGGGAGGGATGATTTCCGTGGTTGGGGCGGCAGCCGATGCGACAGATGAGCCGGATCTTGCGGAGGCTCTCCGCGCATGCGAGAGGAGGGGACGCGATCTCGGTGCGTTCATCACCAAGTTTGCATCAGCAGTGAAGATTCCTGAGCCGAGGAAGGCTCAGTGTGACCTTCGCGAGATGCTCGAAGACTGGCGTCCGTTGCTCGAAAGCCTCTGTTCCCTTTCGGGAGCTGCCCTGAGGATGGACACCGGGAACCGTGAGATACCTGTAATGGCCGACAGCGTGCTTCTTGAGCAGGTGGTCACCAATATTGTAAAGAACGGTGCTGAAAGTGCGGGTGCCGGCGGATGGGTTGAAATCACTTTGAGCGATGACCCTGCGATGCTGACGGTGACAGACAATGGCTCCGGAATCTCGAAAGAGGCTTCGCAGATGCTCTTTACACCATTCTTCACTACAAAGGAGAGCGGGCATGGTCTCGGTCTTCTTTTCGTCAGGGAGGTGCTCACATCCCACGGTTGCAGGTTCTCTCTGGAGACTGAAGATGATGGCCTGACACGCTTCCGCATACTGTTCTGAATCAGGTTCCCGCCCTGATAGTTGCACGGTTAGAGAAATTTTCCTAAATTTGTAACCGTCTTGCCCGCTTCCGGAATCCCGGGTCGGGTGACAATCCCTTTATAATCTGACTATGAGACTATCCAGACTTCTTGCCGGAGGCATTCTACTGGTGTCGGCACTTGTCGCTACTGACGCCGCACATGCCCGCGAAACCTATAACTTCAATCATGACTGGCGTCTCCACATAGGAGACCTTAACGGCGCGGAAAAAAAGACTGCCCCCGAAACCGGGTGGAAACAGGTGACACTCCCCCGTGCTTTCAACGAGGACGAGGCTTTCAAGGTGCCCATCGCTGACCTCACAGACACTGTCGTGTGGTATCGTAAGCATTTCCGTCTGCCGAAAGAGGCTAAGGGCAAGAAGGTGTTCGTGGAGTTTGAGGGCGTCCGTATGGGTGCTGATTTCTATCTCAACGGTCAGCCGCTCGGCATACATGAGAATGGCGTGATGGCAGTGGGTTTTGACCTTACACCTTATATCAATTACGGTGGTGACAATGTCCTTGCTGTCCGCGTTGACAATGACTGGAGCTATCGCGAGAGAGCCACTAACCAGCGTTATCAATGGAACGACAAGAATTTCAACGCCAACTATGGCGGTATTCCGAAGAATGTGCGCCTCCATGTGATGGACAATGTCTATCAGACACTCCCACTTTACAGCAACCTCGGCACAACGGGCATATATATATATGCCACGGATATCGAGACTGAGAAACGTCGCGCGGTGATCCATGCCGAAAGCGAGGTGCGCAATGAGGGTAAGAAGGTGGTCAATGCTTCACTCGATGTCGTGTTGACTGATCCGGACGGCAAGAGGGTGGCCGCTTTCCGGTCTCCCTCCGTTAAGATTGCACCGGGTGAGACTGTGACTCTTGCTGCGGCCGATTCGGTTTCCGATCTTCATTTCTGGAGCTGGGGCTACGGCTATCTTTATGATGTGGAGACGGCTCTCGTAATTGACGGAAAGAAGCGCGACGAGGTCGTGACCACCACCGGTTTCCGAAAGACCCGCTTCGGCGACGGCAAGATATGGCTCAATGACCGTGTGCTCCAGATGAAAGGTTACGCACAGCGCACCTCCAACGAATGGCCCGGTGTCGGAATGTCGGTTTCTCCCTGGCTGAGCGACTACAGCAACGGTATGCTGATCGACCATAATGCCAATTTCTTCCGCTGGATGCACGTCACGGCATGGAAGCAGGATGCCGAAAGCTGCGACCGTGTCGGCGTGATGCAGATGCTTCCCGCAGGCGATGCCGAGAAGGATGTGGAGGGTCGCCGCTGGGGTCAGCGCACGGAGTTGATGCGCGATATGATAATATATTTCCGCAATCATCCCTCGGTGATTTTCTATGAGTCGGGCAACGAGTCTATCTCGCGAGACCATATGCTGGAGATGAAAGCTATCCGCGACAAATATGATCCTCATGGAGGTCGTGCCATTGGCTCACGCGAGATGCTCGACATCCGCGAGGCTGAATATGGGGGTGAGATGCTCTACGTCAACAAGAGCGAGCATCACCCCATGGTGCAGACCGAATATTGCCGTGACGAGGGTCTCCGCAAATATTGGGATGACTGGAGCTATCCTTACCACCGCTCGGGCGACGGTCCCTTGCATAAGGGTAAAGATGCCTCTGCCTACAATCACAACCAGGATCAGCTCGCCGTGGAGCTTGTGCGCCGCTGGTATGATTTCTACCGCGAACGCCCCGGCACGGGAAGACGTGTGAACTCAGGTGGCGCGAAGATTATCTTCTCTGACACACAGACTCACTCGCGTGGCGCTGAAAACTATCGCCGAAGCGGTGTTGTGGATCCGATACGTATTCCGAAGGATGCCTACTATGTCCACAAGGTGATGTGGGATGGCTGGGTTGACGTAGAGAACCATTCATCATATATCATAGGTCACTGGAATTATGCCGACACTGTCACTAAGCCTGTCTATGTCGTATCGACCGGAGAGGACGTGCGCCTCTTTGTAAACGGTAAGGAGGTGGAGTCGGAACCTGTACGCGAATATGAGTTCCTGTATACGTTCCCTGATGTTAAGTGGGAAGCCGGCACTGTCGAGGCTGTCAGCTACGACAAGGAGGGACGTGAAGTGTCGCGCACGAGCAAGGAGACAGCCGGTAAGCCGGCGTCGCTCAAGATGACGCTGATGACCGGCCCGAAGGGTGTGTATGCCGATGGTGCGGATCTCGCCCTTGTGGAGGTGGAGGTAGTCGACGCCCAGGGTCGGCGTTGCCCTCTTGCCAACGATATGGTGACCTTCACTCTCGATGGCCCGGCTGAATGGCGCGGCGGCATCGCTCAGGGTCCCGACAACTATGCTTTTGCCGAGACGCTTCCTGTGGAGTGTGGCGTGACTCGTGTAATGCTCCGTTCCCTCCCCGAGGCCGGAGATGTCAGGCTCACGGCACGTGCCGACGGTTTCCCGGAAGAGAGTGTCTCCTTCACCACTATTCCCGTGGAGGTAAAGAACGGTCTCAGCAAGCATTTCCCGGCGAAAGACCTTCAGGCAAGATATGACCGGGGCGAGACACCGAAAGGCGACAGCTACACTCAGAAGAAAGTTGACGTGAAGGTTGTATCTGCGAAAGCCGGTTATGCTCCCGAAAAGGCTGAACTCAGCTGGGATGATAACGAGCTGAGCGAATGGCGCAATGATGGCCGCAAGGAGACCGCATGGATCACCTATCAGCTGGAGCGTGCCGCAGAGATTGACGACCTCTGCCTGAAACTGACCGGGTGGCGCATGAGAAGCTATCCACTCGAGGTATATGCAGGTGACGAGCTTGTATGGAGCGGCGACACGGAGCGTTCGCTCGGTTACGTACACCTTCCGTTGCGCCCGGTGCGTGCCGACAACATCACGATCAGACTTAAGGGATCCGCAACAGATAAAGACTCTTTCGGACAGATTACAGAGGTTGTTGAACCAGCCGCCGGAGAACTCGACCTCTTCAAGGCCAAGGACAGTGATAAACCCAACGACGAGCTCCGAATCGTAGAGGTGGAGTTCCTCGAAACCCTTCATAAATAACCCTCCACCTCTAACCTCTAACCTAATAACCTAATAACCCTTATTACCATATGACAGTAACAGACAGATTTCTCAGCTATGTCGCTTTCGACACTCAGAGCGACGAGCTCACAAATATGACCCCCTCCACACCGGGTCAGATGGTCTTCGCCCGTTACCTCAAGGAGGAACTTGAGAAGATGGGTCTCGAGGAGATTTCCCTCGACGACAACGGCTACCTCATGGCTACACTCCCTTCGAATTGCGGGAAGGAAACACCGGTTGTAGGATTCATCTCACACCTCGATACATCTCCCGATATGAGCGGCAAGCATGTGCGTCCGCGCATCGTGCGAAACTATGACGGCCAGCCGATTGAGCTCAATGCCGCCGAGAATATCGTGCTTTCACCCGAACAGTTCCCGGAACTCAACAATTATCTCGGACAGGATCTTATCGTGACCGACGGCACCACTCTGCTTGGTGCTGACGACAAGGCCGGTATCGCCGAGATTATATCAGCAATCGCTTATCTTCAGGAGCATCCTGAAATCAAGCATGGCAAGATCCGCATCGGTTTCAACCCGGACGAGGAGATCGGTCTCGGTGCCCACAAGTTCGACGTGGAGCGTTTCGGTTGCGATTTCGCCTATACGATGGATGGCGGCGCAGTCGGTGAACTCGAGTATGAGAACTTCAACGCCGCCTCCGCGAAGGTGACCATCAAAGGCCGCAACGTCCATCCCG
>CAZMHE010000035.1:0-18763 GCA_964566015.1 uncultured Sangeribacter sp. | reverse complement strand
TGGTGGCCTATTTTTGAATGAGTACCCTGGCCCACTTTTCAGTGAGTGGTTACAGTCCTCAAGGAGGGTGACACGAGCCTTGATGAAGTTGTCGTTGTCGGCTACGGCACGATGAAGCGCAAGGATCTGACCGGCTCGATCACAACCGTCAATTCCAAAGACATGAATGTCGGCGCATACACCGATCCGGGTCAGTTGCTTCAGGGCAAAGTGCCGGGACTCGTTGTGGTGCAGAACTCCGACCCTAACGGCGGCGTAAACTCCCTTACACTCCGCGGAGCCTCCACACTCAACGGATCCACATCACCACTTTATGTGGTCGACGGAATTCCGGGTGTGAACCTCAACCTTATCCCGCCGGCTGAGATCGAGAGCATCGACGTGCTCCGCGACGCATCGGCCACCGCCATCTATGGTTCGAAGGCGGCCAACGGCGTCATCATCGTGACGACCAAACGTGGCTCCGAGGGCCCGGCACGTGTCACTTATCAGGGCTACGTAAGCTGGGAACGCATTGCCAACGACCACAAGATGATGACAGCCTCCGAGCTCCGCGCATATGCCGAGGAGAACGGCATCGCACTCCGCAATGACCTCGGAGCCGACACCAACTGGGCAAAGGAGGTGCAGCGCACCGGCTTCGCCACCAACCACGACGTCTCCATCTCCGGCGGCAACAAACTGACCACCTACAACGTATCGCTCAACTATATCAAGCGCGACGGTATCATCAAGGGTGTAGGCAACAACCTCTTCACGGGTCGTGCCTATGTCGAGACAAAGACCCTTAAGGATCGACTTACCCTCGGAGCCGGCATCAATGGCAACATCCGTAATGAATGGGGTGTGCCCCGCGACATCGAGGGTAGCTCCGTATATGAGGGTATGTATTACTATTCTCCGCTCGTGCCTGTGCACAATGAGAATGGTGGCTGGTATTCAGACAAGACCATCTCGCAGAACTACAACCCCCTCTCTCTTATCTATGAGAACCGCTCAAAGGCCACGATGAAGCGTCTGCAATTCACCGGCAAGGCATCTCTCAAGATCATCGAGGGACTTCTGCTCAACGCCAACTTCAGCTACGAGACCCAGAATTATCATTACCGCGACTATACCTCGACCGAGAGCCAGAACAATACACGCCACGGTGAGTCATCGCGCAATGTAACCGACGACTGGGGAAAACTGATGGAGATTTTCGCAAACTATGACAAGGAGTTCGGCGAGAACCATAAGTTGGCTGTCATGGCCGGTTATTCATGGGAGGAGCACAAGAACGGCGACGGCTTCGGCGCACGCGGCTACAACTTCTACGACGACAATATCGGCTGGAACAACCTCGGCATGGCCAACAGCTGGGATGCCGATCCTGTATGGGGAAACACTCTGAACCATACGAAGATGATCTCATTCTACGGACGTGTCAACTATTCACTCATGTCGCGCTACCTCGTGCAGGCTGCTATCCGTCGCGATGGTGCCTCCACCTTTGGCAGCAACAACAAATGGGCCACATTTCCCTCGGCTTCAGTGGCATGGCGTCTCTCACAGGAGAGCTTCCTTAGGGATAACTCATGGCTCACCGACCTCAAGATCCGTGCCGGTTGGGGACAGAGCGGTAACGCCCAGGGCTTCGACATCTATACATCGAGATTCTTCTTCGATCTCATGAAAGACAACAACAAGCCTGTACGCTTCGACTATGTAGACCCCGTCACCGGCGCAACCACCTCCTACAAGACCCTGACGGCAGCGCGCAACGTCAACGACAACCTCAAGTGGGAGACAACATCGATGCTCAACCTCGGTATCGACTTCAGCTTCCTCAACGGACGCATCGGCGGTACGATCGAGTATTACAACAAGGTCACCAAAGACATGATCTGGGATTACCCCGTGTCTCTCGCCCTTTACCCGGTGAACAAGTTGACCGCCAACGTCGGCAAGATGCGCAACCGCGGTGTCGAGCTGATGATCCAGGCCGTGCCCGTCGAGACACGCGACTTCACATGGAACACCTCGCTCAACTTCTCGCACAACGACAACAAGATCGTCAGCATCTCCAACTCCGAGTTCAACGCCGGAGTGCTCAACCGCTACGACCCGCACCTCCCCGGTCTCTCGCAGGGCTGCAACACACAGCGCATTGTAGAGGGTAAGCCTATCGGCTCCTTCTATCTCTGGGAGTGGGCAGGTTATGACGATAACGGTGTCTCCGTCTTCAACCGTTATGACGGCAACGGCAACCCCGTGATCGGCGAAGACGGCAAGCAGGAGACTACAGACAAGCCCGGCGAGTCTGACCGCATCTATATGGGTAACGCCCAGCCGAAACTCACGATGGGCTGGGACAACCGCCTCCGCTGGAAGAACTTCGACCTCAACCTCTTCTTCACGGGAGTGTTCGGCCAGAAGATCTTCAACGAGCCCCACGCCTACTTCTCATATGTGGGTTCGATCTCGCAGGGTAAGAACGTGATGGCAAGCGTGCGCGAGGATCAGCTCGCCACAGACGGTCTCGCCCACTATCCTTCGCAGCGTTATCTTGAGGATGGCAGCTACTTCAAGCTTGCTTCCGTCACACTCGGATATACATTCCGCGACTGCTTCAACGGCTGGCTCAAGGATATCCGCCTCTACGTGACGGCCAACAACGTCTTCACGATCACCAACTATTCAGGACGCGACCCCGAGATCAACCTCGGCGGACTCGACCCGGGTCATGACACCCGCTCCGACCATTATCCGCGCACCCGCCAGATTCTCATCGGCGCAACTGTCAATTTCTAACCTCAACAAAAGAAAATCCGATTCATGAAAAAATATATAAGTCTTGTGTCGGCGGCTTTAATGATGGGTGGACTCCTCTCCTGCACCGATCTGAACACCGACCTCAACACAGTATACGTTGAGTTCCCCGACAATCCGATTGCAGTAGAGGGTGAGTTCAACGGTTGCTACCGCCATCTCCACGGATGGTTCGGCCGCGACTTCAACGAGGGTGTCGTGGCTCAGGGCGACGAGGTGATGGGATGCTGCTACGGTCTCGGCAACTATTATGACGACGGCCGCTATCTCGATGCCTCGATCCATGCGCTCAGTGTAGACAACTACCGTGCCTGTCTGATGGAGGGTTGCCTCTCAGGCGTCACATATACCAACACCCGCATCAGCGCCTACGGCGGTCCCGACAGGAACGCACCTGTCGTGGCTCCTCTGCGCGCCATCCGCGCCTTCTATACATTCTGGATGATGGATCTTTACGGAGACTGCCCCATCCTCGACCGTCCTACGGAGGAGGGTGAGCAGATCGACCGCCAGCCCCGTGCCGAGGTGGCCCGCTGGATCGAGAGCGAGCTCCTCGATATACTCTCTCAGGAGGGTGCGCTGAGCAAAGCCAACGACGTCTCCACCTACGGCAAGCCTAACTACTGGATGGCTGCCGCACTCCTGACGAAACTCTACCTCAACTGGGGTGTCTATACACATGACATCACCATTGTTGACAACGACACTCCCAACGAGAAGCTTGCAGACTGCGTGAAATGGGCCGACGAGATCATTAATTCCGGACTCTTTGAGGTTGGCACCGGCTACCGCAAGAAATTCTTCCCCGACAACGGAGTGCATATCAAGGACTTCATCTACGCCTTCGACGTGGATCCCGCCACAAAACCGAGTGGCACCACCACATGGTATCGCTGGTTTGGCTTCAAGAAGGATGGTCTCTGCTTCCCCTATACTTTCGGCTGGCTCAATCCCAAGTCAGTGGCAGGACAGACCGTGCTGACCAAAGAGGCCGTAGACCGTTTCTGTCTCCCCGGCGACGAACGCAACAAGATGGTGCTCCAGGGTCCGCAGGTGACATATGACAGCAATTACGAGCCGACGAACACTCCGGTCTATGTCTATATGACGGCAGGACAGGAGAATACCAAGATCGGCCAGCTCACCTATCACGCTGACTTCGATTTCGAGGATGCGCGAATCTACAACCTCGGTGACGAGGGTCTCCCCAAACCGACGACAGCCACAGTGAAGAACGGCACGGCATGGCTTAACATCCAGAAGGGTGCCCGACTGATGAAATACCCTCCGCGCGAGGAGGATTACACCCTCTGGAACCGTGAACAGGCCAATGACTATCCTATCTTCCGATATGCCGACATTCTCCTCACCAAGGCTGAATGTATCATGAGGGGTGCGACCCCGACACTCGGCGCGACTGTGGAGAGCCTTGTGAATGAGGTTCGCGCATGCTCCGGTGCTCCCGCCGTAAGCGGAAACTTCACGATGAAGGATCTGATGGATGAGCGTTCACGCGAGTTCATCCTTGAGCCCTGGCGTCGCAATGACCTTATCCGTTGCGGCATGTTTGAGGATGACTGGGGTCAGAAGAACCGCTACAAAGTGTGGGACAATGAGGAACACACGAGCTTCCATTGGGTTGACCGTCTCGACGAGAAGAACGGTAACGTCAGTGTGAAGGAGAAGTTCCACCGTCTGATGCCTATCTACCGCACTACACTCGAGTCAAACCTCAACTGGAGGCAGAACCCCGGCTACAAGGGTATCTAACAAAGGATTTACTACAAACCCAAATACAATCTTTCTAAACAATTGTTTTCTATGACAAATTTCAACTTCAGACGCAGTGCTATGCTGTTTGGTGCAGCAGCAGTGCTATTCAGCGCAGGCGCGGCCGAGACCTACCGTGACGTCACCGGCCAGTACATGAAATACTCCGCTTTCATCGAGGGATGGCAGGGTGCCCTTGCCGCCACCGGAGAAGGTGTCGCTGAGACATGGAACGGCGCAATGAACCTTTATCAGGTTCTTCCCGATATGCCCGCCGGCGAGTACACACTCACCGTCAACGCATTCTATCGTTGCGGCAATAACGATTTCGCCAAGGCTAACGCCGGCAACGCAGACTATCAGTTTGCAGTGATCTATATCAACGATGCCGAGGCTAAGGTAGAGGCTCTTTTCAATGGTCGTGAGGTTGCCCCCAACAGCATGGCAGAGGCTAACGCCGCTTTCCAGGCAGGTGAGTATCTCAACACGGTGAAGGTAAACCACACTGAGGGTGACCTTGTGATCGGCATCAAGAACCGTGGCGGTTTCGGCGACGATTGGATGTGCTTCGACAACTTCAAACTCTCAAAAGATGGTGTCGACATGACCGACAAGATTGTCAATGCCAACTTCGACAATGGTCTCGACGCAGCCGGTGGCGGTTACTGGGATATGAAGAACTCCGCTAACTCAGAGAAGAAACCTGATATGAACTGCAGTGGTGGTGTCTACCGCAAGACCAACGCTTCTCCCTACAACTGGGGTCAGCAGGTTGACCTCCCCGCAGGTACCTACCGTTTCAGCGCACTTACTTTCCACCGCTACGGTGGCGCCGGCAACCTCAACGGCAAGATCGTTGACTGCAAGGGTAACTGGAGCCTCAAGGAGATCAAGTCGCCGAAAGACTGGTTTGATGCAAACGCATATGATGCAGCTGCCGACTACACTCCCGCATACCTCTATATGTCAACACGCGAGACAAAGCCTTCCAACATGGTCTATGACTCAGAGTTCGGTGGCCAGCTCATCGATGGTAAAGATAAGATCACACGTCTGAAAGACTGCTGGGAGATCTGCAACGGTGACTACTCCATCATGCCTGACAACGAGACCCGCATCAGCGCAGAGTTCACAGAGGTTATCCCCGACTATGAGACCCGCAACATGATCATGTGGTGGAACGACTCAGGTCTCGAGCGTGAGTCAGCAGCCGTATTCGTAAACGAGCCCGAGAAATACCGTCAGGTTGTTGAGTTCACACTCGAAGCTCCCGCCAAGGTTTGGGTAGGTCTCGCAAAGGATGAGAACACAGGTGACCAGTACTGGAACCCGGTAGCAGACTTCAAGCTCGAAGTGCTTACCAACGACTCAAGCGTAGCTGAGATCATGGACAATGCCAATGCTTCTGTTGAGTATTACAACCTCAGCGGCATGCGTATCGAGAATCCTTCAAACGGCATCTTCATCGTGAAGAAGGGAAATCAGGTAAGCAAACAGGTGATTCGCTAATAAAGTTTTGAAATAATCATTGTGGGAGGGTGTGTCGAAGTTTAGACTTTGGCACACTCTCTTTTTATATTATATTGACGATTTACTGATTTTTCGTTTTTTTCACTTGGCTTTCATTTGTAGTTGTCGATTTGAGTTTGTAATTTTGTGGAAATACTGACCTTAAGTTTTATCCACTGACTCTAAGTTTTATCCATATGACACTCAAACGCCTTTTCATCGCGGTTCTTGCTATGACTGCACTTTCATTTTCCTTTGGCCTTCAGGCCAAGTCGCCCCTGACCTTTGTCGTGTGGCCGCAGGGAGCACCTAACGACAACGGGCTGAAGCCTGAAGACGAAGTCACCAAGAATGACAGACCGAGCCGTGTGGCCGTGGCGGAACTATATGTATATCCGGCCAACAAACCCAACGGCACTGCCATACTGATGTGTCCCGGCGGCGGTTACACACATCTTGCCACAGGACACGAGGGACACGACATGGCCGACTGGTTTAACGGCCTCGGAATCACCTATGCCGTGCTGAAATACCGTATGCCTAATTCAGGGCACAGTGAGGTGCCTCTTTCAGATGCCGAGCAGGCGATGAGGATAATACGTGAACATGCCGCCGAATGGGGCGTCAATCCGGATAAAGTGGGTGTCATGGGAGCCTCAGCCGGCGGGCATCTTGCCTCGACACTCGCCACCCATTACACATCTGCGGAGACGCGCCCAGATTTCCAGATTCTGTTTTATCCCGTGGTCACGATGGAGGAGGGTGTGACCCATCAGGGTTCGCGAGACAATCTCATCGGCAATCAGCCGTCGGCAGAACTTGTCGCGCTCTTCAGCAATGAGAAGCAGGTCAATGCCGAGACACCCAAGGCATTCATAATGGTATCGGCCGATGACGGGGCGGTGCCGGTGGCCAATTCGCTGCGTTATGCGGAGGCTCTCTCGGCCAACAAGGTGCCCTTCTCGCTGCATGTATATCCCACCGGAGGTCATGGATGGGGGTATAAGGATACGTTTCCCTATAAGCCTCTCTGGAAATCCGAGCTCTCCATGTGGCTCCGCAAAAACAACCTTTGAATCTAATAATTATACAATTATTTCCATATGCCTACATTATTCATAATTTTCGGATATAGATTCTTCTTTTGGTCAAATGACCATGAACCGGTCCACATCCATGTTTCAAAAGGGGATGCAGAAGCCAAATATGATGTACTCAATGTGGAGATAATCGAGAATTATGGATTTAAGAAAAATGAACTCAAGATGATAGAATCCATCATCGAAGAAAATAAAGATATTATCATCGCAAGATGGGATGAGTATTTCAAAAAGAATTGATAATGACCAATAAGGATGATATAAGAAGGATATGGGTTACTGATGAGGAGATCCGCATAGCACTTCAAGATGGGGAGGAAAGGTATGAGAGGATCACTGATTATGAGAGATTGCGGAAAGCCTCTCAGTCTCAGCTTTCTTCATATAAAGTATCTCGTTTCGGTATCCACTGGCCTGAATTGGATGAAGATTTAAGTTTCAACGATTTTAAAAGGGTGAACCCGTAAAGATGCCGAAAAGAATGAGGAAGGGAATAATAATATTGTGGAGCGGAGTGCTGGTGTTGACGGCGGGATGCGCTACGGTCGGGTCAGGAGGCGGCAGGGATGCCGCTTTGCAGAGTTTTGTCAATCCTTTGATCGGCACGGCTCACAGCAAGACGAAGGCAGCCCGATTGTTCGGTAAAGGCACCGAGGAACTCGGCCAGACCCTCCCGGCGGTGCTCGAACCTAACGGAATGAATTTCTGGACACCGCAGACCCGCGACACAGAACAGAAATGTATTGCTCCCTATTATTATGCCGATTCCCTTCTGCAAGGTTTCCGCAATTCCCACTGGATTGTAGGGGGATGCACGCAGGATTACGGTTCAATGACCCTCATGCCCCTTTTCGGCTCACTTCGCACCACACCCGAGCTACGCGCAGTCACCTTTAGCCATGATGATGAAAGGGCGACGCCGAGTGAATATAGTGTTGCTTATAACGACGGAGGCACCCGTGTCACGGTCAATATGACCGGCAGTTCACGTGCTGCAATCTTCAATGTGAAATATGACGGAGAGGGGAGCGGTTTCCTTGTTGTCAATCCCAACAGTGACGAAGGTATGGGCAGGGTTGCGATTGACCTTGCTAACCGGCGCATCACCGGCTCGAATCCTGTGCACCGCATATATCAGGGATGGGGTGAGCAGGCCGGTTTTGCGGGTTATTTTGCCGTGGAATGGCCCGAGAGCCTGAGGATAGACTCATGCGGCACGTATCATGGTGAGAATATTTTTACCGGTGAAAAAGAGATAGCGGATGCTCCCGGCATCGGGGCGTGGATAGCTTTCCATGTCGATAAAGACGCTGTGAAGTTTCGTGAGGGGAGTTCCTTCACAAGCGAAGCCGGCGCCATCGCCAACTTAGACGTGGAGATTCCGGGCTTCGATTATGACGCTGTCCGCAACCGTCTCGCATCGGTATGGGAGAAGCATTTGGGGAGCATAGAGGTTGAGGGTGGCACCGATGCAGACAGGGAGAAATTCTATTCCGCTCTCTATCGCTCCTCATTTCTGCCGCACGCCATCAGTGACCACGACGGGAGCTATCCGAAATTCTCCGACGGCACGATCCTCAAGATGCCTGGTAATGGTGAATATTACGATGATTTCAGCATGTGGGACACCTACCGGGCCCTGCATCCATTGCTCAATATAATCCACCCTTCGCTCAACGGAAAGATGATGCAGTCGCTCGTGCTCAAATATGAGCAGGGGGGATGGCTTCCGATATTCCCATGCTGGAACAGCTACACGGCAGCGATGATAGGCGACCATTGCGCCGCCACGCTTGCCGACGCTTATGTGAAAGGCACCGGGGGATTCGATGCCGCCAAAGCATGGGAAGCAGTCAGGAAAAATGCTTTCGAGACTCCGGCCGACGTTAAGGATTACCGCGACGGTATGGGGCGCAGGGCACTCCGAAGCTATCTCGATTACGGATACATACCGGTTGAGGACAGTGTTCCCGATGCCTTCCATAAGAGGGAACAGGCGTCGCGCACCCTTGAATATGCGTTTGACGATTTCGCGGCCTCGCAGTTGGCAAAAGATTTCGGTACGCCGGAGGAGTATGCCGAGCTGACACGTCGCTCAAATAACTGGAGGAACGCCGTAAACCC
Source organism: uncultured Sangeribacter sp. (assembly GCA_964566015.1). GTDB lineage: Bacteria > Bacteroidota > Bacteroidia > Bacteroidales > Muribaculaceae > Lepagella. The sequence continues at coordinate 9,449 of CAZMHE010000035.1, read as the reverse complement.
CTCCACAGGGTATGCCTCGGCAAAAAGGGTTGACGGCACATATGTTACCAACAATCCATTCACCTTCGCTCCGGAGATAACCGAAGGTGCTCCATGTCATTACGCATGGTATGTGCCACATGATGTGGAGGGTCTCATCGAATGGACCGGAGGAACTGAAAAATTTGAGTCGCGACTCGACTCCATGTTCACGCAACGCCGTTACTGGCATGGCAACGAGCCATGCCATCAGGTGGCCTGGCTCTTTCCCTACGCCGGGAAACCGGAGAAGACAGTGCGCAACGTGCGTCATATCATGGAGACGGAATACCTCAACACCCCCGGCGGTCTTTCCGGCAATGACGATGCCGGGCAGATGTCGGCCTGGTTTGTCTTCGCAGCTTTAGGATTCTACCCTGTAGCTCCGGCCACACCGTACTATGTCGTAGGGTTACCCCTGTTTGAGAAGACAACCATCAATCTCGAGAACGGGAAGAGATTCATCATCGAGGCTCCGGAAATCGCGGAGGGGATAGAGGGGGACTGGGAGATGCTTCTCAACGGAGAGTTGATGGAGGGTTTCCGACTTCCGCATAAAGCCATAATGGAGGGTGGAACCCTTCATTTCAGAAAGAATAAGTAACCATGATAAGGAAATCAAGTTTGAAGGGGCAAATCCTGCCCGTGTTTCTTTTTACAATCCTGCTCTCCGCACTGACAGCGGGATGTGGAGGTGGAAAGGGCACATCTTATGTCATCACCGATTTCGGAGCGAAGCCCGATAGCGTGACAGACAATGCATCTGCAATCCAGAAGGCAATCGACCGTTGCAGCAGCGACGGTGGCGGCACGGTTGTTGTCCCGGCCGGGAAGACCTTCATGACAGGGCCGATACGTCTGAGGTCGAATGTCGACATACATCTCGAACCTGCATCCCGCCTCCTTGCAAACCCCGACGAGGGTGTCTACACTGAGAGTGCTTTCCGCGCCAACCGTGGCGAGGGCATGATGTGGATCTGGGGTGAGGATGTGGAGAACGTCTCCTTCAGCGGTACCGGCACGCTCGACGACAACGGTGTGGCCTTCATGGGGAAGGAACTTGATGATAGTTATGAACTCAAACCAGTCACTGATTTCGACCCGCGCCCGCATGTGCTCACCATCTTCAACGGGCGGAAGATCAATATCTCCGACATAACCGTGCGCAACAGCGCATACTGGACACTGCATTTCGTAGGGTGTACGGATGTTGCGGTCAGCGACATCTCACTGCTCAACAACCTCAAGATACGCAACGGTGACGGTATCGACATTGACCATTCGAAGAAAGTGCGGATAACAGGTTGCTATATCGAGAGCGGCGACGACTGCATCTGTCTGAAGAACAGGAGGGAATACAAGGAATACGGACCGTGTGAGGATATTGTTGTGACCAACTGCATCATGACCTCGCGCTCATGTGCCGTGAAGATCGGTTCGGAGAATATGGACAGTATCAGCAACGTTCTCTTCAGCAACTGCATAATCCGCGACAGCAACCGCGGCATCGGCATCCAGAACCGCGACGAGGGGACAGTGACCGACGTCACTTTCAGGGGTATGCATGTTGACTGCCGCCTGTATTCCGACGTGTGGTGGGGTAAATCAGAGCCGATATACGTGACTTCCTATCCGCGTGCTGTGGGGAATCATAAGGACGCAGGGTGGCGTTTCCCTGAGGGGGCGACAAAAGGTGCCTGTGGCGAAGTCAGCCGGATCCGCTTCGTCGATATATGGGCCACTTCCGAGAACGGAGTCTTCGTCGGCGGAGATGAACCCGGGAAGATCAGCGACATTACCTTTGACAATGTCAATATCGACCTTGTGAGGAGAACAGATTATCCCGGAGGGGTCTACGACCTGCGCCCGCGTGACGGAGAGGGTTTTGTGGAGGGTAAGACCTACGGATTTTTCATTGACGAAGCCAAGGATGTGCGGATCAAGGATTGCCGAGTGACGCTGACCGGTTTCCCCGAGAGCGCATATGCAGGATTCTCAAGATTCATAAATAAATAACCTCATAACCTCATAACCTTATAACCTTATAACCTTATAATCTTATAATCTTATAACCTATATCCAGGACGTAGTGAGAAAATTCATCATAACATTAGCAGCGGCGGCCACCATTTGCATTGGGGGGTATGCCGTCGACAGGAAACCGGCTCCGACACGCGAGGAGATCATGGCCGAGATAATGGAGGCGCCCGGGAGATCAGGTGGCATCTATTTCGCATATCCATATGTGACTGACTCTGTTCCCGCCGTTCCGTCAGGGTATCGGCCGGTCTGCATCTCGCATTACGGGCGTCACGGTTCACGCTGGGCCCTCCGCGAGGAGCAGTATGGTGAGGTGGTTGACGCGCTTGTAGACGAAGAGTCGCGCAACAACCTGACCCCTATAGGGAAAGAGGTTCTCGATAAGGTGCGCCGAATAGCCATCGACGCCAAGGGACACACCGGGGAACTGACACCGTTGGGGGTGGAACAGCACAAAGGTATAGCCAAAAGGATGATGAGACGGACACCCTCGCTCTTTGCCGACTCGGCTAAGGTAAGGGCGATAAGTTCCACCGAACCGAGGTGTATCGTCAGTATGGCAGCCTTTTCGGAAGGGTTGAAGGAGGAGAATCCCCGTCTGGAGGTGATACGCACCGCCTCGCCGGGCGATATGTCGTTCATAGCCTGGGATAGCCCCGAGACAAAGGCTTTCGGGAGTTCACGCGCCTCCTGGAGGGAAGATATGAAGAAATTCAGGGAGAAGGTGGTGCCGACCGATAGGATCATGAAACTCCTCTTCGTGAACAATCCGAGGATTGCAGACCGCACGGAGTTCGTCAAGACGCTCCATGACATAGCGATCACCACACAGAACACCGGTGTCGATGCCGAACTCCTCACCCTCTTCACCGAAGATGAGCTATGGGGTCTCTGGCAGGCGATCAACTATCAGATGTATGTGCGACATGCCAATTCGGTGATCGGAGGAGGCAGCGGCCCGAGAAGTGCCCGCTCGCTCCTTTCGGACATCATCAACCGGGCTGACGCATCTCTTGAGGGTGAAGGAGAAGCTGTGACACTCCGTTTCGGTCACGACACCGCCCTGATACGTCTACTTTCCCTGATGGATATAGATGGCATGGCACGCCGTGAGATATACCCGGAGAGATACTGGTCGGCATGGCAGGATTATCGAGTCGCCCCGATGGGTGGAAACGTGCAGCTGATCTTCTTCAGGGCCGAGGAGGAAGATGATCCCCTTGTGCTGATACTTCACAATGAACGCCCCGTGACGCTGCCGATCGAGGCAGCCTCCGGATCATATTATCTCTGGAGCGACGTTCGCGACCACTGGCAGAAGCAATTGTTGAAATAAACACCTGTTTTATGTGGTGAGCAAGGTGTCAGAAGAGGTTGCGGCGGGGCATCTGCGCTGAATAGCGTGACCGGAGAAGGTCAACGAGCCGCGACATATCATGCGAGAAATGATGACCGGTCCAGACGCCGGTATTGGTCAGGAGCACCCAGCACTCACCGTTCGGGAAACGCTCGATGAGGGCGTGTGAGGATGAGAGTGTGCCGGTGCGTGTCCATTTCCCATGCTCATCGGTCTCGCTCCATCCGCGGGCAAGTTTATCATCTTCCGACCAACCCGTAAGGTCAGCTACCGAAGAGGGGGAGATCACATCCTTCAGCCGGGGATCGGCATCGGCCGAGGCCACGAGACGGGCCAACTCCGGGGCTGACGCGAGCCAGCCCCCCGCGCCGAGAAGGGCGTTGACATCGTTACCGCCGTAGACACGCGGCACCATGCGTCCGCTGCCGTTGTATTCCTCCACCTCCTCGTCATCAGGACCGTAGTATTTCACCTCGCGTTCGAGACGCTCTTCATAATAGTTGGTGGCCGGGCGGAAATTAGGGCATCCCGCGGGGATCAGGATAGAGTCAGTGACATAATCCCAGTAAGATTGCCCGGTAGCCCTCTCCATTGCGGCGGAGAGAAGCATATATCCGAAATTTGAATACCTGCGACCTTCGCCGGGGGAGAACGCCATGCGTCTTCCGAGCACAATCTTTATCAGTTCATCACGGGTAGGGGCATGGTCGAGGCGTTTTGCCTTGATGATTTCATTTGTCGTGAACATCGGGTCGCCGGCACCACGCCCGAAACCTGCCATATGGCGCAGTAGATGGTCTACGTTGATGTCGAGCATCCGTGTCTCGCACATGGCATCGGTATATGCCGGGTCGGGTATGAGGCCATCGGGTCCGAAGATCTTTGAATCGAGAGTCATCTTACCCTCCTCAATGAGTTTCATTACAGCAATGGCCGTGACGAGCTTTGACGCCGATGCGATGCGCATGATGTTGGTCGGCTTCATGGAGATGCCGGCTTCCGCATCGGCGAAACCGTAACCTTTTGTATAGAGAAGCGAGTCATGGCGTGTGACGGCAATCGACATGCCGCGGAGATCCCATTTCTGCATGAAGCGTTCAATGTCGCGGTCCATCGGGTCGAGGGGAGTCCATTCGGATGAGGAATTGGTCAGCGTGTCGGTCCAGGGCACGCCGGGGAGGCCGTCGTCGGCAAGATCGCCGGAGCGGGAGCAGGAGGAGTGTCTCAGAGAGAAAATTATGATGATGGCGTAGGCAAAGATTGAGAAAATGAGTGTCCCGATTGTGCCTCGCTTGATGTCGCGTCGTGTCATTTGAGTGCAAAATTAGAAAAAATCTTTCAAACCTCAATATAATCGGGGAATGTCAACCTGATAGTGATTGAAATGCGGATTAAAAATGATATTTGATTGACAAATTGGTAATATTGCAATAATAATTACGGAATGATTAAAAATTTTTAACAATATTCTTTGAATTGAAAAATATTTATTAATTTTGCAATTGAACAATCATGCTGGCCAAATGAACGGAAGATTAGCCGGCAATGATACAGTAAACTTTTAAAACCGCCGAGAGCTCTCCCTTTCGTGAGAAACGGGTGTGATCGGAAAAATAGAAATGAATACTTTGCGAAACAGCAGGCAAACCCGCGCGATGCGGCAGCGCCTCCGTCGGTTTCCGGGACAGGGCAATCCTAAACATGTCGGTGGCTGTCAAGGCCTCCGCGAGAGTCCGGGGCTCCGGCGTATGTTTGGTTGAATAATGGTACATTGGAATCCGCCGGGCATTGTCCGGCAATTCCGGAGTCTTCCGCTTGCGGGAGATGGCAATGCGCCATTCCGGAAATGAAATAGGGTAGCTCCGAGAGGAACTTACCCTATTTTTGTGCGAAATTTGTGCGAAAAAAGTGCGAAATTTGTACGAAAAAATGCGCTCCGTCTGTTGGGACGGAGCGCTATGTCATAGATTATCAGGTATTGTTTCTGTCAGGTTGTGTTTCAGAGAATGACCTTGACGGTCTTGTCGCCCTGACGGCGGATGTAGACATTACCCTCCTTAGGCTCTGCCACACGGATGCCCTGAAGGTTATAATACTCTGTGGGAACATTCTCGGTCTCTACCACTTCAACACCTGTCTGTGCAGGGAGGAAGTTGGTGAAATCTTTCCATTCGGCAGCCTCCTTATATCTCTCGATAGAGTTGGCCGGAACGTAAACAGGGATATCCTTGTTGACATCCTCAAATGCGAGATTTGATGCCGTCGGTGGAACAGCTGCAAGACATTCGAGTGACTCGAGATTGGGGCAACCGATCGCCGAAACGCCGATAGTGAGTAGAGTTGAGGGGAGTGAAAGCTTCTTCAGCGAGTTACATGATGAGAAGGTAGCCATTCCGATCCAGAGGACGCCTTCAGGGATGTTTATTTCCTCAAGTGAAGTGCAACCCTCGAATGCGCTTGAACCGAGATTTGTGAGCGAATTGCCAAGGATCGTCACTTTCTTAAGGTTGGAGCAACCGTAGAAGATGGATCTAATAACCTTGACATTGGCGGGGATAGTCACCTCAGTGAGACCGATGCAGTCGCCGAAAGCATAGTTGCCGACATCCTTCAGGGAAGAGGGGAGTGTGATGGAAGTGAGAGACTTGAACCCATAGAAGGATTGGGCGAAAGACTCAATACCTTCGGGGATGACGAGTTCAGTCACCTCCTCATTGTTGATGTAAACCGTGCCCCACTTGCCGGCGTCTGTCCCCGGGAAGAGATTGTAGAGAGGATTGGCATAACAGTTTGCGAAGTCGATGGCGCACCATGAGGGGAGATCAACGATGTGGAGTTTCCTGAGGTTGGGAAGGTTGCGGAATGCATCCGTGCCCACGGTCTTGATGGAAGTGGGGAGGGTGATGTCGGTGATCTTGGTGTTGTTCATCAAAGCCTGAGCGGCGACAGATGTCACGGTGTAGACACCGCTTGCGACCTCGATCTCTGACGGGATTGTAAGGTTGGAGACAGCAGGGAGGACATCGGTCACGGTGGCTGTCATGTTCGTGCGGTCGAGGAGATACAGGATATTGTCGACCACCGGAGTGTCTGTGTCGCGGTTGTCTTCAGGCTTAGCCACACCCGTGTAGACGTTGAAATCGATATTGAGTGCGAAGTCCTCGAACTCAAAGCCGCCGTATATGCCGTTAGTAGGGTATTGGTATGCATAAGCTGCCAGGTCGCTTTTGAGGGTGGAGGTATTCTCGGTGGTGGTGACAGTAGCTACAAAATCGAAGGGAGTGTCTTCCTCATTGAACCTACAGAGGTAGTAGTCGATGTATGCTGGGGAAGCGTAATCGGGGCGTTTATCTACCAATGTCGGGAAGGGGAGTGTGGAGGTTCCGGTGGCCTCGTCGAGGGGGAAGTCGACAGGGACGTAAGCGTTATAGCAGACGTTGCTGAGGCCAACGACAGTGAGTGTGTTTTCATCTTTCTTGTCAGCGCGGATCGGGAATGCGTAAGAATTGCCACCGGAAAGGAAGCTGACGGTGCCGTTAGACTGCTGCATTGTATAATCGAACATCACGAAGAGTATACCGGCAGATACTTTTCCGCCGATTCCATGGTTGAAGGTGAATCCTTCGCCATTCCATGTGCCGGTCAGGTCTCCCTGATATACGAAAAGTGAATTCGGATTCTCAGGGTCGGGCTCAATGCCGCAAAGGGTGATGTCGCCATAGCTGGAGGAAGTGCCGATGACAACACCGGTCGGGATTGTGAGAGTGCCTGTCTCCGGATTGTAAGATGCCTTGAGATGGTATCCCTTTGCACCTTTTACAAGTGTTAGGTCGTCGTTCGTGCCGCTGACATTCAGGTAGGCGTTGACCATGATTTCACCATTATTGTAGACAGTGATGAAAGTCTTCCCGGAGAGGGTTTCGGGTGCCGGGGTATTGCTTTTCGCTTTTGGGGAAGCTTTCTTTACTGAAGAATCGGCCGTGATGAGCGACATATTCATCGGTGTTAGTTCCGGCTGCTGAGGCTCGTAGGGCTCAGGCAGGAACTTCGGCTGTGCGGCTGAGGCGGTGAGGGCTGCCGCGGCCAGGATTAGAGTAGAAAATACTTTCATAAAAGTTAGGATTTATTTTGGAATGCCACAAAATTAGATAAAATGGTCACAATAATCAAGAGAATTAGTTTAGTTTTTGTTTAGTTTCTTAAAATTGTCCGAAAAATCAACAAAACCAAACTATAACTAAACTTACCTTTTTGCCTATAAGAGACCCGCTTATTAACTTTGCACTCAACAAACCGGGAGGTACCGCCTCCTCGCGGTACACTGACTGGGAGGTACCGCGCCCTCGCGGTACAACACGTCGACGGTAAAACGGCGCGGGGCGCGCCTACTCCCGGTCACTGTGACGGCGCGGGGCGCGCCTATTCCCGGTACACTGACTGGGAGGTACCGCGCCCTCGCGGTACAACACGTCGACGGTAAAACGGCGCGGGGCGCGCCTATTCCCTGTGGCGGAGACGGCACTTTACGGCGCGAGGCGCGCCTACTCCCGGTGTGTCTACGCGTTTTTCAAGTTTTATTCAGTTATTTTGAAAAACTAAACTAAAACTAAACTTACTTTTTTGCTTATAAGAAGTCGGATTATTAACTTTGCGGTTAACAAACTGACATCAGTCAGGCTATACCATGCTCTCGTGATACATAATATCTCTCCCTCTTTAATAAACTTTCTTGAACATAACCTAAAATTCAAAATGTTGATGCCTATGAAAGAATCGTTTACTACACTAATTGTGAGAGTGCTTATCCTGCTGGCGGTTTTTATCTGTCCGGTTGCCGCTTCGGCTCAGGATGGAGACACTTCCTCCGAAAGGGAGTATGTAAAACTCATCGAGGAGGGAAAGACATGGGAGTATATCCTCTCCTACAATACATGGAGCTGGTATACTTTTACGGCTTTCCAGATGCATTTCGATGGTACGGAAGTCCGTAACGGAATAGAGTATCACAAGCTTGTGTATTGTGGAGATCTGACCACATGGAAATCTTGCGAACCATGGGTAGATGAGAATGAAAGGGGTGATGATTGGCCGGAAAGAACTCCCTATGAAATAACAAACAAGCCTAATGATATTACGGCGTATTTCTTGATGCGAGAGGAAGAAGGTAAAGTATATCTGTATGTAAGGGATTTGATCGACGGAAAAAATAATCCGGATGATCTATTTGGTTTTGATAATCAATATGAGAATCAAGAAATAAGCGACGAAGCGATCCTCTATGATTTTACAAAGCAATCAGGCGAAACCATCCAAGAAGTATTCTGTAACTGGATGGAGCACCATCAGATATATCCTTATATGCCTGCATTATGGGATTATAAGGACGTATACATAAAGAACATCTCAGAAATTGACCTTAACGGGACTCTGTCTATCCGACAGGACTGTGGTGAAGAAAATTGGATGTGGGATTGGTATTCATGTATAGAGGGAGTCGGAGTTATTGATAGAGGATTTCTTCCATTCATAGATTGTCATCCTGTATCATCGAATGGAGGAGATGGGTACTATTACTTGAATCGGCTATTCGACGACGAGGGTAATATTATATACAAGGAGAATATGTTGTATTGTGATGTCGCTAAGGTAATTGAGTTGCTCGATGTGGCTACCCCTACGTTGAATCTTGCGATTGAACGCACCGGTGATGGGCTAAGGGCCGAGGGAGCGGAGATAACGCTCTATGATCTTTCGGGGAGGGTTATTACCTCCGGCTATGAGTCGCTTTCGACAACTTCCCTGCAACCGGGTGTGTATGTTGCTAAAGCTCAGTCCTCATCCGGGCTTTCAACCCTCAAATTGAAAGTCGACTAACCGGGGGTGCCTTAACTGGGAGGTACCTTAACTGGGAGGTACCTTAACTGGGATGTGCCTTAACTGGGAGGTACCGCGCCCTCGCGGTACACGTTGTCACTGTGGCGGCGCGAGGGCGCGCCTCAATGCTGTTTAGTTAAGCTCTATTGGGAGGTTAGAT
>CAZMHE010000034.1:2224-18935 GCA_964566015.1 uncultured Sangeribacter sp. | reverse complement strand
GTTGACAAATGGACTGCCCCTATTCTCGTAACTGTCGGAGAACTCGACTACCGTATTCTCGCTTCCCAGGGTATGATGGCCTTTAATGCTGCAAAGATGCGTGGTCTCGAGGCCGAAATGCTTGTCTTCCCTGACGAAAACCACTGGATACTCAAGCCTCAGAATGCTATCCTCTGGCAGAGAGTCTTCTTCAACTTCCTTGACAAGTATCTTAAACCGGCAGAGTAAGTGCTGTGCCCGGCATTAAGCCGAGGTAAGCTATTTGCTGACTCGCGAATTTTTTATTAAATTTGTGCGTTATTTGGAATGATTCCAGATAACGCACAAATTATTTTATGAATTTAGCAGACTTAAAACCCGGCATGACCGGAGTAATCACGAAATTACTCGGTCATGGAGCTTTTCGTAAACGGGTGATGGAAATGGGTTTTGTGCGCGGTCGTGAAGTGACGATGGTGCTCAATGCCCCCTTGCAGGATCCAATCAAGTTCCGTCTGATGGATTATGAGGTGTCGCTCCGGCGCGCCGAGGCGGAACTTATCGAGATAGAACCCATCGAGTCTTGGGAACGCCATGAGGATAAACGGCTCGATATTCATCCTGATACACCCGGAGATGACGAAAATACGATCAGAAAAGACCGGGTGATTAATGTAGCCTTGGTCGGCAATCCCAATTGCGGAAAGACTTCACTATTCAATATTGTGTCCGGAGCTCATGAGAGAGTCGGCAATTATGCCGGAGTGACGGTCGGCGCCAAAGAGGGCTCGATGACTTATAAGGGTTACCGGTTCAATATTGTAGACCTCCCGGGCACATATTCCCTTTCAGCTTATTCTCCGGAGGAACTGTATGTGATGAGGTATCTGCGAGAGGAGACTCCTGATGTCATACTCAATGTGGTTGTTGCCTCAAATCTGGAACGCAACCTCTATCTCACGACAGAGTTGATCGACATGAACCGTAGTCTCGTCATCGCACTCAATATGTATGACGAGCTCGAGAAGAGTCATGCTCAGTTTGATTATCAGAATTTAGGAAAGATGCTCGGAGTGCCGATCGTTCCTACTAAAGCCTCAACCGGATGGGGCATCGACCGCCTTCTCGATACTGTCATTGATGTCTACGAGATGAAGAATCCCGACACCAGACATATCCATATAAAGATGCGCCCGGAAGTGGAGCAGGGAATCAATGTTATAAAAGACGTGATAAAAAGCGAGCCGGGAATTACTCAGAAATTTGCAGCGCGCTATCTCGCGATCAAGCTCCTTGAAAAAGACCCGGAAGTGGAGCATATGCTTGAAGACAGTCCCGAATTCAGCAAACTTTGCGAATTGCGTGACAGGGAAAGCCAGCGCATCGAACGTGATCTTGGAGACGATGCCAACTCCGTGATAGCTTCCGAAAAATATGGTTTCATACAGGGTGCTCTCGCAGAAACCTTTAAACCGGGTGAGAAACAGGAGGAGCAGTCAACGAAGATAATTGACGCTTTTGTCACAAACCGGCTTTTCGGTTTCCCGATTTTCCTCCTTGTGATGTGGGCCATGTTCTGGGCCACTTTCCAGTTGGGATCTTATCCTGTATCGTGGATTGAGATGCTTGTGAACTGGATTTCTGTTCAAGTAGGTTCATTCATGACTCCCGGGCCGCTGAAAGACCTGGTGCTCGACGGTATAATCGGAGGTGTAGGTGGTGTCATTGTTTTCCTCCCTAATATCCTTATCCTGTATGCCTTTATATCCTTCATGGAGGATTCCGGCTATATGGCCCGCGTCGCATTCATCATGGACAAGCTCATGCACAGGATGGGGCTTCACGGAAAATCATTCATCCCCCTCGTCATGGGATTCGGTTGCAATGTCCCGGCGATCATGTCTACACGTATTATCGAGAGCCAGTCGAGCCGGATAATCACTATCCTGATTAACCCTTTCATCAGTTGTTCGGCCCGAATACCCCTCTACATCCTCCTTGTAGGTGCATTCTTCCCGACTCATGGAGCCACTGTCTTTTTCGGATTGTATTTCCTCGGTGCGGTTGTGGCAGTCCTGACAGCGAAGTTGCTCCGAAGGTTCTGGTTCAAGAAAGACGAGACCCCGTTCGTGATGGAGCTTCCGCCTTACCGAATCCCGACGATGAAAGCCACACTCAGAAATATGTGGCAGAAAGCTCGTCAGTATCTTCACAAGATGGGAGGATTAATTCTCATTGCCTCCATCATAATCTGGGCTCTCTCGTATTTTCCCCGTTATTCAGCATCGGATGTACCGGTCACTTACAAGGAAAGTGTGCTCGCTGACATTCCCGCCGCTTCAAGCAAGGATAATACTGAAAATGAACTTGACGATATGGTCCTCAACGTCTATCAGCAGGAACACTCCATCTTAGGGTATATCGGTAAAGCCTGCGAACCGATAGTCCGCCCCATGGACTTCGGATGGAAAGTGTGTTGCTCACTGATTGCCGGATGTGCCGCCAAAGAGGTAGTTGTCTCTACTTTAGGAGTGCTTTATGCCGGAGATGATGACACGACGGTGATTTCAAAAAGGCTCCAGAATCCCTCACCTTTGACCGGTGAGGCCCCGTTTAACCGTGCAAAAGCTCTTGCCTTTATGGTTTTCGTGTTGCTCTATTTCCCTTGTATAGCCACCATATCCGCTATAGTCAGGGAGACGGGAAGCTGGAAGTATGGTCTCTTCTCCATTACCTACAACACGGCTTTGGCATGGATCCTTTCCCTTATCACATATAGGATTTCTCTGCTCTTCTGACCGGGGTACATATAGAAAAGTATCCGCATCGGCTACCGGTGCGGATACTTTTTTATGTGTACGTTTCAAATCAGTTCTTTATGGGGAGTGGACGATAATCTACTTTCGGTTTTTCATCACCCTCGGCGTATGTCACCGTGACGGTTCCGCCGATCTGACCCTCCGCATTCAGACGGAGCATGAGCTCGGCGAGTTCGTCTTCAAGATATTTCTGGATAGCCCTCTTGAGGGGACGTGCTCCGAAATTCTTGTCATAACCCTTGGTGGCTATGAAATCCTTAGCCTCGTCGGAAAGTTCGAGCTTGAAGCCGAGTTTCTCGATTCTGCTGTAGAAGTCCTTAAGCTCGATATCGATGATCTTGAAGATAGCATCTTTATCAAGCTGGTCAAACATGATGATATCATCAACACGGTTGAGGAACTCGGGAGAGAAAGCTTTATTCAGGGCTTTTGAAATCACACCCTGAGCCTGGGCTTTGCTGACGGTCTCGGTGTTGAAACCGACGCCGGCTCCGAAATCCTTGAGCTGACGGCTACCGACGTTGCTGGTGAGGATCAGGATTGTATTCTTGAAGTCAATCCTGCGACCGAGGGAATCGGTCAGACGTCCTTCATCCATTACCTGCAGAAGCAGATTGAATACGTCGGGATGCGCTTTCTCTATCTCGTCAAGAAGAACCACCGAATACGGATGACGTCTCACTTTTTCCGTGAGCTGACCACCCTCTTCATAACCTACATATCCCGGAGGCGCTCCGACGAGACGGGAGACAGTGAATTTCTCCATATACTCACTCATGTCCATGCGGATGAGAGCGTCTTTCGAATCGAAGAGATATTCAGCGATCTTCTTTGCAAGGTGAGTCTTTCCTACACCTGTCGGGCCGAGGAACATGAAGACGCCGATCGGTTTGTTGGGATCCTTCAGTCCGATACGGTTACGCTGAATAGCCTTTACGACTTTGCTGATGGCATCGTCCTGACCGATGACGGCCCCGTTGAGAGCCTTACCCATCTCGAGGAGACGGCTGCCTTCAGCCTGTGCTATGCGCTGGGTCGGTACACCCGTCATCATTGCGACAACTTCGGCCACTTTGTCTTCATCAACTTCCTGACGCTCATTGTCGAGCTGTTTCTCCCATTCAGCTTTCGCGCGCTCGAGTTCATTCTTCTTCTTGGTCTCCTTGTCGCGGAGGGAAGCGGCGAGTTCAAAATCCTGAGCCTTGGCGGCTGCAAGCTTCTCGCGGGTGGTCTCATCCACCTCATTCTCGAGCTTTTCAATCTCCTCCGGCACCACGATATTTGTGATGTGTACGCGGGAGCCTGCTTCATCGAGAGCATCGAGAGCCTTGTCAGGGAAATTACGGTCGCTTACATATCGCTGTGTCAGGTCGACACAAGCCTGAAGGGCCTCGTCGGTGTAATTGACATTGTGGTGCTTCTCATATTTCTCCTTCACCTGACGGAGAATCTGGAGTGTCTCCTCCGGAGTAGTGGGTTCAACCATAACCTTCTGGAAACGGCGTTCGAGGGCACCATCCTTCTCGATATTCTTGCGGTATTCATCGAGAGTTGTGGCTCCGATACATTGAATCTCACCTCTTGCGAGAGCGGGTTTAAGGATATTGGCGGCATCCATTGATCCGGGTGCGCCACCTGCACCGACAATCGTGTGGATCTCATCGATAAAGAGGATGATATCCTTATTCTTTGAAAGCTCATCAAGGATTGCCTTGATTCTCTCCTCGAATTGGCCACGGTATTTCGTGCCGGCCACCATGCCGGCCATATCGAGACCTATCACACGCTTTCCGAAGAGCACGCGTGATACCTTGCGCTGATTGATGCGGAGCGCGAGACCCTCGACAATAGCCGATTTACCGACACCGGGTTCGCCGATGAGGACCGGATTGTTTTTCTTCCTTCGTGAAAGGATCTGGGCAAGTCGCTCAATCTCATTTTCGCGACCTACGACCGGATCGAGACGCCCCTCGGCGGCGGCTTTGGTCATATCGTAGCCGAATTTATCGAGCATTGGGGTGTCCGAACCTGTTTTCCCCTTGGAAGCTCCCCTCTTTGATGAAGATGCGTCTGATGAAGGACCGCTCCCCTTGAATGGTGAGGTCTCTTCCTCATCCTCGTCAGCATCAAAATCCTTTCCCGCGTTGGGTGTGGAGGCTTCGGAGAGATTCTGTATCGAGATGTCGAAATCGAGATAAGTCTCCTTGATATGTCTTAAAAATTCGCTGTCCATAGATCTTTGGTCGTGAATCAGGGCGAGTATGATATGTTCGCCTGAAATGGTGTGTGAGTTCATTTTTCTTGCCTCGGATGTGGCGAGCTGGAGATGCCTTATGGCCGAGAGAGAGATTTTGAACTGCTGTTCGAAGAGCGTTGTGGTCTCCGAAGGGGGCTGTGCAGCCATAAGATACTCCTCGAGCTCTTTCGTCATATCCTCGACGGGCACCTGAAGCTGGCGCAGGATCTTATTGGCATAGCCGTCCTGATTGCGGAGGGCACCCAATACGAAATGCTCGCTTAGTATGGCAGGCGACTGAAATTTCACAGCCTCTGCGTAAGCGACCTCGAGAATCGGACGGAATTGCTTTGAGAAATCGTTTTTCATCTATTATAATGTTTTACTTTTTACCGATTGACATCCGTGCTCTCAGTTTCCGCTTCAATAAATGAAAGGCGAACTGATGAGCGCTGAATTTGCGGTGTTCTATGTTGTAGAACAATTTTTATTAGCTTTTGTGCAAACATCGTGCCAATTTTATTGAAAAAAGTATTAAAAAATATTGCAGAGCGCAAATTGTGATCGGGTAAGTTCCGTAGGTTCTGTTGTGGGTTTCAATAATTTTTACTAACTTTGCTCCTTGGAACGGCTACGGATTTTTTCCGTCGCCTCCCCTTCTCTCCGGGGTATCGACCCGACATGCCAGTCGGATTGGTCGTGGTTCCCTTTTTTATGAACTGACAACAGAAATGCAAGGAGACGACAAAATTATTCCGATCAATATAGAATCGGAAATGAAAAGCGCATACATCGACTATTCTATGTCGGTGATTGTGTCGCGTGCCCTTCCCGATGTGAGAGACGGTTTCAAGCCGGTTCACCGCAGGGTTCTTTTCGGAATGAACGAGCTTGGAAACTTCTTTTCAGGCGACACGAAGAAATCAGCACGTATCGTTGGTGAGGTGATGGGTAAATATCACCCGCACGGTGACTCATCCATTTATTTCACGATGGTCAGGATGGCTCAGGAGTGGTCGCTCCGCTATCCTCTCGTCTTCGGTCAAGGTAACTTCGGTTCAATCGACGGTGACTCTCCGGCCGCAATGCGTTATACGGAGGTTAAGCTTGCCCGCATGGGTGAGGAGATGCTTGAGGATATTGACAAAGATACGGTTGATTTTGTTCCGAACTTCGACAACACCCTTATGGAGCCCTCAGTGCTTCCGACCCGCATCCCCAATCTTCTTGTGAACGGAGCTTCGGGTATTGCCGTCGGTATGGCGACAAATATGCCTCCCCATAATCTTACCGAATCGCTCGATGCTTCGATCGCCCTTATCGATAATCCGGATCTTGAGGTCTCCGACCTTATGGAGTATATCAAGGCTCCCGACTTCCCCACCGGTGGTGAGATTTTCGGTATGCAAGGTGTCAAGGATGCGTTTGAGACAGGCAGGGGTCGTATCATCGTCCGCGCTAAAGCCGAGATTGAGAATGACGGCAACCATGATCAGATCGTAATCTCGGAGATTCCATATGGCGTAGTCAAGAATGACCTCGTTAAGAGCATTGCCGATCTCGTCGAGGAGAAGAAACTTGACGGCATTGCCGACATCACCGATACGTCAGCCCGTGGACAGATGCATATCTGTATCGATATCAAGCGTGACGCCAACGCCAAGGTCATCCTGAACAAGCTTTACAAGATGACCCAGCTTCAGACATCTTTCAGCGTCAATAACGTGGCTCTTGTTAACGGTCGACCCAAGACACTGAACCTCAAGGAGCTTCTTCAGGCGTTTGTAGATCATCGCCACGAGGTTGTCATCCGCAGAACCCGTTTTGAACTTCGCAAAGCCGAGGAGCGCGCTCATATATTGAGGGGTTTGATGATTGCCTGCGACAATATCGACGAGGTGATCCATATCATCCGTTCATCACAGACCACCGAGGAAGCCCGCACAAGACTTTCCGAAAGATTCGAACTTGACGAAGTGCAGACCCGTGCCATCGTGGAGATGCGTCTCCGTCAGCTCACCGGTCTGGAAATGGAGAAACTCCGCGCCGAGTATGACGAGCTGATGAAACTTATCGCACACCTTAATGATATTCTCAACAATGATGAGGTATGCCGTGGTGTCATGAAAGATGAGCTTCGCGAGATCCGTGATAAATACGGCGACGAAAGAAAGACAAGGATCAATCTATTCTCAGGCGACCTCAATGCTGAGGATTTCTATCCCGATGATGAGATGATCATAACTATCTCCCACCTCGGATACATCAAGCGCACTCCCCTTTCGGAATTCCGTGCGCAGCATCGCGGCGGTGTCGGAGCAAAAGGCAGCGACACGCGCGATTCTGATTTCATCGAGCATATCTATCCCGCCTCCAACCACAATTATATGCTCTTCTTCACCCAGAAGGGGCGTTGTTATTGGCTCAAGGTATACGAAATTCCTGAGTGTGCCAAGAACTCCAAGGGACGTGCCATCCAGAACCTCCTTAATATCGAGGCGGATGATTCCGTCAATGCTTTCATCAGGATCAAGCATCTCAACGACAAGGATTATATCAACACCCATAACCTTATCTTCTGCACGAAGAAGGGTGTTATTAAGAAAACCTCGCTTGAGGCATATTCACGTCCCCGTGCCAATGGTGTGAACGCCATTATCATCAGGGAAGACGACCAGTTGATTCAGGTGCGTCTCACCGATGGTAACGCCGAGATTATTCTCGCCAACCGTGAGGGTCGGGCCATCCGTTTCCACGAGAGCAAAGTGCGCGAGATGGGTCGTATGTCGACCGGTGTCCGGGGCATGACCCTCGGTGAAGGTGATGATGAGGTTGTCGGCATGATCACGATGACCGGTGCTCCTTCTGAGACAGTGATGGTTGTCTCCCAGAACGGTTATGGCAAACGTTCTCCTCTCGAGGACTATCGTGTGACTAACCGCGGCGGAAAGGGTGTCAAGACCATGAACATCACTGACAAGACCGGTAAACTGGTTGCCATCAAGAATGTCGATGACTCCAACGACCTCATGATCATCAACCAGAGCGGCATAACATTGCGTCTCCCTGTAGAGGGTATCCGTGTCATGGGTCGTGCCACTCAGGGTGTGAAGCTTATCGATCTCAATAAACGCGGTGATGTGATTGCATCCGTTTGTAAGGTTGATTCCGATCCTGTAGAGGAAGTTGAGGCTGAGAAAGAACTCAGTGAAGAAATACCGGCCGATGGTGACAACGAACTCAAAGCAAGGATTGAGAACGAGGAGTTTCAGGAAAGGGAGATTTCCGAGAATGAGATAGAGGATGATCCCTCATCGCTCAACGAGGATTAAACCTTTTGTTCCGAAGCATATCTTGATAAAGAAGAAACAATATTTTTAAACCTTAAAATATGAATAGATTTGTGTCATTCGCGCTTTGTGTGGCAGCCGTAGGCTCCATCAGCGCACAGAAAGCAACCGTTGACCAGGCCAACAAGTTGTCTGGAAAACCTGATCAGCTTAAGAATGCCCGTGAGCTCATTCAGCAGGCAATGAACAATGACGAGACTAAGAACGATGCCCGTACCTACTATACTGCCGGAAAGATCGAATTCGATGCTTTCGACAAGGCTACGACTGCAAGAATGATCAATCCGGATGATCCTACAGCCAAACCTGTGGTGATGGCCGACGAGCTTCTCAACGGATACAAGTATTTCCTCAAGGCCCTTCCTCTTGACAGTGTTCCTGATGCCAAGGGTCAGGTGAAACCCAAATATTCAAAGGACATGCTCGGAAAGATCGTAGGCCACGCCAACGACTTCTTCACAGCCGGTGCTGACTATTTCGGTGAGAAGATGTATTATCCTCAGGCATATGAGGCTTTCGTGATCTATGCCGGTCTCCCCGCAAGCGGAATGATGGGCAAGAACACTTCCATCATCCCCGCCGAGCAGATCCCTACAGCATATTTCAACGCCGGTCTTGCCGGTTATTCAGGTGACCAGCTCGAGGCTGCCGCCGAGGCTTTCAAGAATGCCCGTCTTACCGGTTACGATAAGGACGAGGCTTACATCTATGAGATCGCCTGCTGGCAGAATATCGTTCAGCGTGATGAGTCACGCAACGCAGAGGCTCAGGCACACATCCTCGATGCCGCCAAGGCAGGTAACGAGAAATTCGGTCTTGAACAGCCCATCTTCATCAACAATATCATCAACTCAATGGTGATGGAGAACAAGTATGATGATGCCATCGCAGAGCTCAACACCGTAATCGCCGCCAATCCTGACAACGCAGGTCTTATTGGTCTCCGCGGATTCGTCTACGACCGTGCAGAGAAAGATGATCTTTCAGAGGCTGACTACCGTAAGGCTGCCGAGATGCCCAATGTGGATTTCGAGACTCTCGTGAATGCAGGTAAGAAGATCTTCCGCATCGGTCAGGTGAAATATAATGAGATCGAGGTCGGAACACCCGAGACAAAGGCTGCCCGTGAGAAAGTGAAGAACGATTACTTCCTCGTGTCAAAGAAGTATGCCGATAAGGCAAGGGCTATGAATCCCGACAGCAGTGATCTCCAGAGCCTCGACGAGAACATCGACTACGCTCTCGAGACATTCTTCAATTGATCAGACGGTTCCCCAAACAACACATATTGATTAATGGTCATGCGTGGTTCTTAAAAAGAGCCGCGCATGATTTTTTAGTATTATTTGTTCTTCTAAACGAATTTTATTTTAAGGGGTTATTTTTTTTAATTAACTTTGCAAAATAATCTATGAGGATTACAAAAACAGGCGCCGGGAGATATTCCTGACGCCTGGAAATGAAATCCGGTAACACAAAAACGTATTGATCACATGGGTTTGTTTTCATTTACGCAGGAAATAGCAATGGACTTGGGCACAGCCAATTCCATCATTATACACAACGACAAGATTGTCGTTGATGAGCCTTCGGTCGTGGCTATAGAGAATAAGACCGACAAACTTCTGGCCGTAGGACATGCTGCTCATCAGATGGAGGGTAAGGAGCCTCCCGGCATCCGCACGATCCGTCCGCTCCGCGACGGTGTAATCGCTGACTTCAACGCAGCGGAACAGATGATCCGCGGAATGGTGAAGATGGTCAGCTCAAAAAGACGTTGGTTCTCCCCTTCACTCCGTATGGTGGTGTGTGTGCCCTCCGGATCTACTGAAGTGGAACTCCGTGCCGTTCGCGACTCATCGGAACATGCGGGAGGACGTGACGTTTACATGATTTATGAGCCGATGGCAGCTGCTCTCGGCATTGGTCTTGATGTCGAGGCAGCCGAAGGCAACATGATTGTCGATATAGGAGGCGGTTCTACGGAGATTGCCGTCATTTCGCTCGGCGGTATCGTCAGCAACAAGAGTATCCGTCTTGCCGGTAATGACCTCACGGCCGATATTCAGGATCATATGGGGCGTGTCCACAACCTGAAGGTCGGCACTACCATGGCTGAACAGATCAAAATAAACGTCGGATCTGCCCTCTCTGTCCTTGATAATCCCCCGGAACCGTTTATTGTGACGGGACCCAACCGTATGTCGGCTCTCCCTATGCAGGTGCCTGTGACATATGAGGAGATCTCACACTGCATTGACAAGACCATCTCTCGTATGGAGGCTGCTATCCTTGCGGCCCTTGAGGAGACTCCGCCGGAACTTTATGCCGATATTGTCAAGAACGGTATCTATCTCGCAGGTGGCGGAGCATTGCTCAAAGGCCTTGCCAAACGCTTCACGGATAAGATAAGGATCGACTTCAAGATTGCGGATGATCCGCTGCACGCGGTTGCCAAAGGCACGGGAGTCGCCTTGAAGAACATAAACAAGTTCTCCTTCCTTATCAGATAACGACAGTCGAGATAATTCCTCATCAGATAAAGAGAGTTGAGAAATCTCATCAATTTCCTCATCAAGTATGGCACATGGTTCCTTTTTGTGTTCTATGTGCTGCTTGCTTGTATACTGTTGGTGAGCAATAATTCCTACCATCAGTCGGTCTATCTGACATCGGCCAACTCGGTTGCTTCGGCAGTCAATTCGACATCCTCGCAGGTGACGGGTTATTTCCACCTGAGAGGGATCAATGAAAGCCTTCAGGCGAGCAATGCCCGTCTCGAGAATGAAGTGCTCAATCTCCGTCATCTCCTCTCAGAATACGAGACTCTCCTTTCAGACACCGTGCAGCCCAAATTCATGGTTAACCGGTTTGACTATATTCCGGCAACAGTCATCAACAACAGTGTCCGTCACCCTCGAAATTATTTCACGATCAACCGTGGCTCCGTTGACGGGGTATGCGCCGGAATGGGTGTCGTGGATCAGAATGGAGTGGTCGGTATCATTAATGTGACGGGTGATCATACGGCAAGGGTGATCTCCCTTCTCAACCAGTCTCAACATTTCTCCGTGAAGCTTAAGGATACTAATTTCATAGGATCCTTGACTTGGAAAGGAGATGATCCGATGGTGGCTTATATGGAGCAGGTGCCACGCCATGCAAAATATCATGCTGGCGACACGGTCGTCACAAGCGGATACTCAACCGTCTTCCCGGAAGGTATACCTGTAGGGAGGGTCTTGAACCGTGTAAAGAGCCGTGATGACAACTTCTTCATATTGAAGATAGGTCTTAACTCCGATTTCCGAGCCCTCAGCACCGTCAGGGTAATAAAAGACGAGTATAAGATGGAGCTCGACTCCCTTCAGAATTTCGACCTTGTGTCTGATAAATGAGTTTAATGGCATGAATAAAGAGGTTCTACAGTTTCTGTTCCTGTTCATTGTGGTGGTGACGCTTCAGGTGTTGATATGCAATCATATCGCACTCTTCAATGTGGCTATACCCATAATCTTCATTTATCTGATAATCCGCCTGCCGATTGCATTGGGTCGCGGATGGCTGTTTACAATCTCGTTTATCCTTGGCCTCACGGTCGACATTTTCTCTGATACTCCGGGAGTCAATGCCCTTGCGGCCACAATCCTTTCGGCCTTGAAAAGACCGGCATATTTCGCTTATGTCCCTCGAGACGACAAGACCAAGGATCTCACTCCTTCCATCTCCTCCCTTGGTGTGGCATCTTACTGCAAATACCTTGTCACGATGGTAGGAATCTATTGTGTGACAGTATTTACAATAGAATATTTCAACTTTGCCGACGTTAAAGAGATAGTGGTGTTGGCGGCTTCAAGCACTGTGCTTACTTTTCTTATTCTCCTTGCCACCGACTGCCTTATCATTAAATCCTGACTGATTTTTTCAACGTGACAAAAGATTATTCACTGGCAAAGCGTAGATATGTTATTTCGGGATTTATCTGCGTTATTGTCGCCATATATATTTTCCGACTTTTCAGCCTGCAGGTCGGCGACGATAAATATAAGGAAAATGCTGAGAGCAATGCTTTCCTGCGTCGTGTCATCTATCCAGCCCGAGGTCTTGTCTATGACCGCGAAGGTCGCCTTGTAGTTTTCAACCAACCCGCATACGACGTGATGATCATTCCGAAGGATGTGGGCAAATTCGATACATTGGCTCTTTGTAATGTTCTAAATATTACAAAGGAACGCCTTGATGACTATTGGGCCGACATGAAAAATCCACGGAAGAATCCCGGTTATTCATCGTATACCCCTCAGAAACTTATCTCTCACCTTTCGACTGAAGATTACGGACGTCTACAGGAAAAGCTTTACCTTTTCCCCGGTTTCTTCATTCAGACAAGAACCGTAAGGCAATACAATTATAATGCGGCCGCTAATATTCTCGGGAATATCCGTGAGGTTTCCGCAAAGGATGTCGAGAATGACCGTTACTATCGTTCAGGCGACTACACGGGCGACCTCGGAATAGAGAAAAGCTACGAGAAGCATCTGCGTGGGGTGAAAGGTGTCGAGATCCTGATGAAGGATGCATACGGGCGTATCAAGGGTAAATATGAGGAGGGTATACATGACATCTCTCCCGTCTCAGGACGAAACCTGACCCTTTCGATCGATATGGAACTTCAGGCATACGGCGAGAAGCTGATGACCAATAAGATCGGGGCGATTGTCGCCATCGAGCCTTCGAGCGGTGAGATTCTCGCCCTCGTCTCTTCTCCGGGGTATGATCCATCTCTCCTCGTCGGGAAAGAACGCGGCAAGAATTATGCCACACTTGTAAAGGATCCTCTCAAGCCACTGTATGACCGTGCTCTCCAGGGGGCATACCCTCCGGGATCCACGTTCAAACCGACACAAGGTCTTATCTTTCTCCAGGAGGGTATCGTCACGACCTCTACCCAATATCCCTGTTATCACGGCTACATCAACCGGATTCGTGTGGGGTGTCATGGACATGGATCTCCGATCGCACTCAAACCGGCTCTTCAGACATCTTGCAACGCCTATTTCTGCTGGGGTTTCAAGAACATGATAGACAAGGTCGGCACAAAGCCATCGGGACAGTTTGAGAAATGGAAGAATTATCTTGTCGAGATGGGTTACGGCTATCGTTTGGGTGTTGACCTTCCCTCGGAAAGTCGCGGATTCCTGCCCAACTCGGAATATTATTCCAAATCCTTCCGAGGAGCGAACTGGAGCGGCAATTCCATCATATCAGTGGCCATTGGACAGGGAGAGGTGCTTGCGACACCTTTACAGATTGCCAATCTCTGCGCGACAATCGCCAACCGCGGATATTTTTATACACCTCATATTGTGAAAGAGATCGCCGACACGGTTCTCGATGCCACTTATCGCGAGAAACATACTCCTCAGATCAAGAAAGAATATTACGATGTGATCGCTGAAGGGATGCGAATGGCTGTTTTAGGAGGCACTTGCCGCGCCGCCAATCTTCCCGGTGTGGAAGTCTGCGGCAAAACAGGCACGGCACAGAACCCTCACGGCAAGGATCATTCCGCCTTCATGGGCTTCGCCCCTTATCATGATCCGAAGATTGCAGTGGCAGTCTATGTTGAGAATGCCGGTTTCGGAGCCGCCTATGGTGTGCCGATCGGTAGTCTTATGATAGAGAAATATCTCAACGGCGAGATTGCAGACGCGAGGAAAGGTGTCGAGGAAAGAATGTTGAACTCAAATACAATCATCAGCAGTGGAGTCAAATCGCACTGAAGCAAATGTCTCGGTGTTCCGGTCGCTTGACTGGTTCACCATTATTCTTTATATGCTCCTCGTGTCGGCGGGGGCTGTGAGCATCTATGCCGCCAGTTACGATTTCGACAACGCGAGCATGTTTGATTTCGCCGAGTTTTCCGGCAAGCAGTTTCTCTGGATCGGACTCTCACTGATAATCGGATGCGTCATACTCCTTCTTGACTACAGGATTTATGAGACATATGCCTATCTGATCTACGGAGTGATGATCCTCATACTGATAGCGACAATCTTCCTTGCCCCCGATATCAAGGGCTCAAGATCCTGGCTTGTCTTCGGCCCGGTCAGTCTTCAGCCGGCGGAGTTCGGCAAATTCGCTACAGCCCTTGCGCTCGCCAAGCTCTTCAATAGTTATAATTTCTCTCTTAATGCAAAGATAAGTAATTATTTCAGGGCTTTGATTATTATTTTCCTCCCTATCTGTCTGATTCTTCTTCAGAGGGAAACGGGAAGTGCCCTGGTATATTTATCCTTGATTTTCGTGCTCTATCGTGAAGGTATGAGCGGTCTCGTGCTGTTCTCGGTTCTTTGCGCGGTGGTATTCTTTGTCGTGGCGGTCAAGTTTACCGAACCCCTCATTCTCGGAATCCCGATGGGTGAGTTCGCGGTGTTTTGCATGATCATTGTAGTTTTCTCCGCAATGCTCCTTTTCTATTGCCGCGACATCGTAATAGCCCGCAACGTAATATCCGGTTTCATAATTTCGGGAGTGCTTGCGACAAGTCTCTCATTGTCCGGAGTAGAGATCAATGGTACACTCTTTTTTCTCCTGATTCTCGCCGTCGCCATCGGATATACCCTGCTCGCGATGTTCCATCACCGTATCGAGAAATTCCTTGTCACGATTGCCTTTGCCGTAGTCTCCGTATTGTTTCTTTTCTCGGTCAACTATGTCTTCGGCAATGTTCTTGAGCCTCACCAACAGATGCGAATAAAAGTGGCTCTCGGCATAGAGGAGGATCTTAGGGGAGCCGGCTATAACGTAAATCAGTCAAAGATAGCGATCGGTTCCGGTGGCGTGACCGGTAAGGGATTCCTCAACGGCACCCAGACAAAGTTGAAGTATGTACCTGAGCAGCACACCGACTTCATCTTCTGCACCATCGGTGAGGAGGAAGGGTTTGTAGGCTCAACGGCAGTGCTCCTTCTGTTCTTGGCACTGATATTGCGGATCATTCATCTTGCCGAGCGACAACGCACACCATTCGGAAGGGTCTATGCCTATTGTGTGGCTTCGGTACTGATTTTCCACCTGTGCATAAATGTGGGGATGGTCATAGGGCTATGTCCCGTGATCGGAATACCACTCCCCTTCTTCAGCTATGGTGGTTCGGCTCTCTGGGGATTCACGATATTCCTGTTTGTATTGCTGAGGATAGATGCCTCGAGGAAGGAACGCAGGGAATGACAGACGCCTAAAATACCGCTCCGGAAAATAAAAAACTTGTTTTGATTGTTATACTGATATAGTAACCCGAAATTTATAAAGAATAAATATTATGGCAAACAAGAGAGAATTCAAGAAATATGTGGAGGCGATCGGTGCATCCGCGTGCAACTCAATGATGGAGACCTATTATTCTGTAGAGTCTGCCGACAAGGACGCCATCTCCAAAGCGATTGAAAAAGTTCTCGGCGCAACAGCCGCAGCAAGAGCCAATGCCAACGTATTCTTCGACAAGGGTGCCAAAGCCTTCGCCGACCGCAAGGTATACAGCAAAGCCAAGTCAGAATTCTTCGTCAAGCTCTTCGATAAGATCAATTCAGATTTCACGAAGGAGATTGACGCAGCCCTCAAGTTGTTCAACGAAGCTGTTCCGGCCGACGTAAAGGAGGCGCAGAAAAAAACTGTCGCTGCAGAGTGAGATAAAATTTATTAAGAACGAGAATTGACCCCCTGCGCAGGCTGTCAAAAGCTTCGCAGGGGGTCTTGCACAGCACAGGTATATGAATCTTTGGAAGAAAATACTCGAACTTACAGGATGGAAAGTGGATATCACGGCTCCCCGCCGCGATAAATGTGTGATATGCGTAGCTCCCCATACCTCCAACTGGGATTTCCTGCTTGGCCTATTCGCATACAAATCTCTCGGGAGAGAGGCGAACTTCCTGATGAAGGAATTCTGGTTTTTCTTCCCCCTGAAATATCTGCTCCGGGCATTGGGTGGAATCCCTGTTCCGCGAAAAGGGAAAGCACACTCATCGTTGACACAATCAGTAATTGAACTTTTCAAGACACGCGATTATGTCAATCTGGCAGTGACTCCCGAAGGCACAAGAAGCCGGGCCACAAGATGGAAAACCGGCTTCCTTTACATAGCATACGGTGCCCATGTGCCCATCCAGCTCGGTATAATCGACTATAAACACAAGGATATAATCATAAAGGAGGAATACGAACCCATGGGAGATGTAGAGGCTGATATGGCATATATCAGGGGATTCTATTCTTCTCATGGAGAGGGAGCCCTCTATCCGGAAAAGTTCTGTTAATCCGCGTCT
>CAZMHE010000034.1:0-2124 GCA_964566015.1 uncultured Sangeribacter sp. | reverse complement strand
TTCTTCTCATGGAGAGGGAGCCCTCTATCCGGAAAAGTTCTGTTAATCCGCGTCTTTCCAGGCGGGGAATTTCTCTCTGAAAGATGAGAGTTTTCCGGCTGAGAGGGAGGCATAAATAAATTCACCGGCCCTGACGCCGATCTCTTTACCCTTGAAGTCGTAGATAGCCGAAGACCCGTCGTAATTGAAATTATGCTTGTCGGTACCCTTGCAGTTGACAGCAGCAACGTATGATTCATTCTCTATTGCACGGGCAGGGAGAAGGGTGTTCCAGGCATTTACCCTTACTTCCGGCCAGTTGGCCACTGCGAGCAGCAGATCATATTCATTGGAATGGCATCTGCACCATTTCGGGAAACGGATGTCATAGCAAACCACCATTGAGATATTCCACCCGCGGAAACGAACCTTAAGGCGGTCAGTTCCGGCAGAGAAAACCTTATCCTCCCCTGCCATTGAGAAAAGATGACGTTTGTCGGCGAAATATTCGTCGCCGGTAGGTTCGATGAAAAAGGCGCGGTTGAACAGCAATCCCCCCGTATCAGCTATGAAGCTTCCGGCTATTGCAAAGTTATGTTTTTTTGCAAGAGCTTTCAACCTTTGAACCGTTTCTCCCGAATTTCGTTCAGCCCATACTCTTACTTCCTCCTTATCCATGCCGGATGGGAAACCTGTTGAGAAGGTTTCCGGAAGAACAAGGAGATCGGTATCGGGGTGAACCCTTTCCAATGATGATTCAAGGAGAGAGAGGTTTGTTTCCTTTTCTCCCCATTCTATTGACATGGGGATGAGGCATATGTTGAGATTTTTTGTTTCCATATCAGGTGCTTGATAGCGTTGTTGTAATTATCATATATTTCCTATGTGGATGTTGAGGATGAGGCGTTGATAGAACATGAAATTGTTTTTTGCAAAGTTGAAATTCAACTGAGCCTCAAGATCCATGTAGCGGTTGCGGATAATGTGGGCATAAATATCCGCCCGGTCATAGAATTTGGAGCGATAGTATGACTCCCCCTGATAGAGCTGGGTGCCGAATTCGCTGTAAAGTGGCAGCAATCCCTTTCCTCCGGCATAGAGGGAGTTTCTTAATCCAAATATTTTCCACTCGAACACGGCATCTACCCAAAGTCCACCGGGACACTCCCAACCTTTGCCGTTGCCACGATACCTCTCGATTGTCTGTAGAAGTCCCGCCTTTACTAAGAGACTATCGAGCACCGTTTTGCGGCTCAGATCAATTCCCACATAAGGATTGGCAAGGAAATTATCAACGATGCTCTGGTCATCCGAGGGGTGGCGAGTCTTGGCATAATGGTTCATGAGGAGGTGTGCTCCCATAAGGAATTTTCCTGCTTTAGGGCGCCATTCTCCATGGAAAAGCAGATTGAAAGCCTCTCTTCTTGTCTCTGTCTGATGTGCTCTCCAATCGATATAGGCATCGAAAAATCCCTCATTCCTCTGATATTGAAGAAGGGCTCCGCGGATATTTTTCTGATAATACGTCAGTGAATCACACCATAGGAATCCGGGGAGCGGTTCGCGCAGTTGTGTGCGGGGAAAGATTCCCATTGAAAATTTCCAGCGTTCCCCCTCGTGACGGTAATAAAGGATCGGATTCACTTTTCCGTCACGCACACCGTTTTCAAGAGGCTGAATCCAGACAGCTCCACCCGCAATTCGGTCTTTGGGGGTGAATTTCACTCCCCCTTCGGCTGAAAGCGATGTGAAGAAGAAGGTTTTGTCGTCATACATCTTGTCGTCACCCTCACGGTTGTCGAACACCGATCCGAAGTCAACGCTCCAGGTCGGTTCCAAGGCGTGGGCTGAAGTAGCAATAGTCATGGCGGAAGCCGCTAATATGATGGATTTGAGGAAAGTTTGAATACAGTTCGAGAGGTGTTTCATCAGGTTAGAATCTTTTGCTCACTGCAAAATTAAATGAAAATCAGATACCATCAGAAATTTTTTAATAAAAATAGCAGAAAAATTTGGCAGTTCCAAAATAAAGCAGTAATTTTGCATCGTCAAAAACGAAAGACGTGTATCGAGAGCGGTCAGTCTGTTTGACAAATTGCCTTGTGGTGTAATGGTAGCACACCGGATTCTGGTTCCGTTTGTGAG
>CAZMHE010000033.1:0-19018 GCA_964566015.1 uncultured Sangeribacter sp. | reverse complement strand
ACAAACCTCAGACTTTCAATAAGTTCTGAGGTTTTTATGTCTTTTCCTACCAATCAAAGGACACACATCAGCTAACCTCAGACCCATTTCAGACCATATTTTGCTAACCCCACGCTAACCAAATTTAAAAGCGTGTTAGGTTAGCAAATGGTTAGCAAAAGTGTAGCTAATATTTTTTTAATCTATTTGTTATACACTGTTCAGCATATGTCCATAGGCGCGATGCGGTCGGTGGCAGAGCAGAACTCGTTCAAACGCCACTGACGGCATCACGCCGCCAACCTCGAAGACCGCTCCACCTTTCTCCGCTATCACGCGAGGAATCTTATTTGGTGCGATTAATAAAATAGACATTAGGACTAATTTTATTTGGTACGATAAAATAATATTTCGTAAATTTACATATGGATTAGACGGTCACCGCAGAAGAGAAGCGAAACGTCCGGAAGTCGGGTCTGCGCATTTGGCACAAATCCGTCACAGAGTTAAATCTAAGAATGTCAACTATTTGATATGACTACATTTAGACAGGGTCGTTCAGCCCCCTGTCTTTCCGCCGAAACAAGCGCAACAAACTATCACACAGTTTGTTGCGCTTGTTTTTACATGATAGTCAAGACGTTTCCGCAATTAGCTAAAAATATAATTGGCGGAATCAAGAGAAAATATTATTTTTGCAGAAAATAATTTTTGTAGAAAATAATTTTATGGAATTTCTTGATCGTGTTGAGGAAAAAGCCGAACTAAAACGAGTGTTAACACCAGAAAAAAAAGCAAAATTTGTAGTTGTGTACGGGCGTCGCCGTCTTGGAAAATCCACGTTGATTAAACGTGTGCTTACTCCTGCTGATGTATATTATATGGCAGGTGATTTGGTAGATGCCGTGCAAATGGAAATGCTTCAGGATCTTCTCTCCCTGAAGTTTCCCGAATTAGGTATGACTAATTTTTCCGGCTGGGAAGATCTATTTCTTATGCTCAATAGGCTTACAACTGAACAATTTACACTTTGCTTAGACGAATTCCCTTATATGGTGAAGCATTCCCCGGAGCTCCCATCGATCCTGCAAAGAATATTAGATAATAAAAACCTAAAATATAATCTTGTGATATGCGGAAGTTCACAACGCATGATGCAAGAAATGATTCTCAGTAAGAGCGAACCCCTCTATGGACGTGCTGACGCCATACTTGATATACGCCCTATTCCATTACCATATTTACAAGATGCTCTACATATATCTCCAATCGCAACAATTGAGGAATTCAGTGTTTGGGGAGGTGTGCCACGTTACTGGGAATTGAGGGAAGAATATGATTCTCTGCGCGCTGCTATCAAAGGGATGTTACTCGGCCCTACCGCGGTATTATATGATGAGCCAAAGAAACTATTTCTCGATGATATGAAAGTTTCTGTGCAATCAGAATCCTTAATGGCTGTGATTGCAGGTGGAGCAAACCGTATTTCTGAGATAGCTGCCAGAATGAGACGGGAAGCCACGTCCTTGTCTGCCCCTCTTGACAAACTTATCCAGATGTCATATATCAGGAGGGAAATACCTTTCGGCGAAAGTCCTAAAAAGTCAAAAAGAGGCATATATCGCATCAACGATCCCTTGATGGATTTTTACTACTCCTTCATCATACCTAATATGTCTTCTCTCGCTCGCGGGAGGAAAAACTTAGTGCTGGAAGAAATTGATACCGCCTTCTCGGAATATGTGGCGAGACATTGGGAAAACCTCTGTCGTGAATCTGTCAGTGGCAACAAATTGTTTGGCCATCGTTGGAAAGAAGCCTCCCGTTGGTGGGGAACTGTCCCTGGAAATGAGAAAGGAAAGTTTCATGAAATGGAGTTCGACGTAATGGCGGAATCTAATGATGGGAAAGCTCTTCTCGTGGGTGAATGTAAATGGACAAATCCAGAGATTGCATCCGAATTGCATAGCAAAATGAGGGAAAAGATATCGAAACTTCCCTTCGCAAAGGACAAAGAAATCATCTCCGTACTCTTCTTAAAACATGAACCAAAAGATGACGCAACCAGTTGTAGAATCCTGTATCCTCAAGACATAATCGACACAATGCATCCGGATTACTAACAGGGTGACCCAAATTTTTGCTACTTTTGTAGTTGAAATTCTTTTTGCAAAAAGACTTAAAATTGTCTGTCAGGATAATGTCAGACACCGGAAATAAAATCTATTGTGAGGATCATGAAGGGTCATCTTTTTCAAAATAAACGGAGGATATTGAAGACAGGCATCGGCATAATGGCCGGATTATGCCTTCTCCTTGTCGTTGCGCGGTTTCTCTCCGACAGACTGACAGGTGATGGTCCTCAATATTATATCGCTCATGGAGGTGGTGCGATTGACGGCCATCCTGTCACAAATTCTTTGGAGGCGGTGGAGAATGCTATCGCCCACGGTATTAAATATATTGAATTGGATCTGCAGCTTACTTCTGACAATAAACTCGTTGCCACACACGACTGGGGAAGGTTTCGGAAACAGACGGGAGAAGATCCGGATAACCATGTAATACCATCCTACGACTCTTTTTGCCAGAAACGCATCCTGGGTAAGTACCGCCCCATGACCTATCATCTTATTGATTCTGTCTTTAAGGAGAATCCGGATCTCATGCTTGTAACGGATAAAATCCGCGACATCGAACCGCTCGAGAAGTATCTACCGGATATAAAAGACCGGATAACTGTCGAATGTTTTTCACCTCATCAATATAAAGAATGTCAGGAAAAAGGATTCAAGGCTTTTAAATCCTATCATAATCTCAGCCCGGGGGGGATAAACGCACTTGAACGTAATAGCCGTCGTTTATTCTACCAGCATTTTATCCCCACAACTTTTGCGGTGTTTTCAAATCGATTGATTTCCATCTCTGATGCCGATTCAATATTCAATTCAGACAAACGCATAAGATTCATATATGTCGATCATCTCGAAGATTCGTCAATCAATAAAAGATAAAGTGAAGGAGTTTACATCTTTCCACTTCAGGTTTTTATGGCTGTGCCTGACCATATTCTGCATCGGAGGTATGATTGACATTCCTTCTTCTTCCTTATTGCCTGTGACGGACACGGTATCTTTCCTTATAATTTTGGTAATAGCCATGTTCAAGGGGACCTTCATCTCCTGGATATTTCTAATATCACGTTCTAATCGCTGGCTTTCAATATCAGTCAATATCCTCATCATTATATATTGCTTACTATGCACAATCAATGCTCTGGGTTTTGGCTTCTACGACATGGGCATTACCATAAAAATGATGACAGTCATCAGTCAGACTAATTCCTCGGAGATCACTGAATTTCTGCCATCAATAGGTGACGGTGTCTCTCGGTTTATGGTTAATCCGATTACGTATATTGTGATCGCCGCAACATGCTGCTGCATAGGCATATTGAAAATAATTCCCGGTAAGGTGTTTGCAGTCGGCGCGGGACTGTGTTCTATCATAGGCATGATTTTATTCGTCATATCTTTAATCGTATTACCTGCCGGACGCACTAACTTTTCCGTTCCCGTAAGAGTTGTCAAGGCTATCATTAACTCACACAGAGAAGCAAAACGGATTCGCGAAGAGCTGGCTAAAGTAACACCACTCCCCTATAAGGATTCCGTCAGAAGCAGACGACTCACTGATATAATTATGGTTGTCGGAGAGTCAGCCAATAGGGATAATCTCTCACTTTATGGGTATGATCTTGCCACGACTCCGAAATTGGACAAACTGAAGGATCAGCTCATAATCTTTACGGATGTAATAGGCTCATCAACCATCACTTCAAATAATATGAACCGGATACTGACTTTTCTATCAGACAGAGATGAGGCCGATCACTGGTATGAGGAACCAATGCTCATTTCACTGATGAATGAGGCGGCCTATCATACTGCGTGGCTATCTAATCAGGAGAAAAGCGGATTATGGGGAAACAGCGTTGTTGCGATGGTGTCAATGGCTTCTGATGTGAGATTCATCGGCAGCTTGAGTTCAGACGATGCAACGCTGATAAAATATGACGGGCTCCTGTTACCCGAAGTAAAGGATGTGTTGAAATCGGATTATCCGTGGAAATTCATTGGCGTCCATCTTATGGGTTCGCATACTGAATATCGGAGACGCTATCCTGAATCATTCGCCAGATTCACCGCTGATTCAATCAAGAAGACTAAAACCGGAAGAGACATGCCTGCGTCACATGCAAGGATTCTTGCGGAATATAATAATTCGATACTTTATACTGATTCTCTTCTCGCTTCCATGATCGATATGATCTCATCCTCTCCACGACCCTCTCTCTTGATTTATTTCTCAGATCATGGTGAGAATGTCTATGATGATGGCGGCAACTACCGGGGACGTGATGAGAAACATGTGGAGGTTCCGTTCATCATATATCCCAACAAGGCTTTCAGGGAAGCATACCCGACTACGGTAGCCCGGTTGATGGAGGTGAGGCATAAGCCAATGACAACCGCTTCGCTCTGCCATCTTATCTGTGCCCTCACCGGTACTTCGTATCAAGCCTATGATTCCACACTCGACATCACCTCACCCTCCTATCTGATAAAGTCACGCTACGTGGATGGTAAAGTGTGGAAATATTTGCTTGATTGAGAGAAAAGACCTATATTTGCAGAAACAAAAGAATTTCATAGTGAACGATTTGTGAAGAAATTTCATATTTTACCCCTAACATAATGGATTATACTTTCCCTAATGCGCGTTTGCTCGCAACGCTCGCAGTCGCGGGTATTATCTCGATCGCTTCGACCACAGCGTCGGCTGTCGGTAAGCCTCACGATGCTTCACGCAAAGCTATCCGCACCACCGACATTGCCAAGGCCCCGATCGGGGTTTTCGGCCCGGACATTGATTTGCCAATGACCATCAATTCAAAATCTCCATTCACTACAGGTGACAAACACAACGGTGCCATCCGTAATTTCGAGGCTCTCGGAGGGATGAAGAATATCCTGAAGTCCGCTCCGATGCGTATAACCCCTGCAGTTCCCTTGCGTGCCTGTGTATCCTATGACCTTGACGCCAAATCATATGGTATGGTCAACGTCACTCCAAATGGTCTTGAAGTGATACGTGAGCACGAAGGTCTGGATGCCGCCTGGGGTGGCACCAATGTCGGATCGCAATACTATTTCAACGTATGCGCTGAAGTGGTCGGCGGATACCTCAGCAGTATTGAGACCTATCTCTGGGACACTTCGACATGGGTCTGTGTCGGCTATGATCAGGATCCATCATTGAATGTGCTTTCCTATTCAATGACCTGCGACCCTGTCACAGAGACAGTCTACGGATGCTTCTTCTCGGAAGACCTCCAGTCTATCGAGATCGGCACCCTCGACGCTATCACCATGAAACGCACCGGAGTCATCGGCGAGGCGAAGAAACCACTCTTTGCTATGGGGTTCAGTTCCGACGGCAAACTATATGGCATAGACTCAAGCGGTATTCTTTATAACGTCAGCCTTGAGGATGCTTCATATACCAAGGTTGCTGACACCAAGATAGCGACAACATATAACACCGCAGGCACAATCGACCATTTCAACGACGTTTTCTATTATGCCGCTTGTCCTGAAAGCACCACAGACAATCCTGCGGAAGACTGGTTCCTTTACAGCATCGACCTTAGGAACGGCTACAACGTTGAGAAGTGCTGGCCTCTCCGCGCCGAACTTGGCGGCATGTTTATCGCCAACGCACCGGCCAAAGCCCTCTCTCCCGCCGCACCGGTGTTGAACAGCGTTAACTTCATTGAAGGCAACCTTTCAGGAACAGTAGATTTCACCGCTCCATCCACCACTTACGATGGTTCGGAGCTAAACGGCACCATAGAATATGGTGTTATTGCCAACGATAAGGTGATTGCCACCGGCACAGTCAACGCAGGGGAAAATAAATCAGTAGATCTCACACTCCCGACAAGCGGCATGTACACAATCCGTGTCTTCGTCAGCAATGATGAAGGAGACTCCCCTAAAAGCACAAGCGTGACACGCTGGCTTGGTAACGGATGTCCCCTCATGCCGGAGGGTGTTGCCACAACCTACAAATATGGCGACAATCAGGTCAAGGTCAGCTGGAATGCTGTGACTGCCACAATCAGCGACGGCTATATGGACGCAGACAAAGTCACCTACACAGTGACCCGCACGGTTAATGACGAAAACCCCACCGTCTTAGCCGACAGGATTGCGGCCACCGAGATTGTTGATCCGGTTGATTCCGAAGCCGAATACAAAATCTACCGCTATACCGTGGTAGCCAACTATGAAGATCAGACCTCAGCAGCTGCCGTGACTGACTATGTGCCTATTGGAGCCATTGTCCCGCCCTTCTCTCCCGACTTCTCTTCACCGCTGAGCATCGGATATTTCACGTCCAAAGACTACCTCGGACGCGGATCCAAATGGACCTACACCGATTACGATGAAGCCATCCAGCTTGTCTGGAACAACGGATGGGTGGCGGGGAACATGGATGTAGCCCTTGTCACGATGCCTGTCAAACTCGAAGCGGGTAAGGTCTACGAGATTTCTTACAGCGCTTGGGTTGAATCGAGCGGTGTCTATGGTCTCGGACTTCAGTGGGGTACAGACCTATCAAGCATGGAGACAATCATCGAACCGGAAAGCATCAGCACTGCAAACAGCAAATATAATTCGCCTCTGCGTCAGTCTACTTCAGTGACAGCACCTGCCGACGGCATTTATTATTTCTCCGTTCGCACACTCGCCAATTCAGCACAGACATGCAAGATCCTCATCAACAGCTACACCATCTCCCAGGGTCTGTCGATGAAGGCTCCCGGTCATGTCACCGACGTCACCCTCACTCCCCCCTATGACGGAAGCCGCAAACTCGACATCAGCCTCAAGACACCTACCACAGCTCTTGACGGCAGTGAACTTACAAGCCTCTCCAAGATAGAGGTTTGCCGTGACGGAGAACTCGTTCACACCTTCAGCAACCCCTCTGTCGGAGAAGTTGTCTCATTCACTGACAATGGCACAGCAAACAAAGACGTGTCTTACACTATTATAGCCTACAACGAGGAGGGTGCGGGTAAGACATGGTCAGGCTCATCCCATATGGGTGTCAACATGCCTGTCTCACCCGTTGACTGCAAGATTGTGCAGAATATGGAGAATCCGGGTGAAGTGACAGTTTCCTGGACACCTGTGGCAAAGGATATAAATGGCTACGAGTTTGATCCCTCGCTCCTGAAGTATGCCATCTTTGCTTCTGACTATTCCACCCTGATCATGAACAACATCCCGGCATCAAAAGCGAAGGCAACCTTCCGCGCCGTCCAGCCAAATTCAGGTCAGAAGTTCGTATGGTATTGCGTAGTGCCTTATACCGAAGGTGGAGTCAACGGCTATGCCGGTGGTTTCGGCACAACACCCATGATTCCTGTCGGCACTCCTTTCATGATGCCTTATCATGAATCATTTGCCGGCTCTGCCCTCACCTACCCGATGGGTCAGGAAGGATCAACCATAAGACTTGCCTCGGGCGTATCCTCTCAGCATCTCTCGATTGGTTCACAGGACGACGACAATGGAAACATCGCATGGTATACCGCTCCCGGGGTATCCATTGATTATTACACCGCCAATATTTACGTGGAGGATGAAGACGACGTTGCCATGAGCTTCTACTACACCGGCGTCCCGGACATGAATGGTTATACAATTCAGCCCTATGCCATGATCAACGGCGAGAAATATCCTCTTTGCGATGAAATCAACACCCGCGACTGCGCCGAGAAGGGTTGGAACTATGTCAAAGTCTCCCTGACACCTTTCAAAGGTAAGGCGGTTCAGATCGGATTCCATGTTTTCTGCGTCATGAATGACTTCGCCTTCGGCATGGATAACATCACGATCAAGCGATTCCTCGCCAACGACCTGAGGGCAGGTGAGATGAGTGGACCCTCATACATGACGATTGGCAAAGAGCACGACATAGTCCTTCAGGTAATCAATGACGGCTCAGCGGAAGCTCCCGCCGATTACTTCGTGGATCTCTATTCCGGAGGCAGGCTCGTTGATACTGTTCGTGGCTTACCGATAGAAGCATATGGATCTACTTCCGTCACCTTCAAACACACTCCGAATCCCTTTGAGGAGGAGAAGGAATTGCTTTATGCATCTATCCGCTGGGATGCCGACGGATATACCCCCAATAATGAAAGCAATATCCTCGCAATTCCTTTGCGCGAGGCCATCTACCCGGCAGTGAACGATCTCCATGCCGTGATGTCTGAAGACTTCAACACCGTTAAACTCGAATGGACTGAACCCGATCACGAACCCAAGATAAAGGAAGTGACCGATTCATTTGAAGATTATGCACCGTTTACACTCACAGGATTCGGCGACTGGAAAGTGATCGATGTAGACGGAGGCGATACGTATACCTTAGGTATGCCATCCGGAGTTGATAAGCAGCCAATGTCTTGGGTTGTCATAGAGCCGAGCAAGATGAGGCTGTATTATGAGGGAACTCGTTCCGGCGAGAAAGCGATAGCGGCTATCTCCTCTCCGGTTCCGAGTGATGACTGGCTGATCTCTCCCGAACTTTCCGGAGAGGCACAGACCGTAACATTCTTCGCCGCGACCGCCCCTGAAGACTATGGATGCGAATCTTTCGAGTTCTATTATTCAACCGGAGGCACAGAACCTGAAGATTTCATTCAGATCGGTGAGACTGTAGAAGTGCCCGAAGGCAAATGGGGCAAGGATGAGTCAGGCGACAGGGTGCAGTTAACGACGTGGTATGAATATGACTTCGATCTCCCTGATGGAGCCAAGCATTTTGCGATACGCTATGTCAGCGACGATATATTCGCGCTTCTGGTTGACGACATCACTTATAGTGTATCGGAAGAGCTCATAACCCTTCAGGGGTATAATATCTACCGTAACAAAGAAAAGATCAACGAACAGCCCCTGACAGCTGTCACTTTCCTCGACGACGCGTTCATGTTCAAGAAAGGGGACTACACCTATGCCGTGGAGACGGTCTACGACAGAGGTAAATCAGGCCTCAGCAACAGGGAAACAGTCAACAAACCTACCGAAAGCGGTGTCGAATCGATCTTTGAAGTAGAACCAAAAGTCACGGTTGAGGAAGGTGAAATCGTGATCCGTCATGCAGCCGGAAAGAAAGTGACCGTAAGCAACGCTTCCGGCATGATAATCCGCAAGCTCCAGCCTGCAGGAGCCGTGCGCATCTCGGTTGCTCCGGGTGTCTACATGGTAAATATCGGCAAGACCACTCACAAGGTAATCGTGAAATAATCCTTTAAACCATCATCTCAGAAGGGTGCTGTCTCATGACGACAGCACCCTTCTATAAAAATATAAATCTATGAATCTCCCTTGGTATTCTTATCTTCCTGTAGTTGCCGGGCTTATTGGTGCACTTATTGGTAATCACTATTACAAGAAAGCCAATAAAGGAAAGAAGAGTTAACAAAATGAAGAAATCGCAGAAACTGAAAGTATGGAAATAAAGATTTGGGCAGATTTCGCTTGTCCCTATTCATATATAGGGGAGAAACAACTGTGGGACATTATTGAGAAAGAGGGTCTTGAAGATAAAGTAAACATCAGGTTCCTTACTTATCAGCTTGATCCGGCGGCTCCCGATGTGCCTACGGAGACTATGACTCAACATTTCATGGATGGTCATCAATACACCCTCGAGCAGTCGCAACATCTTATGGAGAGGATCACTGCGATGGCTGCGCGTGTAGGGTTGGATTACAGGCTCGCAACAACTCAGGTATGTAACACTTTCGATGCTCATCGTCTCATGGAGTATGCGCAGACAGGAGTCGTTTCTCAGGCAACCGTCATTAAACTGAACTTCGCACTATTCCATGCCAATTTTATTGAGAATCTACGCCTCTCTGACAAAAATGTACTCCTGTCAATAGCCATGAAATGCGGATTGGATGAAGCCGATGTCAGGAAAGTACTGGAGAGCGATCAGTATGCCGATCAGGTAAAAGCCGAGGAGCAAGAAGTTGATAGGAGAACAGACTTTGATCTTATTCCGTATATGGTATTCAATGACTCAACCGTTTTGCAGGGAGTAATCAGTCCCGGTGCCATGAAGAAAGCTCTTGCATAATCTTGTTTCTCATCCGCATCAGAATGAAATGACACCCCTGTGCAATAAGGTTTCATTGAAAGAAATCGGCTATTGGTTGAATAAATTTTGCCGGGTTCTCAGATAGTATTAATATTGCAGTTACAATTCATTTGAAACAATATGAAGTATCATCTCTTTTATCTATTGGCAATGTTGACAGGATTCATGGCTTCGGCTCAGGAGACATGGACCTATTCAGACTGCGTCAACTATGCGCGGGAACACAACATATCCCTCCGGAAAGCACGCATAAGCGAGGAGACGGCCGGATACGACCTTGATGCAAGTAAAGCTCAATGGCAACCGACACTCGATTTCGCCACCTCCCATGGTTACACCAACGCACCTTGGGGCACCGGCAACAAGAATTCCTACAACAGCAGTTACGGCTTCAATGCCGGATGGACAGTCTGGAACGGCGGTAAACGTGAGAACAACATCAAGCAGAATCAGCTCCGCACGGAGATTGCTAAAATCAATACAGGCGACCTTCTCCGTTCCCTTGAGACAGATCTCCTTCAAGTCTACATCAACATCCTGTATGCAAAGGAATCGATTGGGATTTATGAGGAAGCCGTCAAGGTAAGCGAGGCTCAGGCTGAGAGAGCCCGCCAACTCATGGAGGCAGGAAAACTCTCCCGGGTTGACTATGCCCAGCTGGACGCCCAGTTTGAACAGGATAAATATTCGCTTGTCAACGCCCGTTGCACCTACGACACCCGTCGAATGGAGCTTAAGCAACTCCTCCAGCTTGGAATAGACAACAACATTTCTCTTGCCGACGTGAGCTGGGCAGATTCTCAGGTTCTCTCTCCCCTCCCGCAGATTGATGAAAGCTACAGACTTGCCCTGGCAACTGACCTTAAGCTTCAGGGTCTTGACCTTGAGAAAGACGTGTCTGCCCTTGATGAGAAGATTGCGAAAGCCGGGCGTATGCCTGATATCTCCCTCAATGCCGGAGTCGGAACCGGATACTACGCACCCGGAGGCAGTTTCGGGAATGGTCTCAAACAGGGACTCAGCGAGAATATCGGAGTGACCCTTTCAATTCCTATCCTCGACAACAAAAAGACTTCCACCGCCGTAAGTAAGGCCAAATCATCGCAACTCAACGCACAACTTGACATAGAGGACCGTCAGACCGAACTCAGTCAGCTCGTGGAAAACTGGTATATTGACACACGTTCCGCCCAGTCACGGTTTTCTGCGGGTCAGAGTCAATTGAAATCAGCGCGATTGAGCGACGAACTTATCAATGAGCGATTCCGTGTCGGATATGTAAATACCGTAGAACTCATGACATCTCATAATGCCCTCATTGAGGCCCAGCACTCCTTGCTTCAGGCAAAATATATGGCCATGTTAGGACAGAAGATGATAGAATATTACCGAACAGCAAAAGTTAACTTACCGTAAGATATGAATTTAATAAAACGATTATTACTGATCTCTATTCCGCTTCTTGCCGTATCATGCCACAAGGAGCAGTCCATGACATTGGAGACCGTGAAGGCCGAGCGCGGAGAACTCACCGAGACCGTCACCGCCACCGGCACAATCGAATCGGTGACTACGGTCGATGTGGGTACACAGGTCACCGGTATAATCTCCAAACTATACGTCGATTATAACTCCGAAGTCAAGAAAGGCGAACTTATCGCCGAGCTTGAGAAGACTCTTCTCAGCAGCGAACTCTCGAGTGCTGAGGCGAATGTTGAGTCTGCCCGTCTG
This sequence comes from uncultured Sangeribacter sp., assembly GCA_964566015.1. Taxonomy (GTDB): domain Bacteria; phylum Bacteroidota; class Bacteroidia; order Bacteroidales; family Muribaculaceae; genus Lepagella. The sequence goes on along the minus strand of CAZMHE010000033.1, from coordinate 7,060 downwards.
ACTTATGAATACAATCTCTCCAACTATAAGCGCGACAAGGCTCTTCACGATAAGCAGCTCATCAGCGACTACGAGTTCCAGACAACCCAGAAGGATCTTCAGGTTTCCAAGACGGCCTACGACAAAGCCAAGGCAGACCGCGTTCGTGCTGCCAAAAACCTCAATTATGCTGAAATCTACGCCCCGATTGACGGCATTGTGATCTCCCGCGAGGTTGAGGAGGGTCAGACAGTCGTCTCCAACATGAATGTAGCAAATCTATACACCATCGCCGATCTCGACCACATGCAGGTGATCGGAGATGTCGATGAGGCAGATATAGGTCAGGTGAAAGTCGGTCAATCGGTGAAGTTTACTGTCGATGCTTATCCCGATCAGGAATTTGAGGGTGAAGTGACACAGGTTCGCCTCAACCCGACAACGACAAGCAATGTGGTGACTTATGAAGTGGTTGTCTCCGCAGCTAACCCCGAGCACAAACTCATACCGGGACTCACGGCCAACCTCACCATATACACTCTTAAAGAGGAGAACGTGCTTCTTCTGCCCACACGTGTTTTCACATTCCAGCCAATGGAAGATGAGAATGGCAAGCTGCCTCAACCCACAGGATCGGCTTCCGACCTTAAGCTGAGTAAAGATCAGAAATGTGTATGGGTTGTGAAAGGAGACAAGCTGATTCCCACAGCTGTCACTATCGGTAACAGCAACAGTATCAAGACAGAGATTCTCTCCAGCATTTCTGAAAACGATGAGATTGCCGAGGGGTACCAGACCGATATTCAGGCAAAGGGTGGTCAGCAAGGAGAACGCAGTCCGTTCGCGCCGAAGCCGCCGAGCAGGAAAACCAATAAGAAGTGATCCATGACGAAAGAGATTATAAAGATTCGTGACCTCCGCCGGGAATTTATCGTCGGAAATGAAAAGGTCAAGGCTCTCCGCGGAGTCTCCTTCACCATTCATGAAGGGGAGTTCGTCACCATCATGGGCACATCCGGTTCCGGGAAATCTACCCTCCTCAACCTTCTCGGATGTCTTGACACCCCAACCTCAGGTGAATATCTTCTCGATGGAATATCCGTGCAGAAGATGAGCAAGAATCAGAGGGCTGTGACCCGAAACCGTAAAATCGGGTTTGTGTTTCAGAACTATAACCTGCTCCCGAAGACAACAGCCATTGAGAATGTGGAACTCCCGTTGCTCTACAACTCTTCGGTCGATGCCAAGGAGAGACGCGAACGTGCCGTCAGGGCGCTTAAGGCTGTCGGACTCGGTGAACGTCTCAACCATAAAAGCAACCAGATGTCGGGCGGTCAGCAGCAGCGCGTAGCCATTGCACGTGCGTTGGTCAACGATCCTGTCATCATCCTTGCCGATGAGGCTACCGGCAACCTTGATACCCGCACATCCTTCAGCATCCTGATGCTGTTTCAGGAACTGCATGCCAAGGGAAGGACAATTATTTTCGTCACCCATAACCCGGAACTCTCGCAATATTCCTCACGCAATATCGTGCTGAGAGATGGAAAAATCATCTCTGACACATATAACGACTCCCCTGCGTCAGCCCGTGAGGCATATGAACTATTACCAACTGAGACTGACTGAACATGAATATAGTCAATTTATTAAAGATAGCAGCAAAGGCTCTCAACAACAACAAGCTGAGATGCTTCCTCACGATGCTTGGCATAATAATCGGCGTCGGAGCGGTCATCACGATGCTTGCCATCGGTCAAGGCTCCAAAGACAGCATCAAGGCCCAGATTTCCGAAATGGGATCGAATATGATAATGATTCACCCAGGAAACATGCAGCGGGGCGGCGTGCGACAGAGTGCCGACGACATGCAGACTCTCGAGGTGAGCGATTATCAGGCCATAGGTGAGATTCCCGGAGTGGCTGCCGTCTCCCCGATGGTAAGTTCCGGTGGGCAACTCGTCAACGGCAACAACAACTACCCCTCCTCCATTCAAGGTATCACCCCTGACTATCTTGACATACGCAAGTTCAAGATCGAGGATGGTTCCATGTTAACGGAGCATGACATCAAGAATGCCGCCAAGGTTTGTGTATTAGGAAAGACCGTTGTCGATAACCTCTTCCCCAACGGTGAGGATCCGATCGGGAAGGTGATCCGTTTCGGCAAGATTCCTATGACTGTCATCGGTGTGCTCGAATCAAAAGGCACCAACTCCATGGGTCAGGATCAGGATGATATAGTCCTCGCTCCCTACACCACAGTCATGAAACGTATTCTTGCAATCGATTATGTTCAGGGGATCTTTGCCAGTGCCGTCGATGAGAATCAGACAACAGAGGTGATCGACCGGATAGAGACTATCCTCCGTCTGAGGCATAAACTGGCGGAAGATGCCGCCAACGATTTCGATATCCGCTCACAGCAGGAACTGAGCGAGATGATGAACTCCACAAGCGACATGATGACGGTGCTTCTGGCCTGTATAGCCGGAATATCCCTGCTCGTGGGAGGCATCGGCATCATGAATATCATGTATGTCTCCGTCACGGAACGTACCCGCGAGATCGGTCTCCGAATGGCCATCGGTGCCCGTGGCATCGATATCCTCATGCAGTTCCTGATCGAGTCCGTCATTATCAGCGTCAGCGGCGGGCTCATCGGTGTTCTGCTCGGTTTCCTTGCCACATGGCTCGTCAATCTGATTGCCCATTGGCCAGTGTCGATACAGATGTATTCCGTGGCTCTATCCTTCGTTGTCTGCACAGTCACCGGAGTCTTCTTCGGCTGGTATCCGGCAAAGAAAGCCGCCTCCCTCGACCCGATCGAAGCAATCCGCTACGAATAATCTTTGGACGAATAAGGGGGTCCCCCTTATTCGTCCAAACAAAGAAACCCTCACGATGTTGTTAAAATATTCAACAACATCGTGAGGGTTTAGTATTATCAGAACGGATAATTTAGAAAGTCCAGCCGATGCGGAGAGCCGGAACTACATAAGTAGCAAGATTGAGGTTTGTTGATTTGGCTCCCTTCTTTGACTCTACATTGTCTGACCAGTTGCCATTATCTGTGTATCCACCTTTTGTATACTTTCCGGGAATTGTCTTGAAACCAACCTTCACTCCTATCTCAGCGCCAAGGTAAAGACCTTTGTAAACATAAAAGTCGATACCGGAGAAAGCATTTACGTCAAACAAAGTATAGGAATCCTGGTTGTACAGCTTCTGTGTGCGGAGTTCGTTGCCAGAATATGACTTTTCTGTGTTGCATGATGTCTGCAACGCAAGCCCGAGACCTGCCCCTCCATAGAGGTCTATGCGACCTTTCTTGATGAAATGACGCTCATATCCGAGATCGATAGCAAACTTGCCGATTCTCTGTGTATTGTTGGCATCCTTCAGGTGTCCATCGCCATCGGGATTCGGAGTCACCTTTTCGGAATCTACACCGAAACCAAGTCCGATACGGAGAGCGTCCTGATTGCCGAAAAAGTAGCGGCCTTTGAGTTTCATGTTATCAAGACCGAAAGTCTTGAAATCATTGGAGAATGGATTGAACTGAACTTCTACGGAGAAATCCCCGGAAGTAGGAAGCGTGACGTTCTCTTCTGCTCTTACACCCGCAACGGAAGCGAGAAGGGCGGCAGCGGCAATAAGAAATTTCTTCATTGTCTTGATTATGGGTTAATAAATGTTTAAATATTATAATAATTGTCTATAATTACCTATATCTTATTATTAAATCTTAAAATATCTTTCCATGTGCAAAGTAACAAATAATATTTTTATTGAGCAAGATTTCTGGTGCATAAAACCCATTATTAATTACAATAATCTTTAGAGGAATCTACTACGACAAGCACTACATCATTCCCCGCGAAATATGGGGTGTCATAGCGGAAGGTATGGATACAGTTGTCAAATTGACCGACGTATTCATACTTTCCTGTTTCCGGGATAAACCACCACACATCCTTTCTGTCACCCGAAATTTTTGTAAAATCCACCTTGATCGGAGCGGCTGTGTAGCTGTATGCAAGGATATAGTCTTTGCCTCGTGTGGCTATAGTGCGGTCATATCTCACACCATCATTATCCGGGAGGACATCCTGGGCAGGCACACGATCGTAATAAGGGAATTTCAATATGAGCTCCTTCAAGTGCTTCATCTGTGAAAAACCCGGATCATCGAGACCCTCCTTCCAGGTCTTCCTGACATCATAGGCAGGTTCGTCACCGGGCCGGTACATCTGCATCACGGCACTATGTCCATACGTATGGCCACAAGATCCTGCAAAAACCGACCAATAGGCATATCTCCGGCAATCACTTGCCGACCAATAACCCTTCGAACCGTCATGCAGACCCTGTGGAATCTCCTCATAGATCGGCTCGCCGTCAAGGCATGGTTTATCAGGTGATAATGAGAACGTCTTCTCTACATATCTCCAATTATCCTCCTCCTGATAGTAATCGGTCACAAGATATTTCTCACCATCCTTGTGCTGTCCGTAACGTCTGTGTCCGCTCTGGAACATATGGAAATCAAGCCAATCGGCATCGCTGAACCATAAAGCGGACGTACTCCGTCCGAAAGGATGGAACGTCATGATGTGATTCCTGTCATTAGTTTTTATCGTCCCGGCAAGCGTATGCCACACCTCCGGCTTGACATCTCCTCTGATATCACCACCTATTATCCAGACAATATTCGGAGAATCAGCATAACGTCTTGACAGGAACTCTCCGTATGCTTTAGCCTGTTCTTCATCCATCAGTCCTTTTTTCACAAGACCACCCCAGATGCAGACCATTCCTATATAGATTCCACGTTTCCCTGCTTCTTCTACGATATAGTCCATATGTCCCCAATAACCATCACGTCCATCCTTATCTACTTTCGAAAAATCGTATCCTTCCGGATGGGATTTCTTTCCATAGACATTAACCGACGGCACATTATTGACGGTCTGAATCTGAATGACATTAAAACCTGCGTCAGCACATCTGTCCAGATAATAGCATACCTCCTCCCGGTTAAGTTTCTCAGGCAACAGCCACCCGGTGTCAGCAAGCCAAAAGAAGGGTGTTCCATCCTCATGTTGCAGAAATCTTCCGCTTTCGTTTACGGTCAGTCGGCCATGATTCCATGGAAGATTATTGTCATGAATAATCTCCTTAGCATTTACCGACAAACCGGCCAAAGATAGCAAACAGATTGATAGCAGAATACCTCTCATAATAAAAGGGGCACGATGATGCCGGCGAAAATAAGAAGTGTGCTGCTCACTGCATAGGTGACGGTATAACCCATCACCGGCAGAGTGCTGTCAAGAGAATCCTGAATTGCTCCCAAAGCGGCCACGGCATTGCGGCTGCCCGCAACACATCCGAGTGTCTCGGCAGCAGAGAATTTAAATATCTTGTTGCCGATAAGTATTGATATGATCAAGGGTAACGAAGTGGCCAGAATTCCGATGAAGAACAGCTCCACACCAACCTGCTGGAGTCCGGTAATAAATGTCGGACCGGCGGCAAGACCGACGGCGGCAATGAATAGATTCAGTCCGACATTGTCAAGGAACCATACCACTGATTTCGGTATATACCCCATTGAAGGCTTACGAGAACGAAGCCATCCCATCACAAGACCTGCGATGATGGTACCCCCACTCGTGCTCAATGAGATAGGAATCCCGTCGAGTTTCACGGAAAGCGCACCGATTATACATCCGATCGCAATGCCGAGCGATACGAACACGACATCGGTGACTGACGTCGGGCGGTCGCTGTAGCCTATTGCCTCGGAAGCGGATTGCACATCTTCGGGGAGACCGACCAATGTAACGATATCGCCGGCTTCAAGACGTAGACCCCTCTTCAATGGTAGCGGAAGGTCATTCCTGACAACCTTATGAATGGTGACACCATGCATATATGGCTTCGTTCGTAGTTGCCCGAGATACAACCCGTCACCCCCCGATTTGGAAACAACCACAGGAAGGTTCTCGGTGCTGAACGTGAGCAACTCATGATCAACAACTTCGGGTCCGATCCAATCGGCATTGTCTACGATGCTCTCGCGGCGGCCACTGATAACGAGAAGATCACCCTTGCGGATGCGCACTTCCGGGTCAGCGTCTACTATCTCTCCCCTTACTCTTGCACGCTCCACAAAGTGACGAAGGCCCATGTTGCGATGCTTGTCCTCTATCTCCTTTATTGGACGTGGACGCTTGAAAAAGTCTGATTCAGCCCTGTACACACGAAACGATACAGGCCTGTTGGCGTTTACCATACCGGGTTCAGGCACAAAGTCTCCGGTGTCCAGTTCCTCCTCCAGTCTCGCGGTTTCCTCCTTCACCTTCTTCAACCCCCCTATAAGGCGAGGCCCAAGATTGGCTATTATCCATGCCGAGCCAATGGTGCCGAACACATAAGTGACGGCATAACAAGCAGGAATCAATCCAATCATCCTTTGCACATCATCCTCAGGCAGTCCGAGAGATCGGATAGTGTCACTTCCGACACCAATCACCGCGGATACAGTTTGCGAACCGGCAAATAGTCCGACGGCAATGCCGAGATCATACCCCATCACCTTGCTGATCAGAACTATCACCACTATTATCACGACAAACTCCACGAGGGCAAAAAGTATCTGCTTCAATCCTGCCCCCTTGAGAGAACGGAAAAACTGCGGACCCACACTGTAGCCGATTGCAAACAGGAAGAGCATAAAGGCTAATGACTTTACCGTGTCGGAAATAGGGATGTCAAGTTGCCCAATGAGCACACCGACAAGTAGTGTGGCTGTAACCGGACCTAAAGTGAACGACCTGAATCTCATGTTACCTATCCAGAATCCTATCCCGAGAGTCAGAAAGATCGGTATTACCGGATTGTCTCGTAAGAGCTCTACAAAACCTTGCCAAAGATCGTTGAAAAACATCAGCGAAATAAATTCTATTAAAGATTAGATATGTGTTTTGGAATCGAATGCAAAATTACAAATTTTAAAGACAAAAAAAAATTGATTGTCATCACGACAACCAATCTTCTGTTAACCTTAAAATCT
>CAZMHE010000032.1:0-19088 GCA_964566015.1 uncultured Sangeribacter sp. | reverse complement strand
TGGAAAACATTTACACAGGTCGCTGATGAGAATCAGCGGCCTGTGTGGCTTTTATATGATTCCTCGCAGGGTTTGTTTATTCACCTCGTTTCCTGACACTGATTTGCATATGTAAAGAAATTGAAGTAATTTTGAGGTGAATAGACGCACCAGATATCTCAGTGGGAACGTCTTTGCCTGCTTGTTTCCCCTTACAACAATTGAAGGATTGGAATAGCGACCGGAACTCATATTCAATAGTTGAATATTATAAGTTAATAAAAAAATTCCACACATATGGAAGATAGTGAAGATTATAGGAAGATCCACTTTGCTGTGATGGCAATAGAAAGTGGTGCCCGTAAACTGGGCATCTCAGGTAAAGAAATGCATGACCGGCTAAGCAAGCAGGATTTGATTCATCAGCGCCTCATCAAAAGATATGAAGAATTACACACCCAAAGTTTGGATTGGGTGGCAGACGATATAAGTGAAACTCTTCTAAACTGGGAATCGGAATAAAATGAAAAGACTTTTTCATGGGTCGTACATGGCGGTCCCCTCCCCATATGTTGCCGTCGGAAGAAAGAGAGTGGATTTCGGACAAGGATTCTATCTTACACGATTGTATTCACAGGCGCGTTCATGGGCAGAAACTATTTCTGAAAGAAAGGGCCGCAATAAGATTCCGGTTGTATCTTCATATGACTTAGACTATGATTCCGTTCTGGCCGATGGTTACCGTGTAAAGGTATTTAATAAATATGACATTGATTGGCTTGACTATGTAGTTGACTGCCGTCGGGGAGGGGAAATGTCAAAGAATTATGACATAGTGGAAGGTGGTGTTGCGAATGATAATGTAATTGATACCGTTGAGGATTATGAACATGGGATAATCACAGCAGAACAAGCCTTAGGACAATTGGCATATCTAAAAGTTAACCATCAGATTTGTATCCTGAATCAGGAGATTATTAACAGATATCTGAAATTTATAAGCGCTGAATAATGAGAGACAATGTATTATGGAGGAAGATGAGCCGACTGATAATCCGGCTTGCTGACTTCCTTAAGATTTCCCCCGAACAAGCACTTGATCTATACTATTCCACCAATGTCTACAAACAGATGCAAAATCCTAAATATGGATTACAACTTATGAGCGACGGATATATAATGGAGGAGCTCATAAATGAATTAAGGGGAGGTGGAAATTGAACCGCGGGGGCGCACCGGTTAAACTAACAACATCGCCTATGAGAATATTTTACTCTATAATATCACTTCTCCTTATCCTGACAGTCGGATGTCACCGTCAGGAGCATGACCCGCGTCTGTTGCGCGTGGCCGATCTCGCCGAACACTCCTACGAGGAGGCTTTGACCGCACTCGACAGCATCGACCCGAAGGAACTCTCCACCGGTGACCGACACTTCTACGACCTGCTCACCATCAAGGCCAACGACAAGAACTACAACACCCATACCTCCGACAGCCTCATCCTCGACGTAATCTCCTACTACGAGAATCACAAAGACGATCCTTATTACCCGGAGGCTCTCTACTACGGAGGCCGAGTTTACAGCGACCTCGGTGACTACCCGACGTCCCTTAAATATTTCCAGAAGTCACTTGATAATATACCTGATGCAACCAATCAACTACCTTTCAAAAGAAGGGTTCTGAGTCAGACCGGACGCTTGCTTGACAAATTGAGGCTTTTCAATGAGGCCACTCCATATATTGACCAAGCAGCCCAAGCTAATGCATTGTTAAAAGACACTTTGAATCTTGTGTATGATTTGCATTTACTCGGGGTCAATTACATGAGAGGGCATGATTATGAAGCTGCTGATAGTTGTTTCTCTACGGCACTTCCTCTTAGTAAATCATTAAACGATACTCTTGTGTCTGAGACCAATATGTATCTGGCCGCAGTCAGATTCAGGAAAGGAGAGTTTGATACCGCCCGAATGTTGATAAAGGATGTACCTGGGAAGGTAGATAGACTATCAATGAATACAGCTTTAGCCTATGCAACGGAAATATATACCGCGGCCGGAATCATGGATACGGGCTGCATGTATGCGGAGGCTCTTATACACAGTGATTATATAACGAATAAACAAATCGGCTACCAGACCTTGCTCTCTCCTGAAGCCGGGGGGTATGTAACCCCTGATTCTTTAGACGCATACACCTGCCAATACAGGAGTCTTCTGAAAACTCTACACAATGAAAACGAAAATCAACTTGCCCTAACACAACAATCCCTTTATAATTATCAGCTTCACGAACGTGAAAAGGTTAAAGCTATCAGAGATAAGAGTAATTTAATCATACTTCTTATAGCTGCGGCTTTCCTTATAGCAGTTTTAGTTGCATCCCTTTTATACATCAAATATAAGAATCAGAGACAAATAATCCGTCTTCAGCAAGCTCTTGAATACATCAATCGGTTGAAATTGGAATATAAGGGATCGGACGTAATTGACATTACTCCGGTTGAATTATCAGCCGAGGAAAGTCTGCGAGAGCATCAAGAAAAAACGGAAACAGTACCATCCGGTCTCAGCATACAGGCCGACACGGCGAAGTCTCCAACCGAGGAAAGTCTGCGAGAGCAATTACGCACTGAGCTGCTGTCATTGTCTGAAATGTCTCCCAATGTCCCCGGTGTTCCAGGAATAATCCTACAATCGGACGTCTACATCAATTTACGCGAAATGATCCAGATGGCAAAGCCAATACCTGAAACTGACAGGACGTGGATTGATCTGCAACAGCTCATTGGGAAGACATATCCCAACTTCATATCACGCCTGAATCTCCTTACATCAGGACATCTTAAGAAACGGGATCTCCGTACCGCTCTCCTCATCAAGTGCGGATTTACCCCGTCGGAGATAGCAATCCTGATCGGAAGGGACAAGGCGACGGTCACATACCGCCGCAACATGATCGGGAAGATGATATTCGACGATAAGGTCGATCCAAAGACCACCGACAATATCATCCGACTACTCTGACACATCCATAGGTGTCGCGCCCCCGTGGTACACTAACTGGGAAGTACCGCGCCCTCGCGGTACACGGTGTGACGGCGCGAGGGCGCGCCTACTCCCGGTGTGTCTACGCGTTTTTCAAATTTTTTCGGTTATTTTGAAAAACTAAACTAAAACTAAACTAAGTTTCTTGAATATAAGAGAGTATCTAATTAATTTTGCGGTCAACATATTAACCCAAATCGAGAGGTTCCCGTTGCTTCGCGGTGCATAGTGTTCCTCCCGTTGTCAGATTTTCCAGACACAAATACTTTAATTCAAAATGTTGATGCCTATGAAAGAATCGTTTACTGCACCAATTGTGAGAGTACTTATCCTGATGGCGGTTTTCATCTGTCCGGTCGCCGCTTCGGCTCAGGAGAGTGAAAACCCGTCTGACCGGGAATACGTGAAACTCATAGAGGAGGGAAAGACATGGGAGTATCTCCATATGTATACTTGTTGGGACCGGTTCACACTCAATTCTTTCCAGATGCATTTTGACGGGACAGAAATTCGAGATGGAATCGAATACAGTAAACTGGTTTATTGTGGAAATCAAACCCAATGGAAAGTGGATTATGAGGATGCAGGTACAAGTAATTATATTGATTGGAGGGATTTGCCACCGTTTGATATCACCTCTCAACCCAATTATTTTTCCAATTATTTCCTAATGCGTGAAGAGGATGGTAAAGTATATCTCTATATCCGGGATCTTGTCGACGGAGATATTGTAAGTTATAATGAAGACCATTCATATTGGGAATTTGTTAAGCCTGGTGATGAAGCAATTCTTTATGACTTCACGAAGGAGGAGGGAGAAATCATAGAGAATGTATTCTGCAATGTCAATCCATATCCCGATGATATATATCCGTTTTCGCCTGCGGAATGGTGTTTTATGGATCTCACAGTCACCCGTGTATCGGAGATTGATTTATACGGAAAGAGATTAATTCTTCAGGATTTCGGGAATGCTCGTAGAAGGCCTTCATGTCTTGAGGGAATCGGGGTAGTGACTGCCGGTATCCTTCCATTTATAAATCAAGCGGATATGCTAACCGGTATGGAACACGGTGAATATTATTTAAATTGCCTGTATGATGCGAATGGTGATATCATATACAAGGGAGATAATTATGTTGACGTAGCGAAGATAATTGAATTGGCCGAAGTTGCACAGCCGACAGTCAATCTTGCGATTGAACGCACCGGTGACGGAATCCGAGCTGAGGGAGCAGAGATAACGCTCTATGATCTGTCGGGAAGGGTTGTTGCAAGCGGTTATGAATCGCTTCCGACCATTTCACTGCAGCCGGGTGTCTATGTAGCCAAAGCCCAGTCCCCGTATGGGATCTCAACACTTAAATTGAAAGTAGACTGACCGGGAAATAGTGTACCGGGAGGGACAGACTGGGAGGTACCGCGCCCTCGCGGTACACGCTGTCACTGTGACGGCGCGTGGGCGCGCCTATTCCCGGTGGCGGGGACGGCACATGACGGCGCGGGGCGCGCCTATTCCCGGTGAAACGGCGCGAGGGCGCGCCTACTCCAGATACTCAACTTTTTTTGATAAAGGTATGAACCAAACAAACCTGACTCATGTTATAATTACAGAAAGTCGAAACAATAGGATTTTCGTTTCATGATGTTAGGTTAGTTTGAAAAGTATTATGGAAAACATTTACACAGGTCGCTGATGAGAATCAGTGGCCTGTGTGGCGTTTTATGCGACCTTGTTTATTTACAACGTTTGGACCGAAGTTTTCTTCGTTATTGTAATAATTTTCATTATCTTTGCATTTCAAAGTTACGACTATTCAACAAGCAATCATCCCCACCTCCCGCAAGGGTAGGGTGTGTAATACTAAATTTTTATCTTTAACTTCATGAAGAAACTGCTTACTTTCTCAATGGCAGCCGCCCTGACTCTCGGGGCCTCAGCCGCAGTGCGCCAGCAGCCGAGCACCACTACTCTGGAGCTCAACAACCGGAACTTCCGTTCGGAAGTGACAATGGCTAAAAAGCATCTCACCACCCCGGCCCGCGTACGCGCCCTCCAGAATTATGAGGGTGAATACCAATGGAACCACTACGATTGCTATGACTTCAATAAGTGGATGGAGTCTACTCTCGAAATGACCCTCGTGGATGCCTCTACAGGCGAATTCTCAATGAGCGGGTTCCCCGGCGGACTCTCCGTACATTGCTTCATCGACCCCGTGGCCAACACCATGAAGATCTATCAGCCCCAGAATCTCGGCAATGATTACTTTGGCGATAACAACTCTTTCTATCTGAAAGAGACCACCTGGCAGAATGGCTGCATGGATGTGGAATACGCCCTCGGCAGAATCAACGGTGCCACAATCACTTTCCCCTCTGATGAAATCTGGGTGCTCGGAAACTATCCCGATGACTGGGCCTACTGGAAAATGGCCTCAGACAACACCCTCACTTTCCTCGGCGAGATCGTTGAGGAGGGTGGCGGCGATACCGGCGAACCTCTCGAAGGAGTAGACCGCATCGCCGGAGAATATGAATTCACATATACTACCATTCTGAGCAGTGGCGGCAACAATCCGAAACAGATCAACATAACCGTCACCAACCCTGCGACCGGCGAGGTGGCCATCACGGGAATCATATCAAGCTCCATTGTCAGCACCCCGGTGAAGGGTATCTTCTCACCCTCTGAAAACACCCTCACCATCCCCAACGACCAGTATCTTGGCAAGGATTCCGGCGGTGATGACACCTATTTCTACCTCAAGCCTGTGGTAGACGGCAAAGTGCAGCCCGGAATCTCTTCAGCCGCTGCTTCGGTGGGCACTCTCGATGCTGAGAATGTCATCACATTCCCTACCCTCGATGTATGGGCATTAGGTGATTACAATGATGAATCTCTCGGCTTCTGGGTATTGAGCTACAACAATGTATTTACCGGAGAATACACTCCCGCGGATCCGAATGAAGGCTGGGAGGATTATGCCGACGCCACGTTCGAGGATGGATGGATCCTTCCGAGCTACAATATTGACGGCGTGCCTCTCCTTCCCTCTGAGTTCCCCTGGGAAATTAAGGTGCAGCGCAATATCGAGAACCATAATCTCCTTCGTCTCGACAATCCATACATGGCAGAGGATTGCCCGATGCCGGCCGATGTGTTCAGTCAGGGAGGCTATATCGTCATCAACATTGCGGATCCCGACTTCGTCATTGTCACTCCCGGCATCTTCATGGGAGCAATGAACGGCAGCACTAAACTAATGGCATTGAACCCCAACGGCTTCTATTCAGCTTTGGGCTATACCAAAGAGCAGATTGAGGCCGGTCTCCAGGGATACCTTCCCTCCACCTACGATGCCGCCACAAATGTCATCACTCTGCCGAAGGTTGGCTTCAACTTCGCCGGAGCCACCGATAAGTACTACACATGGCAGGATAATAACGGGGCAAGTCTCGCCGGAAACATGAACACCAAGATCTCACTCCACAATATTTTGACAGGTGTCAGCGAAATCGCCACTGAAAAGGCTCCCGTGGTTTACTACAACCTCCAGGGTCAGCGTGTGGCCAATCCCTCAAACGGCATCTTCATCCGCGTTGAGGGTGGGAAGTCAACAAAGGTCGTGAAGTAACACGAGCAGAATACCGACAATAATCTTTTAGAAAGGGTGGCTGTTTTCGGCCACCCTTTCTTATTGGAAAATAAACTTGTTATTGGAGGAGCCGGCGTGTGGCGGTCTCAGCATCGGTGACGCCTCCGCGGGCTGCTTCGTCATACCAGTAACGGGCATCCGGGGTGTCAGGATAATCCGGAGCGATCCCATCAAGGGCATCCGGAAAGATGTCGAGCAATTCCCCGATGACGAACTGAGCGGGGGCCACTCCGCGTCGCGCCGCCTCATAATAATAGACAACCGAGCGGTGATGGTCATACTCCACACCCTCACCCCGTGAATATAGATGACCCATCAGCGCCATTGCATTGGGATCTCCCTGAGAAGCGGCACTTCTCAGCAGAACGGAGGCGGCATAAGGTGCACCGGTCTTCAGATATTGTCGCCCGAGACGCAGTGCGGAGTCTGCCGGAAGCTTCTCCCAGCGATACCCCATCATCGACGTCAGCTTCAGCTCCGCGTCATGCAGCCCGGCGCCCATCGCCTTCTCATAGAGGCGCGCGGCCCCGAGAGTATCGGGAGCCGTGCCCAATCCCCTGCGCATGAGGTCGGCAAGCTGACTCTCACCTGTCGGCAGACCGGCGTCAGCCGCAATACGGAGCCATTTCACGGCCTGCGGATAATCGCGTGTCACACGGTCGCTCCAGCCTAACAGATAGCCGAGATTATTAGCCGCCTTGGCATCGCCCTGTCCGGCCGCTTTCGCAAGCCAATAGAGGGCGGAATCCACATCCTCGCGTATTCCGCTGCCGTTGAAATAACGGTAGCCAAGATAATTCTGGGCAGGTGCATACCCTCTGCGGGCGGCCATATCGAGCAGTCGTGAAGCTCGCAGGGAATCGGGGGGAACGGAATCGTTGCCGGCCTCCACACGCAATGCCTCCCGGAACAGGGATTCCGGCGACGCCGTGGAGATCTCACCGCTTAAGTGAGCCGCTCCCGCAGCCAACATGACAGAGAGTATTATTCCTGATCCCTTCATTTCGGAGTCAGCGTGACAAAGGGCACGAGCATCTCCTGAAGCGAGATGCCTCCGTGCTGGAAAGTGCCCGTGTAATACTGCACATAATAGTTATAGTTGTTCGGGTAGGAGAAGAAATCCTCGTTGCAGGCATATATAAAGGTGCTCGAGAGATTAGGTGCCGGAAGACCGAATTTCTTGGGATTGTGCATCTCGTAGACCTGTCGCGGATTGTAATTGAGGTTCTTGCCTACCTTATAGCGGAGGTTGGTGTTGGTGTTGCGGTCGCCCACGACCTTTATCGGGTTGTCCACGCGGATTGTGCCGTGGTCGGTCGTGACAATCACACGGAAGCCCATCTCCGCCATGCGGCGGAATATGTCGAGTGTCGAGGAATGGCGCAGCCATGACTCGGTCAGCGACCTGTAGGCCGCGTCGGAATTGGCAAGCTCGCGAATCATCTTCGATTCCGTTCGGGCGTGTGAGAGCATGTCGATGAAATTGAGCACCACCACATTAAGCGGTATATCGCGCAGCGTGTTGAGTTTCTGAAGGAATTTCTCCCCCGCCGAGGAATCATTGAGCTTGTTGTAGGAGAAGGTCTCCTTGCGGCGGAACCGGTCAAGCTGGGTCTGTATAAGCTCGCTCTCATGGATATTCAGCCCCTCGTCTTCATCCTCCTCGACCCAGAGGTCGGGAAACATCGTGGCGATCTGGAGGGGCATAAGCCCGGCGAAGATAGAATTGCGGGCATATTGCGTGGATGTCGGCAGGATGGTGGTGTAAAGATCCTCCTGTACATTATACCATTCCGTGAGCAACGGTTGCAGCACGCGCCATTGGTCGAGACGGAAATTGTCTATGAGCACGAAGCAGACCTTCTCTCCGGCGTCAAGGAGTGGGAACACACGCCTCTTCATCAGGTCGCAGCTCATGAGGGGATGATCTTCGGAATTAACCCAGCCCTCGTATTCCCGCTTCACGAACTTGCAGAAATTGCTGTTGGCATCACGCTTCTGCATGAGCAGGAGCTCGGCCATGGAGTTGTCGGTGTCTGCCAGTTTAAGTTCCCAGTATACGAGCTGACGATACACCTCCATCCAATCTTCGACGGAATGGGCGGAATTGATCAGTGATGAGATCTTCTGAAACTCCTGCTGATAGCCGGAAGTGGCCTGTTGCGCCTGAAGCTCCCCGCTGTGAAGATTCTTCTTGATGGAGAGGAGAATCTGGTTGGGATTTACCGGCTTGATGAGATAATCGGCAATCTGGTTGCCGATGGCCTGGTTCATGAGGTTCTCCTCCTCCGACTTCGTGATCATTATGACGGGGATGTCGGGATGCGTCTGGTTGATGCGCGAGAGGGTCTCCAGACCCGAGAGGCCCGGCATATTCTCGTCAAGGAGGATGAGGCTGAAACGCTCCCGGTCGAGCGTGTCGAGTGCGTCACGCCCGTTGGAGACGGTCGTCACGTCGTAACCCTTGTTCTTGAGAAACATTATGTGTGGCTTGAGGAGATCTATCTCATCATCGGCCCAGAGTATCTTGTCCATGTCGCGTGGCTAATATCGTTGGTCTATTGTATCTCGAATTCTTCCGGTTCCTCGGGTTGCTCGGGTTGCTCCGGTTCGACAGGTTGCTCCGGTTCGGTTTCAGGCTGTTCGGGAGCCTCCTCCTCTTCCGGCTGCTCAGATTCCGGAGTGGGCATTGTCATGCCCGGACCGAGGATTTCCTCCTCGGTGGCCTCCTTCTCGGCCTCCTCCTGGAAACGGAAGTAGTCTTCAAAAGAACGACCCTCGCGCAGCAATAGTTCAAAGTTTGCTTTGCTAATCATGATCGGGCGCACTCCCTCAGGGAGACGGAAACCGTTGCGTTCCATCACGGCCCGGTAATGCTCAAGCTCCTTAAGATTAGCGAATCCCTTGATTATCAGCAGACCGATATTGGAAAAGCCCATCGGTTCGAGGTCGAAATCCTTCACCACGAATGAGGAGAAGTTGAATCGCGCCACATCATAAAGCACCTGGTTGGCATTGACCTCGTCGCGGGGGAAGGCGAGCACCAGATATTGGGGCGAGTCGGGATCGCGCTCGAAGTTGGCCGGCTGTCCGTCGCCCGCAGCGTCTCCGTCACCGGCTTCGGTGAGGCGGATGTCCCACAACATTCCGCGTGAGTTCGACATACCCGCATTCGGCTCGCGTCCCTCCTTGAGCCCCTTGAGGATTCCGGAGGCCATATCGGTCATATCCGTGTCAGGCCAACGTCGCAGCAGCTCCGTAAGACGGTCCTGGAAGAGCTTATAGTCGTGCTCCGTGAGGTAGGAGAGGGCGTCGATAAATACGAATTTGGGGAGAAGCGGCGAGAGGGGATAGCGGTCTTCCATCTCCGCCGTGATCTCATGCACGCGGCTGTTCTCATCGCCGAGATAGGCGGCATAGGCTTCCTCATACATCTTCTCCTGCACCTCATGCATCTTCCTGAGGTTGTCGAAATAGTGCGGGTCGAGCATAGCCTGCCCGTAGGGTGAGTCGGGGAAGTCGGTCAGAATCTTCTGACGCCATTTCTCAGCCTCCGTGCCGTTATCCTGACGCACTGCCATCAGGTAGAGATTATAGTAGACGTCAAGACGGTAGATATTGTCGGGGAAACGGGTGAGCAGACGGTCAAACTCGCTGCGCGCCGCCGGATAGTCTTCGAGCTTATCCTTCAGTATGACGCCCATGTTGTAGAGACCCTCCTGGATGACATCCTCAGCCGTGGCCACCTCCTCCGGTGTGGAAGGAATCTGGCGGAGATAGAACTCCACGTTGTGCGGGTCATTCTCCTTATCGCTCTTCGAGGGTGTTGAAGCGTCGGAAGACTTCAGGCTTTCACCCTCACCCTCCTTATCTCCATTCTCCTCATCATTCTCCTCATCATCAAGTGAGAATGTGGCCTTGTTGCGGCGTCGCCAGTCATCCTCGAGCTTACGGGCACCCCACTTGCGCTGGAATTCCGTCTTGCCGGCGTTCTTGGTCATAGTGTTGTAGAAATACCAGGACTTGTCGGTGTTCATGCCGACAGCCGGTGTCGTGGGGGCACTCTTGTCCATCGGGGAACCGTTCCCCTGCTGGTTGGCGAGATATTCTTCCTTCTTGGCGGCCTCCTCAGCCTCCTTCTCCCTCTTGATCAGGTCGTCGACAATCTTCTGGCACACGGCCTTCTGCTCCTCGGGAGAGAGCTTCGAGAGGTCGAGGAGTGAATCCTGAAGCTGAACATTGCCGGAATAGACGGCGAGCTCGTCGAGCACATCGCTCCGCAGGAGAAGGGTCTTGTAGCCGGGATAATTCTCCGGAAGCTGGGGCACGGCCTCCGAATAGCACGGCTGGGCCTTGACATAGTCTCCCTCATCGAAATAGATGTTGCCTAAGGCGAGCTGGGCCATGGCCTTGTCGATGCCGTTTCTTGTGGATTTATCCACGGCAATGATATAATTCTTCTTTGCCTCGGCGGTGTCGCCACGCGAGAGCCACAGGTTGCCGATGGCATAGTATATCTGGTCGAGAAATTCCTTGTTGCGCTCGTAGCGGGTCATCCCCTTGAGGGCATTTACCTCCTTGCGGATGTTTGTGCCGGAGAAGACCTCGCTCTGCTTGATGCGGGCGTTGAACTTTGTACGGTAGGGAGTCGAGGCCCCGCTTCCGGCCTTGCGGTAGGCCTCATAAGCCTCCTTGCGGCGTCCGAGATTGGCATATACCTGTCCTAAAAGAAACCAGAGACGGTTTTTCTGCTGCCCCGAGGAGGCCTGTGCAGCCTCACGGAGAGGGACGACGGCCTCGGCATAATCGCCGGCGCGGACGAGGATGTCGGCACGCGTCACATTATATAGCAGACGGAGCTGCTTGTTGGTCAGATCCTTCTCCTTGACGGTACGCAGGGCATTCTCAGCCTCGTAGATCCAGTCCATGGCAGCATAGGAGCGGGCTTGCCATATCCGGGCCTCGGTGACGGTCTGCGGAAGCCATGTGAAATGCTTGGCAGTGTAGAGGAAGGTGGATGCGGCCCCGAGGAAATCTCCGTTGAAGAACTGGGCGCGCCCCATCATGAGCCAGGCGTTATGAAGGAAGGGGTTGAACTCCTCGCGTGCACGGAAAGCCTTCTCCTTCGGGGAGGAGGTGCGCTTGGCCGGTTTCTTCTTGATGGAGTGGAGCTGTATGGCTTTCTGCATCTTCTGGATAGTGCGCTTGAAATCACCCGTGGGCTGGGGACGCTTGTTGTCGCCACGCGCTTCGGCAGGGTGGGTGAGGAGCATCCGGGTATAGTCGTCCTCATATCCGTTCTCCATAGTCTTCAACTGCTCCTTGTAGTGCTCGGCTCCGTTGAAATAGACGTTGTAGCGGGTGGTGAAAGCCTGCCATTGTCTGGATGTGGCGGTGTTCTTCTTAGTGCCGCAGGCCGCAAGGATCAGGACACAGAGAAGAATCCCCGTCAAGGCCGCGAAGCGGCGCAGTGAGGGGCGTGATGAGTATAGGAGTGTCGGAAAAAGCTTTTTCACACGTAAATAACGCGATGTCACACTTCATTATTATTCCGCAAACCAACGCGATTATTCCGCAAACCAACACGGCGGCAGAGCGTTTTAAAGATACATAAGATAACTGTTATGGAAAACACTAATGATAAGATTCAAAGTCCCGCGGCGTCAGGAAAACGCTTCAGCGGGCCATTTCTTGCCGGAAGCATGGCCATACTTGTGGCCACAATCTTCTGGGGCGTGAATATCCCTGCCGTCAAGGCACTCGTGCCGGAATGGATGCCGGCCAATGCCGTTACCGTCTGCCGCGTGATGGGGGCATGTGTACTTTTCTGGCTGGCCTCGATATTTGTCAAGACGGAAAAAATAGCACGCAACGACTGGTGGCGGCTTGCCGTAGGTGGCGGCGTGGGCCTTTTCTGCTTCATCTTCCTGCTCAACCTCTCGATGAAATTCGCCAACCCTATCGACGTCTCGATCATCATGACCCTTCCGCCGGCCTTCGTGATACTGATCGGGGTCATCTTCCTTCACCGCCGCCCCTCGCTGCTTGAATATATCGGCGTTGTCGTGGCGTTTGCCGGCGCGGTCGTGGTCATTGTCTCGGGCAACAAAGGTGCTCACGGATCAGACAACCTGTTGGGCGACCTCATCGCGCTCGCCTCTACGCTCTGCTATTCGGTCTACCTGATAATCACCGAGAAGCCATCGCACACCTACCGTCCAGTCACGATGTTGCGTTGGGTCTTCCTCTTCGCGTCAGTGCCTGCGTTATTCTGTCTCGGCTCGATGCGCGACATGGGGATCATGCACGCCGGAGCCGGTCCTTGGCTGTGGATAACATTCATCGTGCTCTGTCCGAGTTTCATCGCTTACTTCCTGCTGAGCGGAGCCTTGAAGAGGATCGGCTCCGAGCTTGTCTCGATCTACCAGTACCTGATACCGGTGTTCGCGACGATTGCATCGGTCATCATGGGTCTTGACAGACTTCACTGGATACAGGTAGCGGCTATGGCCATCATCATCTTCGGCATGGTGCTCACCAACCGCGGCAAACGCCGCCGCCTCACCAAGTAATCCTGAAAAAGTATTATGGAAAACATTTACACAGGTCGCTGATGAGAATCAGCGGCCTGTGTGGCGTTTATGCGTCTTTGCTTCTTTACATCGTTTTGCAACCCAAATTTGCATATATAAAGAAAATGGAGTAATTTTGACCGGGAGCAGGCGCGCCCCGCGCCGTCCCATCAGGAGTAGGCGCGCCCTCGCGCCGTTCTGTGCCGTCCTCGTGATCAAGAATAGGCGCGCCCTCGCGCCGTTCTGTGCCGTCCTCGTGACAGGGAGTAGGCGCGCCCTCGCGCCGTTACAGGTACCTCCCGGTACACGGCTCCTCCCGGTTAAACTAACATCATAGCCTATGAGAATTTTATACTCTATACTATCACTTCTCTTCATTCTGACGGTCGGATGTAACAGTCAGGAACATGACCCGCGTCTGGTACGCGCTGCCAATCTCGCCTAGCACTCCTACGAGGAGGCATTGGCCACACTCGACAGCATCGACCCGAAGGAACTCTCCACCGGTGACCGACACTTCTACGACCTGCTCACCATCAAGGCCAACGACAAGAACTACAACACCCATACCTCCGACAGCCTTATCCTCGACGTAATATCCTATTACGAGCACCACAAAGACGACCCTTACTACCCGGAGGCCCTCTACTACGGAGGCAGGGTTTACAGCGACCTCGGCGACTATCCTACATCACTTAAATATTTCCACCGGGCGTTGGATGAATTGGATGATGATAATAAGCACTTGGCCCTCAAAGGACATGTTCTAAGTCAGACAGGCAGATTACTCAATAAAATGAGGATGTACAAGGATGCGGCACAATGTATTCAACAATCTCTCACGGTCTCGGGCATACTTAAGGATACCCTCAACCTTATGTATGATGCCATGTTGTTAGGTCACAATTATCAGGATATGGGTATTTTAGGAGAGGATAGGAAGTGGTATGGTCTATCGCGTCAATATGCAAAGAAGCTTAACTCTCCCGACACGAGCGAATGTGATTTATTCTTTGCACGATCCTATCTGATGGTCGGTATGCTCGATTCTGCTTATAAAAAGATCCAGGGGATTCCAGATAAGGTCTCTGACGACTTTAGAAATTGGGCATTGGCAGTATCTGCCCAAATCTATCAGCAACTTAACTTACCTGATTCAGCAACCAAATATGCCAATTTGCTTATCCAATCTTCCGATCCTTTAAATAAAAGAATAGGGTATGAAGTTTTGTTTTCTCCTGATATAAGGAAGAAGCTTAATGCAGATAGCCTAATTAACTATCTGGAAGAGTATCATAATCTGCTTCAAAGGATAATGAACGGACATGAACCCCAGCTTGAGGCTGAGCAACAGGCCCACTATAATTATGCACTGCATGAAAGAAGTGCTCAAAAGTCCGGAGCCATTTCGGCGGGATTGCGAAGAGCCATCGTCATAATCATCTCATGTGTTCTCATCGGAGTCATCGTCATATTATCAATTTTGCGTAAAAGGAAGAAAGACTATGTCCGTCTTAAGAGCCGTCTTGCTGACCTCGAGCGTCTTCAACAGCTCACCCTCAATAAATCTGAAGTAACCGACATGGATTCCACATCGCCTGAAAACAATGCATCACTGGAGAAATCAGATTCAGCGAAGAATCTAAATAAGGAAGAGTGGAGAAAGAGAAAGAGCAGGGAGGAACTGATGAAAGAAATTGGAATACGCCTTGAAGAAATAAAACTCAGGGCCGGCAAGGTCAGTAAATCCGGGAAAACCTATCAAGTCCCCGAGACCATTCTTACCTCTAGCATCTATACTACTTTGCGTGAATTTATCACGGA
The DNA here is from genome assembly GCA_964566015.1 of uncultured Sangeribacter sp. GTDB lineage: Bacteria > Bacteroidota > Bacteroidia > Bacteroidales > Muribaculaceae > Lepagella. The sequence goes on along the minus strand of CAZMHE010000032.1, from coordinate 4,001 downwards.
GAACCGACCTCTCTTCGAGAACAACGAGCTTTGGAAGGAGTTGGAGTCGATTGTGCTTGGAGCCTCACCATACTTCAGCTACCATCTACAACTCTTGTTGGGCTCTCCGGTTAAAGAGCAGTTCTACCACATGGCTCTCCTTATCAAGTGCGGATTTACCCCGACGGAGATAGCAATCCTGATCGGAAGGGACAAGGCGACGGTCACATACCGCCGCAACATGATCGGGAAGATGATATTCGACGATAAGGTCGATCCAAAGACCACCGACAACATCATCCGTCTGCTCTGACACATCCATAGGTAACGCGCAATGGGGGAAATACCGCGCCCTCGCGGTACACGTCGACGGCGTAACGGCGCGAGGCGCGCCTATTCCCGGTAAAACGGCGCGAGGCGCGCCTACTCCCGGTATGGGGACGGCACATGGACGGCGCGAGGGCGCGCCTACTCCTGATACGCAACTTTTTTTGATAAGGGTATGAACCAAATCGACCTGACTCATGTTATAAATACAGAAAGTCGAAACAATAGGATTTTCTATTCATGATGTTAGGTTAGTTTGAAAAGTATTATGGAAAACATTTACACAGGTCGCTGATGAGAATCAGCGGCCTGTGTGGCTTTTTATATGGCTTATGTGTGGTTCTAATCTGAAAACACCATCGGTAGGCATTTTATAGACATAGAATGGAAACAAGGTGATTGTTTTTGAAATAATTCTTGCAATTCTCACGGAATTGCATTATGTTTGCAAAAGAAAACACAAAATCCGTTCCTTCATATGAGTGATCCGGTTTCAGTATATATCAACCCGCTGACCGATTTCGGTTTCAAGTACCTGTTCGGCCGCGATGCCGACAAGGGGTTCATCCTGTCTTTCCTCAATGCTGTTTTCGGTAAGGATGACCCGATCGAGTCAGTCGAGTTCGTCGACAAGGAGAACAAGGGTGAGTCGAAGGATGACCGTGCCCTTATCTACGACCTGCACTGCAAGACGGCTGACGGCAAGAAGTTCATCGTCGAGATGCAGAACAGGTATCAGACGAATTTCGACGACAGGGCTCTCTATTACCTTTCGGCAGACATCTACGCACAGGGACAGAGAGGTGAGGACTGGAATTACAAGCTTACGCCCGTATACGGCATCTTCCTGATGAACTTTGAATGGCGGGGAATGGAGAGGCAGCTGCTCCGCGAGGATGTCTGCCTCTACAACATGCAGAGGAAGGAGGTTTTCTCTGACCGGATGAGGATGATATTCATCAAGCTGCCGTTGATGGACAAGAAACCGGAGGAGTGCAAGGACACACTGGAGAGATGGATTTACATACTTAAAAACATGGAGAAGATGGAAGCAATACCGGCAACATTTATGAACGACCCTGTCTTCAGGAGACTGGGGGAGGTGGCCCGCTACGGGGCACTCAATGAGGAGGAGCGCGCCGCATACAAACATTCGCTCAAGGTTTACAGGGACAACTACGCCATCGCAGAGACCGAGCGCGCCGAAGGGCGCGCAGAGGGTGTGGCTGAAGGCATGGCGAAAGGTATGGCGAAAGGCATGGCAAAAGGCATGGCGAAAGGCATTGAAAAAGGTTTGGCGAAAGGAAAAGCTGAAACAGTCCGGGTTATCGCCAAGACAGCCAAATCAATGGGCATGAGCATTGACCAGATAATTGAACTGACAAAACTTTCCCGTCAGGAGATAGAGGAGTTGTAGCTCGGGAGGAGGCGCGCCTCGCACCGTTTCATCAGGAATAGGCGCGCCCTCGCGCCGTCTTTGTGCTGTCACCGTCCCATCAGGAGTAGGCGCGCCTCGCGCCGTCCACCGACGATGTGTACCGCGAGGGCGCGGTACCTCTCAGTGCGCAGAACCTCCCGGTACGCGGCTCCTCCCGGTTAAACTAACATCATGTCTATGCGAATTTTATTCTCTATAATAACAATTCTCCTACTCCTGACGGTCGGATGTAACCGTCAGGAGCATGACCCGCGTCTGGTGCGCGTAGCCGATCTCGCCGAACACTCCTATGAGGAGGCTTTGACCGCACTCGACAGCATCGACCCGACAGAACTCTCCACCGGTGACCGACACTTCTACGACCTGCTCACCATCAAGGCCAACGACAAGAACTACAACACCCATACCTCCGACAGCCTTATCCTCGACGTAATATCCTATTACGAGCATCACAAAGACAACCCTTCCTATCCGGAGGCACTCTACTACGGAGGCCGAGTCTACAGCGACCTCGGCGACTACCCTACATCACTTAAATATTTCCAAAAAGCACTGGATCATTTAACGGACACTCAGGAACAACTTGATCTAAAAAGCAGGGTTTCGAGTCAGTCTGGTAGATTGCTCGACAAATTAAGACTATTCAAAGAAGCCACTCCATATATTAACCAAGCTGTGCATTTGCACTCCCTATTAAAAGATACCCTGAACTTAGTATATGATTTGCAGTTACTGGGAGTAAATTACATGAGGGGACATGAGTTTGAAGCGGCAGATAGTTGTTTCTCGGCTGCACTCCCACTTACCCGATCACTAAATGGCACTCATAATGCAAATACAAATATGTATCTGGCTGCCGTAAAATTCAGAAAAGGACAAGTAGATTCAGCTCTCATGTTGATTCGAAGCACACCGGAACGAGTCAGTAAATTATCCAAGAATACAGCTCTTGCGTATGCGATAGAAATTTACACAAGAGCCGGAATCATGGACACCGCGTGTATGTATGCCGAAGAACTTATTCACAGTAGTTACAATACAAGCAAACAGACCGGTTATCAGACCTTGCTCGATCCTGAGGTAAGAAATATGGTAAATCCCGATTCATTAGATCGGTATATTTCCTCATATAGGACAATTCTTGAGAATATTCTGAATGAAAACGAGAACCAGCTCGCGCTTCTCCAGCAAACCCAATATAATTACTAACTTCACGATAGAGGTAAAATCGAGGCACAGAAAAAGAAGAACCTTTTCCTGGAATTGTTAATCATTGCATTGGGAATCCTGTTTATCCTTGCTGTATGTGTTTTCTATTATAAGAACAAAAACAAGAACAACATAATCCGTCTTCAGCAAGCTCTTGTCAATCTAAAAGCCCTGAATCAAAGATTGGAAGAAATAGATCAAAATCAAGGGACATATGATAACGGAATGGTTTCACCTCAGAATAATGAATTTCCAATTCAAGACGAGAAGAAACTATCGTTGGGGCAACCTGATGAAGAACACTTACGCGAGGAACTGAGAAAAGAGTTGCTCTCCTTCTCCAACTTATCTAAAAAGACATATGTAGTACCTGAAAAGATTCTACAGTCAGAGGTTTATAAAAAACTTCAAAGGAAGATAAATTGCAGGGAGAGTATCAGCATGGGGGATGAGGGTAGGATCTGGGATGAACTGGAGAAGTTAGTGTCGGAGGTATCACCGAATTTCATTACCAATTTAACATTCCTCACAGCCGGTCACATGTCAAAACTCGAACGTCAAACTTCGTTGCTTATCAAGTGCGGGTTTACCCCGACGGAGATAGCAATCCTGATCGGAAGGGACAAGGCGACGGTCACATACCGCCGCAACATGATCGGGAAGATGATATTCGACGATAAGGTCGATCCAAAGACCACCGACAACATCATCCGTCTGCTCTGACATTGTAACGGCGCTAGGGCGCGCCTACTCCTGAAGGCGTTGACAGCACAATGACGGCGCGAGGGCGCGCCTATTCCCGGGGAAACGGCGAGCCTATTCCCGGTGTATGCTTCGCGTTTTTCAAGTTTTCAGTCATTTTGAAAAACTAAACTAAAACTAAACTCACTTTTTTGAATATAAGAGACCGAATTTGTAACTTTGCGCTCAACAAACGTAAATTGTTTACCGATTAATGCTAAGGAATGAGAAAATTTATAATTATCATCTTGTCGATAACCACCTCTCTCTTTCTTTTGACCGGATGTTTTGAGGAAGATCAGATGGG